>JAFKKL010000002.1 GCA_017305595.1 Hyphomicrobiales bacterium | reverse complement strand
GCTCGAAGCGGCCGGACGCGCGGTTGTTGGCGCCGGTGAAAGCGCCGCGCTCGTGGCCGAACAGTTCGGATTCGATGAGGTCGCGCGGGATCGCCGCCATGTTGACGGCGACGAACGGACCGTTGCGCCGCTTGCCGTAGTCGTGCAGCGCGCGCGCAACCAATTCCTTGCCGGTGCCGGATTCGCCCGAGATCATCACCGTCAGATCGGTCTGCATCAATCGCGCCAGCACGCGATAGATTTCCTGCATCGCATTGGAACGGCCGATCAACGGCAACGTATCGAACTCGGACTCCGCGTCGTTCGCGGATACGCGCTGCTTCGGCTCCGCCAGCGCGCGTCCGATAATCGCGATCAGTTCTTTCAAGTCGAAGGGCTTCGGCAGATATTCGTACGCGCCGCATTCCGATGCACGGATCGCGGTCATAAAGGTGTTCTGCGCGCTCATCACGATGATCGGCAGGTTCGGGCGAATCTTCTTGATGCGCGGCAGCAGGTCGAACGCGTTCTCATCCGGCATCACCACGTCGGTGATCACCAGATCGCCCTCGCCCTGACTGACCCAGCGCCACAGCGTCGCGGCGTTGCTGGTGAGGCGCACCTCGAATCCGGCACGCGACAAGGCCTGATTGAGCACCGTGCGGATCGCGGTGTCGTCGTCAGCAACCAATATGTTCCCAGCGGGCATCGTCGCTCCTATGGCATGGCCTGCGCGTTGTCTCGTGGCGACGTGGATGCATCGCCATCGGAGACTTCGCCGGACGTTTTGGAGACGCTGAACATCGGCAGCAGCACGCGGAATGTGGTTTTGCGCGGTTGCGATTCACATTCGACGATGCCGCCATGATCGCCGACAATCTTGGCGACCAGCGCGAGGCCGAGTCCGCTTCCCGTCAGCTTGGTTGTGACGAACGGATCGAACAGGTTCGGCATCAGATCGTCCGGCACGCCGGGGCCGTTGTCCTTGACGCAGAACTCCAGCGGCAACGACACGCGTGTTTTCTTGCCCGGCACCGACAGGCGCACACCGGGACGGAACGCCGTTGTCAATTGAATCTCGGCATCGCTACCAAGGTCGCGCGTGGCTTCAGCCGCATTCTTGACGAGATTCAGAAACACCTGAATCAGTTGATCCTGATTGGCGAGTACCGGCGGCAGCGACGGATCGTAATCCTCGATGAATTTGACATCGCGCGCGAAGCCGGACTGCGCCAGCCGCTTGACGTGATCGAGCACCGAATGAATGTTGACCGCGCCGCGCGCCACCGGACGCTCGTCGCCGAACACTTCCATGCGATCGACCAATGTGACGATGCGATCGGCCTCGTTGCAGATCAGTTGCGTCAGTTCGCGGTCATCCGAGGTTGCACCCTGCTCCAGCAGTTGCGCTGCGCCGCGAATGCCGGACAAAGGATTCTTGATCTCATGCGCCAGCATCGCCGCGAGCGCGATCACCGAGCGCGCCGCGCTACGATGCGTGAGTTGCCGGTCCATCTTGTCGGCGATGCTACGCTCCTGCAACATCACCACGATGTGGCCGGGATACTCGCCGAGCGGCGCGACGTGAAGATCGACCTGCCGATCACCGCCGATGCGCGGCGTGCCGAGATCGACCTTGTATTCGTTCACCGGCAATCCAGATGCGCGCACCTGATCGATCAGCGCAAGCAGCGGACTTCCGAACGGCACCAGTTCTTTCAACGCCTGACGTTTGAGAAACTGCGTCGAGATATCGAAGAATGATTCCGTCGCGTTGTTGGCGTCGACGATCTTGCCATCGGGTGCGACCAGAAAAATCGGATGCGGCAATGCATTGAAGATCGCCTGATTGTCCGGCGGCAACGCACGAGGCTCGACGGCAACACGCGTCATGCTGCGGCACTCCATGCGAGGTCGTCGAATGCTTCGCGCAGCAACCGATGGGCGCGGGCGACACTCTC
>JAFKKL010000001.1 GCA_017305595.1 Hyphomicrobiales bacterium | reverse complement strand
TGACCACCTTGTCCTGCTCGAGCGGTCCGGACGCCTCGATCTTCTGCTTGCCGTAAATGTACAGTCCGCCGCCGCCGATCATGGCCAGCAGCAGGATCGTAATGATCGCGTTGCCGACCACCACAAACGGATTGCGCGCACGACCGGAGCGCTTGGGCGGCGGCGGAAGTTGTTCCGGCTCCAGTGCGGCGCGCGGACTGCGCGGAGAAATGGGTGATCTCTCACTCATGCAAGATGGTATCCCGTCGGCTTGATCATGACCTCATGCCCATCGTCAGCATTAAAGCATATTGCCGAAAAGTGCGAAGCGGATTTCGGGACACGACGTGTCTGCATCTGGAAAACACGCCGTCATCCCACGTTGATTCGATCTAAACGATCATTGCCATCATTGCATCGCGACACATCGGCCTGACATCGCGATGCAACGACGCTCACGGAATCTCAGCGAACGCGAGCCATTGGCGCGACAGGATTCAGGGTTGAATACGGCGAAACGGAGGAACGCGCCTCCGGCAGCGATCAATTCGTCACGCGCCGCATGATGACCGATGCATTGGTCCCGCCAAAGCCGAACGAGTTCGACAAGGCAATATTGATCTCCCGTGAACGCGCCGTCTTGGGAACGAGATCAATCGGGGTTTCGACCGACGGGGAGTCAAGATTGATGGTCGGCGGCGCGATATTGTCGCGGATCGCCAGAATGGAGAAGATCGCCTCGATCGCACCGGCGGCGCCGAGCAGATGCCCAGTCGAAGACTTGGTCGATGACATTGACACCTTAGACGCCGCGTTGCCGAGCAGCCGCTGCGCCGCGCCCAGTTCGATTTCGTCGCCGAGCGGCGTCGAAGTCCCGTGCGCATTGATGTAGTCGATATCGGCAGGTGCGATGCCGGCGCGCTTCAATGCCGCGCTCATGCAGCGGAAGCCGCCGTCGCCGTCCGGCGCAGGCGCCGTGATATGATAGGCGTCGCCCGATAGGCCATAGCCGATGATCTCGGCGTAAATCTTCGCGCCACGCTTTTTGGCGTGTTCGTATTCTTCAAGCACGACGACGCCAGCGCCCTCGCCCATGACGAAACCGTCACGATCCTTGTCGTAGGGGCGCGACGCTTTCTCCGGCGTGTCATTGAAGCCGCTGGACAGGGCACGCAACGCGCAGAAGCCGGCCATCGCGAGGCGACAGATCGGCGATTCGGTGCCGCCGGCAACCATCACATCGGCATCGCCGAGCGCGATCAGACGGCCGGCATCGCCGATGGCGTGCGCGCCAGTCGAGCACGCGGTCACTACCGAGTGGTTCGGCCCCTTCAGGCCGTGCTCGATCGAGACGTAGCCGGATGCGAGATTGATCAGACGGCCCGGAATGAAGAATGGCGATAGTTTTCGCGGTCCCCGCTCCTTCACGAGAATGGCGGCGTCGGCGATGCCGGAGAGGCCGCCGATCCCGGAGCCGATCAAGGTCCCGGTCGCACAACGGTCTTCTTCCGTTGTCGGATGCCAGTTGGCGTCGTCCAAAGCCTGACGCGCCGCGGCCATCGCGAAGACGATGAAGTCATCGACCTTGCGCTGGTCCTTGGGCTCCATCCACTGATCGGCGTTGAAGGTGCCGTTGGTGCCATCGCCGCGCGGAATCATACAGGCGATGTGGCTGGGGAGATCGGATACCTCGAACGTGTCGATCTTTCTGGCGCCGCTCTCACCGTTGAGAATGCGTTTCCAGGTCGGCTCGACGCCACAGCCAAGCGGCGTAACCATGCCCAGGCCGGTGACGACAACACGCCTCATATCGAGCACTCCATCCGACGGATGTTTACGATCAACAGCAAGAAGCCGGTGGACCGCGCAATCACGACCCGTCCGGCTTCATCGACACCCCGAAGGTGTGTTAGCTTTTCGCGTTCTTTTCGAGGAACTTGGTGGCGGTTTCCGCCGCGTCGTCGGGAATTTCGCAGCCGAATTCTTCCTCGAACGCCATCACCAGTTCGACGGTATCCAGGCTGTCGGCGCCGAGGTCGTCAATGAAGCTCGCGTTGTCGACCACCTTCTCGGGTTCAACACCAAGGTGTTCCACCACGATCTTCTTAACCCGCTCGCCAATCTCGCTCATCGTTCAACCTCGTGCTTGTTCAATTGGACTCGACCGTTGGACGATACGAGCCGTCGTGGTGCTTAACTAGTTAGATCCCGTCGTAGCTGCGCTCTATTGCAATCGCTCCGTCGCAACCCACGGAGACCCGGCGAACGACGTCAGGTCCGGCAACGCCAATATACATGGTTTCGGAATCCTGCAATGGCTTCTTTGCCTACCCATCGGGGTCCGGTTACCATACTTCCCCAGCCTTGACTATACGGCCCGAGATGCGGTCCACGGTTGCCCGAATACGCCGCGAAACACCTCAAATCATCGCCATTCCGCCGTTGACATGAATGGTTTGGCCCGTGACATACGCAGCTTCGTTCGAGCTTAGATAGACAGCGGCGGCGGCGATGTCGTCCGGCGAACCAAGTCTCCCGCCCGGCGGGAACCTTCGTCAGGATCGCTTCGCGCTGCTTGTCGTTGAGAACATCGGTCATCGGGGTCGCGATGAATCCCGGCGCGATGCAGTTAGCGGTGACGTTGCGGCGCGCGTATTCGGCGCCCAGCGTCTTGATCATGCCGATCAGACCGGCCTTTGACGCGGTATAATTGCCCTGCCCCGGATTGCCGGTGACGCCGACCACCGACGTGATCGCAATAATGCGGCCGAACCGCTTGCGCATCATCAATTTGGTCGCGGCACGCGTCAGGCGAAAGGTCGCGGTCAGATTGATCTTGATGACATCGTCCCAATCTTCGTCGCGCAACTGCACGAATAAATTGTCGCGGGTGATGCCGGCGTTGCAGATGAGAATGTCGACTTGCCCCATCGCCTTTTCGGCGGCGGGAATCAGCGCCTCGACATCAGCGGTATCGGCCAGATTGCACGGCAAAACATGGCTGCGATCGCCGAGTTCGCCGGCTAGTTTCTCAAGCTGCTCGCGCCGTGTTCCGGACACCGCCACCGTTGCGCCTTGCGCATATAGCGCCTTGGCGATTGCGCTGCCGATGCCACCGCTCGCGCCGGTGACGAGCGCGGTTCTGCCAGTCAGATCGAACATTGAATTCTCCTTCGTGCGGCGCTGCCGCTCAATTCAGGCGGAACGCGCCGCAGCCAATGCATCCTTGGCAGCCGCGATGTCGTTGGGGCCGCCGACCGCAACGCCGACGGCACCGTCGGCGATCCGCTTGACCAGTCCGCTTAGCACCTTACCGGCACCGATTTCGAGGAAATGCGTCACGCCCTGCCCAGCCATATAGGCAACCGATTCCCGCCAGCGCACGGTGCCGGTGACCTGCTCGACGAGCCGCTTGCGAATCTCCTCCGGATCGGAAATCGGCGCGGCCAGCACGTTCGATACCAACGGCACCACAGGACGATTGACCGTCACCTCGGAGAGCGCCTTGGCCATCACGTCCGCGGCCGGCTGCATCAAGCGGCAATGGAACGGCGCGGATACCGGCAACAGCATCGCCCGCTTGGCGCCTTTGCCCTTGGCAATCTCGGTAGCTCGCTCGACCGCCGCCTTGTCTCCGGACACCACCACCTGACCGCCGCCGTTGTCGTTGGCGGCCTGGCAGACCTCGCCTTGGGCGGCTTCTTCGGCCACGGCCACGGCCGTCTCGTAATCCAGCCCGAGCAGCGCCGCCATGGCGCCGACGCCGACCGGAACCGCCTTTTGCATCGCAAGACCGCGTGTCCGCAGCAGGCGGGCGGTATCGCTGATGGAAAAGCTGCCCGCCGCGGCTAAGGCCGAATATTCGCCCAGCGAATGCCCGGCCACAAAGGCAGCGTCCCGCGCGACCGAAATCCCGGCTTCCGCCTCCAGCAC
>JAFKKL010000147.1 GCA_017305595.1 Hyphomicrobiales bacterium | reverse complement strand
ATCACCAGCGCTTGCGACTGGCGAAACTCTAGCTTTTGCGACAGCGCCATGAAGGCAAAAACCGTTCCATCAATTGGTCCGTTTCTTGCTTAGCTGCTTCGCGGCCGGAAGTACACGGCCGGCTGGCGCGCGGCACGATTTGTGATCGCCCCTTGCCGTCGTCCCCGCGAAGGCGGGGACGACGATTTTCGTGATGCAAATCCGCGCACGACACTTAGGGCGACGGTTCCGCTTCAGCCTCAGCTTACAACCGGAATTCCTCGCCGAGATACAGCCGTCGCACGTCGGGGTCGTTGACGATGGCGTCAGGGTCGCCTTCGGTCAAAATCTGCCCGGCATAGACAATATAAGCACGGTCGGTGAGGCCGAGCGTTTCGCGCACGTTGTGGTCGGTGATCAAGACGCCGATGCCGCGATTGGTGAGATGGCGCACCAGGTCCTGAATGTCGCCCACCGCGATCGGGTCGATGCCGGCGAACGGCTCGTCCAGCAGCATGTAGCTTGGCCGCGTTGCCAGCGCGCGCGCGATTTCGACGCGGCGGCGTTCGCCGCCCGACAACGCGATCGACGGCGACTTGCGCAGCCGCGCAATGTTGAATTCGTCGAGCAGCGAATCCAGTTCTTTCTCGCGCTTCTTGCGGCTGGGCTCGACCACTTCGAGCACGGCGCGGATGTTCTGCTCGACGGTGAGGCCGCGAAAGATCGAGGCTTCCTGCGGCAGGTAACCGATACCGAGTCGCGCGCGCTGATACATCGGCAGCTTGGTGACGTCGTGGCCGTCGAGTTCGATCTTGCCGCGATCGGCCTTGATCAGGCCGGTGATCATATAGAACACCGTGGTCTTGCCGGCGCCGTTCGGCCCGAGCAGGCCCACCGCCTCGCCACGCCGCACATAGATACTGACGCCGCGCACCACCTGCCGCGAGCCGAAGCTTTTCTCGATGCCGTGCACCGCGAGGTAATCGGTACGCGGCGCATGCGCGGTGGTCGTCGCGCGCCGTTGCGCAGGTTGCGGTTGCGGCTGAGGTTGTCGCGCCTGCGGTTGAACTTGCGGCGCGGCGGCACGGCGGGCCACCGGCGGCGCATCGCGCACCGGCTGCTCCAGCATCGCTCCGGCGCCGTTATCGAGCGCGGTGATGTCGGCACGCGCGCGCGCAAAGCCTTGTTGGCCGCGCTGCGGCGGCTTCCGCCGGAACATATCGCGGAGATCCACCATGCCGCGTCACTTCGCCTTTGCGAGTTGCCGCCCGAACACGGCGGTGAAATTCACTTCGTTTGCAGGGTAGCCGTCCGGCGTGAACAAATCCGTACCGGATCGGCAAAGCCCTGCGCGCGCGATCGTCATACCAGTGATCCTGCCGATGGTCCTATCGTCCCAGCAACGGGATCGGCGGCTTGGCCGCGGGCGACGGCGCGGCAGGCGTCGATGACTTCCCGCCACAGCCGCTGCCCTCGGATTGAATGAACAGGCCCTGCACGCGGCCGTTATCGGATTCGACGCGCGACACGCCGGTCGTCATGTTGACGAACAGGCGGTCGCCGCGCAGCACGTTCTTGCATTGCGTCAGCACCACATTGCCTTTCATGGTGATCAGGTTGCTGCGCGTATCGAAGGTGGCGAGATCGCCGGTCACCACCTGTTCCTTCTGCGTCACCACAACGCCGCCGCGCGCCTCGAGCCGGCGGATCGACGACGAGCCGCCGGGCCCCGGCGACGCCGCCTTCATCGCGGCCTTGCTCGGCGCAGGCTTGCCTTTGTCGGCGCCATTCGAGGAGTCGTAAAACACCACCAGCGATTTCGACTGCATGGTGGTGTCGCCCTGCACCACCTTCACGTTGCCGGAAAAGGTGGCTTCCTTCTTCTTGTCGACCATTTCCAGCGACGCGGCCTCGATCTGGATCGGCTGTTCACGGTTCTGCGAGAACCCCTGCATGGCGTTGGGCACGCCTTGCATCGCGCCTTGCGCGCGCGCGTCGGTGCCGGCGCTGACGGCCAGCGCCAGCAACATCAGCGCGCCGCAGCACATCGTCAGACCGTGTGCACCATATTTTGAGGAGGTCTGTACCGCGCTCATCGGGACCCGCTGTGCTTATTGTGGCTAGAGGATCGTTTCGACGGCGACGGCTTGGACGATGACGGCAACGGTTCGGGATCCTGACTCAGGTTGAACACAGGCTCGTTGCTGCCTCCATTGCCGCTGCTCTCGCCGCTCGTGCCTTGCGGCGGATTGTTGGCGTCGGCATTGGGCTGCTCCATCACCAGATTCATTCTCACATTGCCTTCGAAGCGCACCACGTCGCCCTTGTCGATGATCCGCAAGCGGTCGGAATTGAGCGTGCCGTTCAACAGTTTCACCGCCACCGGTTCGTCCGAAGTCACCAGACCCTTGTTGATGTCGACCAGCGCCCGCGTCAGCCGGGCTTCGTAACCGGTGGAAGATTGCAAGAAAATGTCCTTCTGAAGGTCGAGAACCTGGGCCTTGGTGTTGAAGACGCCATTGTGAGCATCCATCGTCACCGTCGATTTGTCCTCCATCGTCACCCGCGCACGGATCGTCGCAAGGTCGACGTGGTCGGGATCGGTCAAATCCTGCGTCGCGCTCTTGGCCCACACCTCGTAGGGCCGTTGATCGGGCGAGAAACCGGACATATGCGGCGATTCCATCGTGATCTTGGTTCCGGACACCACCAGATTATCGATATCGACCGGCAAATCCGGCATCAGCACGCGGAACGGATTGAAGACCGACACCATAACAATCGCGGCCAGCGACAGCACCACCCCGGCCGGAACCGCGATCCGCAGCACGCGCACCAGCCGGCTGTGCCTGGCGGCAGCGGCAAAGCGCGCCTCCAGACCTGCCTGATAGGCTGGGCTTTGAGCCGAATACACCGCGCTCCTCCTGCATCACGAAGCCGGCCGACCGTCCCGACCGCCCACGATGAATACCTCTGATTCCAATAACTTACAGTTGCGCATCGTCGATTCCGCCGGGTCCCGCCGGCAGGCCCTCGGGACGGGGCGAAATCTTCTGCTCAAATGTTGTGTTCAAATGTTGAAATCCCGTGCCGCGCCGGCAAGGCACGGCCCCCGAGCCTTAAGTCCCGAGCCTTATTCCCAAGTCCGATTATGACATAGGAGCGCAGCACCGGTCACGCCAGTCCGGCGGACGGGCCGCCGCGACGGCTCAGGAATGGGCGAAGATATCCTCTTCCTCCCAGCCGCTGAGGTCGAGCCGGGCACGGGAAGGCAGGAAGTCGAAGCAGGCCCGCGCCAGATCGGTGCGGCCTTCGCGTGCCAGCATCGTATCGAGCCGGGTGCGCAGCGCGTGGAGGTGCAGCACGTCGGACGCCGCATAGGCCAGTTGCGCCTCCGTCAGCGCATCCGCGCCCCAGTCGCTCGACTGCTGCTGCTTGGAGAGATCGACGCCGAGCAGTTCGCGCACCAGATCTTTCAATCCATGGCGATCAGTATATGTGCGGGTCAGCCGCGAGGCGATCTTGGTGCAGTAGACCGGCTGCGGCATCACCCCGAGCGCGTTGTAAAGCGCGGCGAGATCGAACCGCGCGAAGTGAAAAATCTTCGTCACCTTCGGATCGCCCAACAGCTTCTTCAGGTTCGGTGCGTCGGTGGCGCCTTGCGGAATCTGCACCACGTCGGCGGTGCCGTCACCGGGCGAGAGTTGCACCACGCAGAGCCGGTCGCGATGCGGATTGAGCCCCATGGTCTCGGTGTCGATCGCCACCGAATCGGTGTAGCGGCCAAGGTCCGGCAGATCGCCGCGATGCAAACGGATGGTCATGATAAAGCCTCTTCGAATCGATGGCCGCACCTTATCCGGGAACGTTCCCCCGAACGAGAGCCGACAACACCGCCTCAAGGTGTTCGCGGCCAGCTTCGACTCAGAAACGGTGCGACCTGATAGGCGGGATCGATAGTGCAGTCGCCGGGAAAGGCCTGCTGCTTGGCGTGGCAACGATCCAGCACGGCTTGCGGCGTCGGGCGCTCGCCCTTGTCGATCCACGCCAGCAGCGTATCCAGTTCGGCCGGGTAAAGCGGCGACGACAGTTTGCTGTGAACATGTTCGCGCGCGAAGGTCTGGACCAGCAGCCGCGCATTGCCCGCGTGCTCCACCGTGTCGCGATAGGCCGCCTCGTTCTCCACCGCCGCAGTCGGATCGGCGATCGCGTGTAGCGTTAGAACCGGAATCGCGATCTGTCCGGTGGGATCGCTGTCATAGGCGAGCAGCGCCCGCGCCTGCGGATCGGCGGTCACGCGCGGCACCTCGCGGTTCAGCCTGTCGTCATCGGAGGAGCCGCGATAGACCACGCCGACATTGCCGAACGGACTCTTGCCGCCGGTAATGTGCGTGGCGATGTCGCGGAACAGGAACGTCGCCCACGAAAGATGCGAAAACAGCGCGCGCTCGGGAATCCGCGTCAGCGCCGCCATCTCGGACAGCGCCCGGCTCTGCTCCGGACTGCGCTGCGCGGCGGCAAGATTGTCGCCGGTGCAGGCTTCGAAGCGCGCGCGTAATTCCTTCTGGTTCAGCTTCGAATCGGTCGGCAGGCCGATGCCGAGATCGTATTGCGGTTCATCGGGCTTCGGCAGGCTGTGGCAGTAATATTGAAACAGCGCGCGCAGATCGATGCGCGGATTGTAGGTGCGGGTGCCGCCGCCGATGACGCCGCTGGTCAGCAGCGCGCCGTCGTAGTTGCGGGTGCCGTCGGGCGCGATGGCATACAGTTCGATGACGCGCGCGCCGACATCGCCGCCCCACGACTGCCCGTGCATGATGGTGCGTCGCGGCTTGCCGAACTTCGCCACAAACGCCTTGCGCGCATTCTCGATGTCTTCCGCCGCCATCCGCGCGCCGTAGCCCGGGCGACGATAGCTGGCGGCAACGAAGGCGTGTCCCTCACGGACGAATTCGGAGAAGCGCTCGAAATCCTTGCTGCTGTAGTCCAGGGTGATGGGCGCAAGGCGCGGCCCGCCATGGGCGTGAACTACCAGAACGCCGTCCCACGCCTTCGGTACACCCGCGAGGATATAGGAGCCGTTGTCGTCCTGGCCGCGATAGCAGGTGACGTCCGCAACAATGGCGGGACAGGTCACCGGCTCCAGCGGCTGCGCGGCTTGGGCCGGCGAGAGAGCGAACCCGCCAATGACAACGGCGAGCGAAAGGGCGGCGCATAGGCGCATGACGATCGGCTCCGCAGGCCCCTCCGGGCGCGAAGGTCGCACCGGTCGACTGCTTTGCCAAGCACCGAATCTGTCGAGTGTCGAATGAGATCGCGCGCTCACGCGGCGATGCCGTCTCATCAGCCCGAGACGGACATATCCTGATCAAACGGGAGAGGGGGCACAAAAGAGAGTGGTGCCCAGGAAAGGACTCGAACCTTCACGACCTTGCAGCCACTGGCACCTGAAGCCAGCGCGTCTACCAATTCCGCCACCTGGGCCCGGGCCGGTTGATACGGATCGGCCGCGCTGTTGTCAAACGGCAAAACGCGGCTTCCGGCAGAGTCCCGCTTCGCACGGGCAGGGCGGCCTGATTCGCTCGGCCGAAAATTGCAATACGCGCTGCAAATCCGCTATACAGCGGCCGAAACAGCCACGACTTCGCGGCATCAGGGCCCTTGGGCCGGTTGAGGTGATTCCATGTCGTCCTACGTGACCTCGAATTCAGACACCCTCGTCACCGTGTTCGGCGGTTCGGGTTTTCTGGGGCGGCATGTCGTCCGCGCGCTGGCCAAGCGGGGTTATCGCATCCGCGTCGGCGTGCGCCGGCCCGAACTGGCGGGACACCTGCAACCGCTCGGCAAGGTCGGCCAGATCCACGCGGTGCAGGCCAACCTGCGCTATCCGGCCTCGGTGGAAGCCGCGACGCGCGGCGCGGGCATCGTCGTCAATCTGGTCGGTATTCTGGCCGGCAGCGGCGCGCAGACTTTCGATGCCGTCCACGTCAAGGGCGCCGCCGCCGTGGCGCAGGCCGCAGCGAGCGCCGGCGCCCGGCTGGTGCATGTCTCGGCGATCGGCGCCGATGCCGAATCGGCCTCGGCCTATGCCCGTTCCAAGGCCGCCGGCGAAGCCGCGGTGCACGAGGCATCGCCCGAGAGCGTCATCGTGCGGCCGTCGGTGGTGTTCGGCCCCGAGGACGACTTCACCAACCGCTTCGCCTCGATGGCGCGACTGATGCCGCTGCTGCCGCTGATCGGCGGCGGCGCGACGAAGATGCAGCCGGTCTATTCCGGCGACGTCGCGACAGCCATCGCCGACGCGGTCGACGGCAAGGCGAAGCTAGGTACGACCTACGAACTCGGCGGACCGGAAGTGCTGACGCTGCGCGAGATCAACCAGATCATCCTGTCGATCACCGACCGCGACCGCACCCTGATTCCGCTGCCGTTCGGCCTCACCAAGCTCAAGGCGCTAGTCCTGCAATTCGCGCCGTCGCCGTTCACGCTGACCCGCGATCAGGTGACCTTGCTGCAATCCGACAACGTGGTGTCGGACGCCGCGAAGGCCGCAGGATTGACGCTGGAAGGGCTCGGCATCACGCCGGATTCGCTCGAGGCCGTCGCCCCGCAGTACCTGTGGATGTTCCGTCCGCAGGGCCAGTTCCAGCGCAAGAACGCGTAAAACGCTGTCGGGATCGTACTGTTTCTCCGTCATGGCCGGGCTTGTCCCGGCCATCCACGCCTTGACGGACTGAATCGCAAAGAACGTGGATGCCCGGGACAAGCCCGGGCATGACGGCTGAGAGGTAAGCCGTCTATACCGACAGTCTTAAAACCCCAGCGCCAGCGCGATCAGGCCGAGCGTGCCGACGATCACCCGCCACCACGCGAAGAACGTAAAGCCGTTGCGGGTGACGTAGCTCAGGAACGCCTTCACCACGATGATCGCGGTGATGAACGACACCACGAAGCCGATGGCGATGATGTAGGAGTGATCCAGCGTCATCTCGTGGCGGCTCTTGTAGAGGTCGTAGACGAAGGCGCCGAGCATGGTCGGGATCGCCAGGAAGAACGAGAATTCCGCCGAAGCGCGCTTGTCGGCGCCGAGCAGCATCGCCGCCACGATGGTGGCGCCGGAGCGTGACACGCGGGGAATCATCGCGGTGCATTGCGCGAGGCCGATGGCGAAATAGGTCGGCAGCGGAAACGTCGTGGCATCGTGCAGCCGCGGCTTGAGATCGAGTTGGTCGACCCACATCAGCACCGCGCCGCCGACGATCAGCGAGAAGCACACCACCCACGGGTTGAACAGGTAGCTCTTGATATAGCCGCCGAGCAACCCGCCGATCACCGCCGCCGGCAGGAACGCCACCAGCACGCCGATGACGAAGCGGCGCGCCGCCGGATCGGTGAACATGCCCAGCGCCACCTGCCACAATTTGACAAAATAGATGGCGAGAATGGCGAGGATCGCACCGAGCTGGATCAGGATCGCGAAGCTCTTCCAGAAATCGTCGCCGCCCCCTTCGAAAAAGCGTTCGACCAGCAGCAGATGGCCGGTCGACGACACCGGCAGAAATTCCGTGACCCCCTCGACAACGCCAAGGATCACCGCGCGAATGGCATCAGATATCATGGGAACTTTCGCTTTCAGGCAGGCGAAACGTCGGCACTTCTCGCTGATTTGCCGGCCTGCCGCAATGTCGAATTGCGCAAGTCCCATGTCCGAATCCGCTGCCCAACTAACACTTCGGTCGCGCCCCGTTCAGGCGTAAGGAGGGCCGCGCCGCCGCCGGCCCCGCGATTTCGCGCCGCCGGAGACGCTTTGTTAAGGACGAAAACCTATCTAAGGACCCGATGCTCACGCTGTTTCATCACCCGTTCTGTCCCCATTCGCGTTTCATTCGCCTCGCGCTCGGCGAATACGGGCTCGACCTGACGCTGTCGGAAGAACGGCCCTGGGAACGGCGCGAGGAGTTCCTGATCATGAACCCGGCCGGCACCACGCCGGTGCTCGCCGCCGACGGCATTCCCCCGGTTCCCGGCGCCACGCTGATCAGCGAATATCTCGACGAGGTCTGCGGCGAAGCGCGCGGCGACCGCCGGCTGCTGCCCCAATCGATGGCAGAGCGCATCGAGGTGCGGCGGCTCACCGCCTGGTTCAACGAAAAGTTCTTTGAGGAAGCCTCCAACCCGCTGGTGACCGAGCGCATCTACAAGCGCTTCATGAGCGAGGAAGACGGCGGCGGCGCGCCTTCCGCCGACGTGATGCGTGCCGCGAAGGCCAACGTCCGCTATCACCTCTCCTACATCGGCTGGCTGGCGCGGACCCGGAACTATCTCGCCGGCGACCGCCTGACCTATGCCGACCTCGCCGCCGCCGCGCATCTCTCCGCGATCGATTACCTCGGCGACGTGCCGTGGAACGAGGACGATGCCGCGAAATCCTGGTACGCGCGGATCAAGTCGCGCCCCTCGTTCCGGCCACTGCTCTCCGAATGGCTGGCCGGCGTCCCCGCCTCGCAAAGCTACGTCGATCTCGATTTCTGAGAGCGCCGGACAGGCGGCCCCGCCTTGATTTCACGGCGCAGGCCCGGCATTGCTCGGCGCCATGAGCAATGTTCCATTCTTCACCCGCGACGGTGACGGCTTCGTTCCGACCGAGATCGGCGTCAGCCCGTGGGATCGCAAATCGCTGCACGGCCGCGTCGTCGTCGGCCTGTTGGCCTTCGTCATCGAGGAGCGTCACGGCGACGACGCCTATATGCCGGCGCGACTGACCGTCGACATGTTCCGTCTGCCGGGCCTCGATCCGGTCGAGGTGACGACGCGGCTGGTCCGCGACGGCAAGCGCATCAAGGTCATCGAAGCGGAGTTCTTCAGCGGCGGCGTCTCGATGGCGCGCGCGTCGTGCCAGTTGCTACGCCGAACGGAAAATCCGCCGGGTACCGTCTGGTCGCCGCCGACCTGGGAGGCGCCGAAGCCCGACGACATGCCGCCGCCGGACCCGAAGCTCGGCATGAACGGCATGTGGGCGGTGCGGCGCATCACCGGCGCGATCGGCACGGTGGGTCCGCGCAAACTTTGGCTCAGCGAAGTGCGCGATGTCGTCGGCGGCGCGCCGATCACGCCGTTCGTGCGGGTCGCGGTCGGCGCCGACTTCGCCAGCCCCTTCGCCAACGCCGGCGATCAGGGCCTCGGCTATATCAACAGCGACGTCACGCTTTATCTGCACCGCCTGCCGGTGACGGAATGGATCGGCTACGAAGTGGTCAATCACCACGCCACCGACGGCGTCGCCATCGGCGAATGCTGGCTCTACGACGAAGCCGGACCGATCGGCACCGCGAGCGTCGCAGCCCTCGGCCAGCGGCAAATGATGGGCAAGCCGCCGCCGTAGCTCTCCTTCTTCCCTTCTGCCAAGGCAGAGGGGAGTGCATCACTTCAGATGCAACTTCATCTCGTCGCGCGCTTTCAGCGCCGCGCCCTGGCGGCCGACGATCTTCGCGATGCGCTCCGGCGCGAAGTTGAGATCGACGAAGGCCGGCGCGGTGTTGGCGATCTCGTGATAGGTGGCGATCAAGCCGTCGCGCAATTGCATCACCGAGACGCCTTCGAACATCGCGCGGTTGCCGTTCGCTTCCGGCAGCTTCGAGCGATAGCTGAAAGTGTAGCGCGCATAGAGCGTTTTGCCGTCGCTGACCGGATCGTGCATCACCCAGCGAAAGTCCTCCGCCGTGCGATAGAACCAGTCGTCGATCAGTTCGGCAATCTTCGTGCGGCCTTCGAACGCGCCGTAGAACGCGTCATGATAGACACCGTCCTCGGTGAACAGCGTCGCGAAGGTCTTGCCGTCACGCGCTTCGACCGCATCGCAGAACGTGCGTAGCATGGCAGTGGGATTCGCAGCAGGATTCATCGGGCGTTGTCCCTGAGCATCGGTGTTTTTGTCTGAGTCACTGCGAGCGTAGCGAAGCAATCCGGAGGCTACAAGGCAGGGACGCGCTGATCGGTTTCGGATGACAGCGCCACCCCTTGCGTTTTCATTGGCCTCGTTCATAGTTTTGGAACTTCATTTTTTATGGTGTTTCCAATGATTCATACTGGGCAGGTTCGATTACTTGCACGACTGATTGCGCCTGTCGGCTTGCTGCTTTTGTTCGGCGGCGAAGTCTCGGCCGGCGTCTGCCAGAACAAGCAAGCGGCTTTCAATCGGCTGTCGGGGCAGGACGCCGCCATCCTTGCGCGTCTGCGCGCGGCGGGCGCGGCGAACAACTGTGCCGGCGTGATGGCGGCTGGAAACCAGCGCATCGCCTTGCTTCGGCGCGTTGCAAGCATGCGGCCCGGCGTCGTCAACTGCGAAGACGCGACACACAAGAATTCCGATCGCGATCCGCCGGGTTACGATGCGCGCCAGATTGCCCTGACGCAGCAAGTCATGTCCGCCTGCCGCGGAGCGACGACCCGGACCGCCGAGAAGCCCGCGCCGGCGGCAAAGCCTGCCGCGAAACCGCAGTCCCGCGTGGCGAGCGCGGCGGACGGCGACTGTTCGGACGTTTCGGGCGGCAGCGGCCCGAGGATCAAATGCCGCAAGACCGAACGGGCGCCGGTCAATCCCGACCGGGTACCCGCGCGACAGGAGAAGCCCAAGGTCGCGGCGAACGCCGCGCCCGTCGCGCATTCCGCCGAAACCGGCATCGCCACGCGGATCGCGGCTGAGCTTTTCCCGGAAGCCGTGCCCGCACCGGCGCCGGCCAAGCCGGTTGAGCCGAGCGCTGCCGCGCCATCCACGCCCGAGCCGGAGAAGAAAGAGGCCGCGCCTCCGCCGGTCTCACCCGAACTGACCGCCGCCCGGGAGCGCCTCGCAATCGCGGCACGGGCCGCCTTGGCGTCGCCGTCGTGCAGCGCCTATGAGCGCGTCGCAAGTGACGCGAGAAATGTCGCGGCGGTCTATCGCACGCTCGGCGACAATGCCAACGAGGCGTCCATGAGTGCAAAAGCCGCCAAGGTCGAAAACGCCGTGAGCGAAATGCGGTCGGCTTCCCGCTGCGGCGGCTTCAGCGTCGCGACGACGCCAGGCAGCAATCGTAAGCAACCGAAGCCGGAGAAAGTGAGCGCTGCCGATTGCGCGGCCAGGATGGATTATCTGAAAAAGATCGACGAAGGCTCCAAAGGACAGGCCGAGGTGCGGGCCAAGGTTGCGGTGGTCCGCATGGAGATGATGTCAGCAGGGGTCTGCAACGATCAACGCTACAAGCCGGACCTGCGGGAATGCGCGACCGCGAGTGTGCATTGGGCCGAAGCGAATATCGGCGACGAGGAAATCAAGCGGCGGCTTCGGGTCGCGAACTGTCCCAAGTAACCTGACCCCCTCCCGCCTTTGAACCGCAACAATCCGCCTCCCGAGAAAGCTGAGGTGAGGCGGACGTCGGCGAAAAGAACGTAAGAGTCAAAACTCTCCCACTGTCGTCAGCAGCCGCGCAATGTCTTGCGGGCGCGACAGGCGGTGGTCGCCGTCCTGCACCATGGTCAGCACCACGTCGTCGCTGGGCAAGCATTCGGTGAGGCGAAAGGCGTGACGCCACGGCACGTCCGGGTCCTGCGCGCCTTGCAGGATGCGCACCGGGCAACCGACGTCGATGCTGGCGCCGAGCACGAGATGCTTGCGACCGTCCTCGATCAACCCGCGTGTGATCGGATAGGGATCGCCGTACTCCGACGGCCGCATCCAGACGCCGTTCAATTCGATCTCGCGCTTCACCGCGTCCGGAAAATCCTTCCACATCAGTTCCTCGGTGAAGTCCGGCGCCGGCGCGATCAGCACGAGGCCTGCCAGCGGCGTGCCGCGCCGCTTCAGCTCACGCGCCACGAGAAGCGCGATCCAGCCGCCCATCGACGAGCCGACCGCGACCGTCGGCCCCTTGCAGAAGCCGTCGAACACCGCGAGCGCCTCCTCAAGCCAGCGCCCGATGGTGCCATCGACGAATTGCCCTCCGGATTCACCATGGCCGGAGTAATCGAACCGCACGCAGGCGCGGCCGTGCTCCGCCGCCCATGCGTCGAGCGCCACCGCCTTGGTGCCGGCCATGTCGGAATTGAAACCGCTGAGCCAGAACAGGCCGGGGGCATCGCCTCCCCGCGCGTTGCCCTGCCGCGCCCGTACCGCGATCCGGCGGCCGTTCGCGCCGGCGCCGACCGTGACGAAGTCCGGCGCGGCCATGGCCGCACCCCCGGCTGTATCGGTCATGAATGGTGTCTCCGTCGATCTGTTGCGCGCCGCACTGTCGCTTGCGTAACCGCCCGGCGCAATCTATGTGAGCGCTACGTCAGCGGGAACCGCGACGGCAGCGTGACCAAAATGCCGCGTGGCCGGGGTTTCGTCGCGCAAGGGCTTGCGATGCTTGCCCGCCGATGCGGTTTCCTTCAAACTAAGAGCCTTCATTCACAATACTGGAGAAGTACCCATTCGCCGTCCTAACAGAGCCCCGCCCGTCGCCGCCAAGGATGGGCCGCGCACCAACGACGAGATCCGCAATGCCCAGGTCCAACTGATCGATCAGGACGGGGTCAACCACGGCGTCGTGGAGACCATCGCCGCGATCAAGCTCGCCACCGAAGCCGGCATGGATCTGGTGGAGATTTCGCCGAACAACAATCCTCCCGTATGCAAGATCATGGACTACGGGAAGTTCAAGTTCCAGGCGCAGAAGAAAGCCGCCGAGGCCCGCAAGAAGCAGAAGATCGTCGAGATCAAGGAGATCAAGCTCCGGCCGATGATCGACGACCACGACTACGACGTGAAGATGCGGGCGATGAAGCGGTTCTTCGAGGAAGGCGACAAGGTCAAGATCACCTTGCGCTACCGCGGCCGCGAAATGGCGCACCAGGACATCGGCACCAAGCTGCTCAACAAGGTGAAGGACGAAGTCGCCGACATCGCCAAGGTCGAGCAGGACGCCAAGTTCGAAGGCCGTCAGGTCGTCATGGTGCTGTCGCCACGCTGAGCGGGCCAGCCGACTCCCACGAAAACTTATCGACTGGTCGTCCCCGCGAAGGCGGGGACCCAGATTCCCTGTGCCTCTTGTTTGGTACCAGGCCAGCCGCCTTCCGTAATATGACGGCAGGGGCTATGGGTCCCCGCCTTCGCGGGGACGACTCGCTGAAACGCCTGGCACGAATCGCGGGCCGCAAAGGCCCCCTTTCCCGTTGCCTTTCGCCCGATCCTCTGTCATAAGCCCCATCTTCATCGCCCGGCTGATTAGGGCTGCCGTGGCGGTGAGCGTGCGGATCTGTTCCGACAAGGAATAATCGAGCACTTTCAACGCTCTAGCGAGCATTTCAGCCACGTAACCGCCTCCTGGGGCGGCTTTTTCTGTGGCAAGAGGAGAGCCAAATGCCCAAGCTGAAGACCAAATCGGGCGCCAAAAAGCGCTTCAAAGTGACCGGGACCGGCAAGGTGGTGTCCGCCCACGCCGGCAAGC
>JAFKKL010000146.1 GCA_017305595.1 Hyphomicrobiales bacterium | reverse complement strand
CGGGCGGCGGCACCGCGCTGCTGCGCGCCGTCGAAGGCCTCAAGCGCATCAAGACGCAGAACGACGACCAGAAGACCGGCGTCGAGATCGTCCGCAAGGCGCTGTCGGCCCCTGCCCGCCAGATCGCCATCAACGCTGGCGATGACGGCTCGGTGATCGTCGGCAAGGTGCTGGAGAAGGATCAGTACGCTTACGGCTACGACGCCCAGAACCACGAATACGGCAACCTGGTCTCCAAGGGCATCATCGACCCGACCAAGGTGGTGCGTGCGGCAATCCAGAACGCAGCTTCGGTTGCGGCGCTGCTGATCACCACCGAGGCGATGATCGCCGAACTGCCGAAGAAGAACGCCGGCGGCCCCGCGATGCCTCCGGGCGGCGGCATGGGCGGTATGGATTTCTGATCCACACTCTCAGGCGAACATCACAATGCGAAAGCCCGGCGGAAACGCCGGGCTTTTTGCTGCTCGCTCTCCACTCTTGCGGGGGAGCGTTGGGGTATGGGAAATCCTTGCACCATACGAAAATGCAAAACCCCGGCAGCGATGCCGGGGTTTTTGTTTGAGCTTCAGCTTTACTGTCCCGGACGCGGCGTAGCATTCTTCATGCCGCGCCGCAGGGCCGAGACCGCCAAAGATTGTGGTAACAGGAATATGAAAAGGCCGGTGCAAGTCGGACCTTTATGTTTGCGCGTCAGAAGGCTTTATCTCAAAACCCATCGTGCCCGGGGCTCGATCCGCGCATCCATCCTCGACGCTAACTCAGCCCAGCAGTTTTTCTTTTCCGCGCTTGTATCGTTGGAGGAGCTTTTTCGAGTTCTGAACACTTTGCGCCGGTTCGGCAGCCGTTAACTGCTCAACCGCCTTTGCAAGCTCCGCGTCCTCCTTCCAAGGGGCGTCGAGTAGTAGGCAGTGCCGGAGTGCCCCAGACCCGGGCTGAATAAGCAACCCAATCCAAGACGTAGCTTTTTGGGAGTACTTACGCTTTTCACAATGACCCTTGAGGGCAAACACAGCATCCAGCGTGGGCCGGTGATTACATTGTATTGTAATCCCTGTGCTCTCTTTGCTGAAGGCCAAAGTCGAGCTTCCATCTTTTCCCTTGGACGCTTGATCGGCAAGCCGATCGAGAACCGTGCAGAGATCTTCGGCTGGTTCGCTCCCAAGCTTCAGAAGTTCCAGTCCCGCAGCCGTCGCCCATGGCGTGGCGAGGGCATTTAACTCCTCGATGATCCTTCCAAGCGAGGTGCCCTCCAAGAAGGTCAAAATTCCTTTTGGGGTCCGTTCGCCGTCGATCCCGTCCCTACGGACGGCCATCGCGATGTCGACATCGGTCGATAGGTCGTCATGCATCTGAATCATGTCGTATTCGCCCAGCCAGAGGTTTTGCTTGAGATGGTAGGCGAGCGTCGTTGTCTCATGGGAAGACATCACGCCTTCGCCTGCGCGAGCCCTCAGTTCGAGGTAACTCAAACATCGCAGAGGCGTCTCCAGAAACTCGGTAATGACATCGAGCATGAAGAGGTCTCCAACAAGCGGAGCAGAGATTTTTTCAGTGGTCTTGGACTTGAGAAACTGTTGGGTTTGGAAGCTCAGCGCCGGATAGTGATCCGAAATGACGCAAACCGGAAAAACCTGCTTAACTGCGCTCGGCAGCTTAATTTCCTGCCCCTTGTCATCGGTGAATTTGCACTTTCCAGCCACTAGCTCTTCGGCGCATGTGAATGCTTGGTCGCACGCATCCTGCACGGCCGCCTTAAAATCCTCTTGGATTTTCTGGTCGCTTCCATGTCGCGCCGCGAGCGTTAGCTTCTTTGATTTGCCTTGAAGAATGATCGCGCGATCCGCAAACAGGACAAGGACGTCGATTTCGCCGACCTTTTCACTTTTCGATTTCCAGATATCGACGTTCTTGAGAACGCGCGCCGGCCCGAAGACCTTTTCAAGTCGCTCTGCCGCGAAGGTTTCAACGAACCTTCCACGGTTTGCCGTGGCTGTTGGTTGATATTTTTTATCGTCCAGCATCCAGAAAAATGGGCTCTCATACAGAGCCTCGGTTAACGCCGCGTACTGGAAGAGCGTGTACTGGCCTTCACCCGATTTGAACAAGGGAAACGCGTTGGTCGAATTGAAGGCGTTAAGCGACGTAAAGGTGGGATTTGCATCTTTGAGACAGAACGCTTCGAGTACCTTTCTAACAACCGCTTCCTCGATCTTCGATTCCGCGATGACTTCGGCGGCAGTGAACTGGAAGCCGGGTAATAACGTCCATTCGTCCAACGGCTTGTCTTTCAGATTTTTCAGGACCTCCGGCAACTTTCTTTCGAGAATGACCAGCAGAGATGAGATAACTTTGGAGGCGTCGCCAACAGTGAAGCCTTTGTGCTCCCTCAGCCAGTCGTTATCCGCTTCATATTTCTTGGCTGCAAAGTCCCGATACTGAGACGCGTAAGCCGACTCTGCCGCGTAGAAAATTGGCTCCCTCAAGAAGGATCCGGCCTTGAATGGGTTAGCGTCTTCGCCCTCCATCATGGCTTTGAAGTTTTCTTCGCCGGGACGATTGAGAACAATATGCAGTTCTTGAAGCAGAGCTTCAGCCTGCTTTAGCATGTGCTCAATATTCTCATTTGAAGGCTTCGCCCAGTCGATTGGGGCTCTCGCCATCAACCCGATAAGGGTCGATATCTCCGTCCGAATCAACCTGTCAGACGAGAACATCTTCGCATAGTCTTCGCCTTTAAGCTTGTCTCCATAACCCACGATGTTGTCACGAAAGCAGAAGGTTGCGATGGCGTGAGCAAAGCCGGGGCGTTGACAGACGGTCGCAAGCTCGTCGAAAATATCTTGCTCACTTCGGAGCTTCTGCTCCTCTGGCGCGTCTGCCATGGTAGACCTCTAACGCGAAACGAAAAAAAATAACCTAGTCAACCTCCAATAGCTATCCAACACCACTGCGTCCAGCATCGCCAATGCCGTTCGATTGGGCCGGCTAAGACCGGTTGAACTTGACATATCACCTTATCTGGATTATATTCCTATTCATCCCGTCTCACTTGAGGGGCGGATCGCGATCGTCACGGACGCGAGGCGGGATGCGGTGGCGCGGCAGCGTTAGCCGTCGATTATCGCCCAGGGCGCGAGCCCGGAGGGACGACGTGCGCCTTGTACAAAGGGTGCGTCCGATGTCCGGAGAAGCGTGAGGGCGGCATGAGGCGGCGGACGAACCACGCTGCGCGCTGAACGCGGGAGTTTCCGCCGGGCGATGCGTCCCTGACGCCGCACCCGGCAGCGGCCCCACGCACAGCGCTTTACGCGCCGGCCCAAGTCGTGTGGTCCTGCGAAATCCGGCCTGCTCTTTTCGTCTTCAACCGGAGACGAAAAGTACCGCGGAGACGACGGCGTCAGGTTTCGACCGTTGCCGGGGAGAGCACGAAGCAAGCCGGAAGCACACCGCGTGCGGAACGCCGGATGTATCCGGTGCTTTCGTGGTGACTAACTCGTGCGCTTATTTACTTCGCGCATGAGGCTGCGGACGCACCATGCGTCCGGCGTTCCGCGCGCCCTCCTCGACCGAGGGCGAAGACGAGAACCAAAACTCGGGCGCAATGCGTCGCGAGATCGCGAAGGCGCGGGTTCATGTCGGCGAGGATGGCGCAAGTGCCAAACATTTTCTTTGAGGGCGCGAATGGACAAGCCCAGCGCGCGGGCTGTTTGACAATTCAATCCGAAGCCAGCCAGACGCATCATCGCGTGATGCATCGCGGGCGACGAAGACTGCTCACGCCGGCGACGCGCTCGCCTCAGTCTTCCACTGACGTCGCAGCACGTAGAGATCGCTCGCGGTCTTCAACGCCACCAGCAGCGCGAGAAATGCGAAGTTATTGCCGAACACCGAAACCAGAAACGCGCCGAACAGAATCGACACGTGCATGATCATCACGCGCTTGTAGGGACCGAACATCACGTTGCCGGCGCTACCGGCATCGGCTTCCTCGCGCAGCGGCCGGCCCTGCCAGCGCCGGCGCAGCCACGGCAACAGAAAGCCGAACAGGAAGCCGAGGCCGTGGCTGACGGCGAGGCCGATCAGCGCCACCCACAGCCCCTCCGCGACGATCATGTCGTGCAGCCGCGCCGGGATCGCCGAGAGGCTTCCGCCGGACCTGTCGCCGAACATCATGTTTAGGAAAACGAAATGGCCGGTCATGAAGCCGCCGAAGTGCAAGATGAAGAACGGCACCACGAACAGCGCGAACCAGCCGGTGGTCAGCGCCATCTGCATGATACCGAAGCCACCGATCACCAGCGTCTCCAGCCAGTAGATCACGATCAGGTCGAACAGCTTCCAGCCCCACAGCGCGACGCCGAGGAGCGGCAGCAGGTTGGCGACCAGCAGCACCGCCAGCGACAGCAGCACGCGCGCCTTGCGAATCGACGGATGCAGCAGCAGCGGCTGCGCGGATACGGCCCGCGCCTCGCCTCTCACGCTCTGCTCCACAGTGCCCCGCTTTCTGCCACCTGCATCGTCTCGCATCATGAGTGTCGCGTGGTTCCCCGCACGTTCATCCAGGGTTCATCCGTATCCGACAAAAGTGTGCACGGGAACGTGAACACGGCGTTCCCCACAATGAAGGAGATATCGCGTGAAAATAACCGCCCTTGGATTCGCCGCCGCCATTGCATTGGGTCTGGCTTCGTTCTCGGCTCCGGCATCGGCGCTGCCCGCCGCGCCCGGCATTGCCGTGCATTCGTCCGACGTGACCACGGTGCAGTATCGTCATCGGCATCGTCGCCCGGTCTGCACGATGAAAACCGTCGTGCAGCGCGGCCATCACGGCCACCGCGTCGTCAAGCGCGTGCGCGTCTGCCGCTAAGCACAGCATCTCAACGATACCGACGGCGGCCCTCGAGGCCGCCGTTTGCATTCGGCGCTCGCGTTATTCGGAAGAGCTGTGGCCGTTCATTTCCGGCGGCGGCGAATGATCCAGCGCATCGCCCTTCGCACCGTCGAGCAGCGTAAGCTGATAGGTCTCGATCACCAGCGGGCCGCGCTTGCGCACCACCTCGCCCACCGCCTCGACATGGGCGAAACGCTCCGCCAGCTTCGCTTCCGCATCGGGCTTCGGCTCATCGACCAGCAGCAGCTTGCCGCGCAGCATTGCGGCATCCGGCGCCGGCATGTTCACCCAGCGGATCCGCTGGTTGGTTTGCAGCACGCAGGTGCCTTTCGGCAGATAAAACATCAGCCAGCTCGTGGTGCCGTAGTCGTTGGCGAGCACGCACGCCGCGCCGGTTCGCGCCCGTGCCGCTTCGATCTGTGGCGCCAATTCGCGCCAGCCGACGCCGATGCTGCGCACGGTGGCGTCGCGGCGATAGCCGCTCAGCAGGCCGGTATCGGCCTGGATCACCAGAAGCGCGAACATCGCGATGCCGACCGGCGCCGCCCAGCGCAGCGAGAAGCGCACGGTCCGCTTGGCACGTTCGCTCCAGTTCGCCACATGCGCGGCAACTGCGGCGACGATGGCGAAGGCGGGATAGATCGGGCTGAACCAGTTGGCCTCGACGCGGCTGTGCAGCGAATGCCAGGTGAAGTACAGCACGATGATCCAGATCATCGCATTGAGCAGCGCCCGCACCACATAAGCGCCGCCCCGCTTCGTCGCGATCGCATACAGTCCCATCGCGCCGAGCACGAACACCAGGGGAGAGGCAAACAGGATTTGCGTCGGCACGATCTCGGCGACGTAGCGCAAAGTCAGATGGGTGATCCGCGCGCGGCCGAATTGCTTGATGAACGACACCCAGTGGTGTTCGGCGTTCCACAGGATCACCGGCGCGCACACCGCGAACGCCACCACGCCGCCGAGATAAGGCCACGGCGACAGCAGCCAGCGCCGCATCTTCGGCACCACGATGAGCCAGATGAGAATGGCCGGACCGAAGAACAGCGCGGTGTATTTCGACAGCAGCGCCGCGCCGACCGCGAGACCGACCGCGAGCCACCACGCGCCGCGCTCGGTCGTGATCACTTTCGCAAGCGCGTAAAGCACGAAGCTCGATGCCACCATCAACGGCGCGTCCGGCGTCACGATCATGGTGCCGACCGCCGCCATCAGCGTGACGTTGAGCAGGATCGCTGCGGTGGAAGCAACGCGGCGGCCGCCGAACAGCATCGCCGCCGTCTCGTACACCGCCCAGCTCATCGGCAGCGCCAGCAGCACCGACACGAGGCGGACGCCAAACGGGGTATCGCCGGCGATCATGGTGCCGAGGCGGATCACCACCGCCACCATCGGCGGGTGATCGTAGTAGCCGCCGGCGAGATGTTTCGCCCAGGTCCAGTAATAGGCTTCGTCGAAACTCAGCGGCGTCACCGCCGCAGCGACGAGGCGAACTAGTACCAGCGCCGAAATCGCGAGCCAGGTTTGACGCAGCAGCCGCGCCTCGCTGGCCGTCATGGCAGGCTCACCGCTTGCGCCACACGAACAGGCCGGACATCGCGTAATTCCAGACCACGCCCATCAGCGCACCGGCCGCGCCCGCGAGCCACCAGATCGGCTGCTGGCCATAGACCGAGAACGCCACGCCGACATTGGCAAACAATCCGACGCTGCACACCAGATAGAACATCAGCAAGCCGCTCACGATCGACAATCCCTTCAGCCGCTGATCGCGATAGGTCAGGAAATTGTTGAGCAGGAAGTTGCTGGTCATTGCGGCGACCGCGCCGATCAACTGCGATTCGGCGAACGAGTAGCCGAATGCGTTGAAAGACACGTCGAGCACCGCTAGGTGCACCACCAGACCGATCGAGCCGACCAGCGCGAACAACAGGAAGCGCAGCGAGACGGCATCGCCGGTCATCTTCGCCAGCAGCAGGCCGAGGAAGTCCAGCGCCACCATCGAGTCGAGTTTGCTCTCGCCATGCAGTCGTGATCCGAACGCGTAGGGAATCTCGACGACGCGCAGCTTGCCCTGCCCCGTCGCAACGATATCTAGCAGGATCTTGAAACCCTGCACCGACAGTTTCGGCGCAAGCTGTTCGAAACGGTCACGGCGGATCATGAAGAAGCCGCTCATCGGATCGGCGACCTCGACGCGCAGCAGTTTCTTCGCCAGCGTGGTGGCGAATTCGCTGGCACCACGGCGCTGGCGATTGAAGCTATCGGCATTGCCGCCGTCGATGTAGCGGCTGCCGACCACGAGCTCCGCCTCACCCCGTTGCAGCAGGCCAAGCATCTTCGGCAGTTGCGTTTCGTCGTGCTGCAAGTCGGCATCCATCACCGCGACGCACGGCGCGCTCGACGCCAGAATGCCCTCGATGCACGCGCCCGAAAGTCCGCGCCGGCCGATGCGGCGGATACAGCGCACGCGCGTGTCCCGCTGTGCCAACTCCTGCACCGTCTGCCAAGTGCCGTCGGGGGAGTTGTCGTCGACGAAGATGACCTCCCACGAGATGCCTTCGAGCGTTTCGGCCAGTCGCGCGAACAGCACGGCAACGTTGTCGCGCTCGTTGAATGTCGGCACGATGACAGAGAGCTGACGGGCGCCCGCCGCTTGCGAGGCATTCGTGATGTTACCGGCCCGCGAGATATGCTGGGGCGCCTGCCCGACCATCTGATCCATGGCGCCAGCATATATCCGCGACATCTCGCCCTGCCAAGGCGAGCGATGGCATACGGGCATGATTACCGCAGGGGCTTCGGACATATCGCGGATGCAAAAATGCCAACGGCCACGAACGGCAAGGTCCGCGTACATCCGGCGTGACCGTGCTATGTTGTGGCCGTCTCGGCAACGGAGCCCTGAGAGCGTCAACGTTGCCGTTATTTGCTAGATAGGAACGCGATCCGCTTTGCGCAAGAGGGCGTCTAAATGACCAAAAAGGCTGGAAAAATTCGTCTCGGCATCGGCGGCTGGACGTTTGCCCCGTGGCGCGGGGTGTTTTATCCCGACAAGCTTCCGCAGGCGAAGGAACTCTCCTACGCCGCCAGCAACCTCACCTCGATCGAGATCAACGGCACCTATTACGGATCGCAGAAGCCGGCGAGTTATCGCAAGTGGGCGAGCGAGGTTCCTGACGGATTTGTGTTCTCGCTGAAGGGCCCGCGCTTTGCCACCAACCGCCGGGTGCTGGCCGAGGCCGGCGATTCGATCAAACGCTTCTACGATTCCGGCGTGCTCGAATTGGGCGACCACCTCGGCCCGGTACTGTGGCAGTTCGCGCCGACCAAGAAATTCGACGACGCGGATTTCGGCGCATTCCTCGAATTGCTGCCGCGCGAACTGGACGGACGCGCGTTGCGCCACGTCGTCGAAGTCCGCCACGACAGCTTTTGCACGCCCGACTTCGTGGCGCTGCTGCGGCAATTCGAAATCCCGGTGGTGTTTTCGGAGCACGCTACCTATCCGGCCATTGCCGACGTCATTGGCGATTTCGTCTACGCGCGCTTGCAGAAGGGGAGCGACGACATCAAGACCGGCTATCCGCCGAAGGCGCTCGACGCCTGGGCCAAGCGGTTTGAAACCTGGGCCGGTGGCGGCGAGCCGGACGACCTGCCGCGCGTGGGCGCAGCCTTGCGCAAGAAGCAGCCGCGCGACGTGTTCGCCTACGTCATTCACGAGGGCAAGGTGCGCGCGCCCGCCGCGGCGATGGCTTTGATCGAGCGCGTGACTTGAGGCCAATCAAGCGAAAGCGAGATCGTTAAATTTTAGCTCAAGTTCCCTAAACGTTCTAGTTGCAGCACTGGACCCGGACCACAACTCTGAGCTTCACTCTCATAAGTAGTTCTACGTAGCCAACGTAGAGGCTTGAGTGTGATGCCAGGGTTCCGGAACCGGAGTTGGGGCTGCGTTATTGCTGCGGTTCTCTTCGCCTGCAAACCCGGCGCCGCATCCGCGCAAACGCCAGCCTCCTCCGGCCCCGACGACTTGGTCGGCGGCGCGACACCCGAACGCTTCCTGTTCTACAGCGGCTTCGATCTCTGGAACTTCGGCTACGCCGGTTATGCCGGCGCACGATGGGCGCCGGACTCGCTGAACAGCGACGGCTTTGTTCTCAGCGCATTCGTCTCCGACGGCATGGAACATTTCGATACGCCGACGACACGTTACCGAACTGCGATCTTTCGGGCCTCGATCCTTCCCGGCTGGCGCTTCAAACGCGGCAACCTCGAAGTGAAAATGTTTGCCGGTCCGGATTTCGAATACGACGTCTTCTCACCCATGCAAGCCTACCGCCTGCCCCATCGCAGCAGCGTCGGCGCGCGGGTTGCGGTCGAGCTATGGTGGGAGCCCACCGCGGTCACGATGCTGTCGGCGTCCGCTTCGGTCACGACCATCGCCAACGGCTACAGTGCGCGGATAGCCGGTGGCTGGCGCGTGCTTGATGCCGGCTGGGTCGGTCCGGAAATCGCAATGTCGGCGGATCGCTTCAGCGAGCAGTATCGCGTCGGCGCACATCTCACCGGCTTGCAAACAGGCGCATTCGAATGGTCGCTCGCCGCCGGCTATGTGCAGGACAGCTTTCGGCGCAACGGAATGTATGGCCGCATCAGCGTGCTGACGCGGCGCTAATCTCACTAAGCAGACTTGCGCACCGCGTTATCGACCAGCGTTTTGCCGAGTGACCAGATCGCGCCCGGCACCTGATGGCTTGCCGCGATGGTCGCGTCGAACGCGTTCTCGATCCACTTGCAATCGTCGGCGGTGACAGTCAGCGACGGCAACAGCTTGATCGTGTGGCTGCCGTGACCCGCCACCTGCGTCAGGATCTTGTGATCCTTGAACAGCGGCACGGTGATCAACTGACAGAACAATCCCTTGTTGGCACTTTCGAGCAAATTCCAAGCAGCCTTGAGGCGGAACGATTTCGGCGGTCCGAATTCGACGCCGATCATCAGTCCCTTGCCCCGAACCTCCTTAAACATCTCGTAGCGCGGGATCATCGCCGACAATGCGCCAATCAATTGCTCGCCGCGCTCTGCAGCGTTCTCGATCAGCTTCTCGGCTTCCATCACTTCCAGCGTGGCGATACCGGCCGCCATCGCGAGGTCGTTCTTGGCGAAGGTAGAACCGTGAACGACCGCGCGGTCCATGCGGTTGAAGATCTTGTCGAAGATGCTCTTGCGTGTCAGCACCGCGCCGACCGGAACGTGTCCGCCGGACAGCGACTTGGAGAGCAACACCATGTCGGGCTCGACATTCCAATGCTCGACAGCGAGAAATTTACCGGTGCGTCCCATGCCGCTCTGGATTTCGTCGGCGACCATGATGGTGCCGTAACGGCGACAAAGCGCCGCAGCGCCGGGCAGGAAATCGTCGGACGGCATATTGACGCCCTTGCCCTGGATCGGCTCGACGATGAAGGCCGCGACCTGACGCGTCGACAGCGCCTGTTCCAGCGCGGCGAGATCGTTGAACGGCACCACGCTGCAATCCGGCAGCAACGGCCCGAAGCCGCCACGGAAATTATTGTCGGCGGTGAGCGACAGCGAGCCGTAGGTCAGGCCATGATAGCCGTGGTCGCAATAGACAATGCCCTGACGTCCGGTCGCGCCGCGCGCGAACTTGATCGCGGCCTCGACGCATTCGGTGCCGGAATTGGCGAAGAATACCTTCTCGAGATACGGCACGCGCGCGAGCAGCCGTTCCGCGAGAATGCCGGCAAGCGTCGACACATCCATCTGCACGAGGTTGGGTAGGTCGGCATCTAACACGCTCTTGAGCGCCTGACGCAACGCCGGATGGTTCCGCCCAATGGCGAAAACGCCGAACCCGCTCAGGAGATCGAGATAACGCGCGCCGGCGCGGTCGAACAGATACTGTCCCTCGCCGCGTTTGAACCCGACATCGTATCCGATCGTCTTAAGAACCCTGACGAGTTGTTCGTTGAGATACCTCGTATGCAGAGAACTGCGCTCTGCCTCACGATCCACAAACATCTCGGAAACGTCTAGATTTGAATATACCATCGGCTACATATTTCGGTTGATGTGCTGCGCGTCAATCAAAAAGCCCGTTATGACGTTCTCGATTCGCCGCAGTCAAACTGGTCAAATCACAGGGTTCACCATGTTGCAGTCTCCCCGATCCGCCAAGCGCATTCTGGCCTGTTGTGGCTTTCTTCTGGCCGCCAGTATGACGCCGGCGCTGGCTGGCGATCCCACCGGCGACTGGCGTGTCGAGGACGGCGTCGCCCACATCCGAGTCGCGGCATGCCACGGTAGCATGTGGGGGGCTGTGGCGTGGGAGAAAATCCCCGGCGGACGCGACAAGAACAATCCCGACGCCACGAAGAAATCGCGACCGACGCTCGGGATGCCGATCCTGCTCGACATGAAAAAGAAAAAGGACGGCACCGATCAGTGGGAAGGACAAATCTACAACGCCAAGGACGGCAAGCTCTACGACTCCACGATGACGTTGAGCAATCCGAACGAACTCGAGATCGAGGGATGCGTGCTCGGTATCCTGTGCGGCGGCCAGACCTGGAAACGCGTGAGCGGCCCGATCCTCAGCAGCCCCACCAATTCGACCGCCGCGAGTCCCGCTGCGAAATCGGCATCCACCGCCAAGGGCCATCAGCACGCGCCACCGAAAAGCGCCGGCAAGGCGCCGCCGAAAACCGTCGGCCAGAAAGGCGCGGCGGAGACCGGCGAAGCCGCCGATCCCGTCGGCGATATCTGCCTAATTCCCGATATCGCGCGGACGACCCATTAGCGCCGGCTGGAACAGTAGCACCGCGGCGAGCGTCGTTACCAACGACAGCGCAAGCAACTTGCCCATGCTGGCGGTGCCGGGATGGCTCGACAGCCACAGGCTGCCGAACGCGGTCGCCGTCGTCAGCGCGCTGAAGAAGATCGCGCGGGTCAGGCTCGATTGCAGCAGGTTGGTGTGCCCTGCCCGCCACGCCACCACGTAGTAGATCTTGAACGCGACGCCGACGCCGAGCAGCAACGGCAAAGCGATGATGTTGGCGAAGTTGAGCGGCAGTCCGATCAGCACGCAGATTTCCAGCGTCAACGCGCCCGCCACCAACAGCGGCACCAGCGTCATCAAGACGTCGGTGATCCGTCGCAATGCGATCCACAACAGGATGCTGATGGAGAGCAATGCCCACAGGCCAGCGTGAATGAACGCCTTCACGATGGTGTCGCCGGATTTGAGGATCGAGACCGGCCCGCCAATCGCGTTGGGCTCAGCCGCAAGCACCGCATCGGCAAAATTGCGCAAGACTTCGTTGTCGTTGGAATCGCCCTTTGGCGAGACCTCGACGCGCACTTGACCGTCGGCGGTCTTCCACGACTTCACCAGATCCTGCGGGAGCGTTTCGAGGCTCACAGGCTGCGCTTGCAACGAGTTGCGCAACTGATCGAACATGATCTGCAGTGGCGTGACGAACACCGCCTGTACCTTGTTGCGCACGGCTTCGGTCGCACCCGCCGTTTTGGTAAGCGCATCGGCAAGCCGCCGCGCCGCCACCGCGCCGGGTCCCTTTTGATCGCCCGCAGTTTTGCGCAGGCTTTCTACCGCGCCCTTGAGCGCAGCGACATTCTCCGCATCGGACGGCGCCGGGTCGACCTGATCCGGATTGATGGCCGGATTGATCACGTGCGCGCCGGCCTGAATCAGCTTCAGCTTGGCCGGCTGATCATCGGGCACGAAGCTGTCCAGCGACATCACGCGCAGCACCTGCGGCAGCTTCGAAAGCTTCTCCTCGACCTGTTTCGCGGCAGCTTCATTCGGCGTCATCACATTGATGGCGTTGGCGCCGGTGTTGGGGTCCTTGCGCAGGTCGAGATAGGTCGCGATGGATTCAACCTTGGGATTGCGCAGGTGAATCGGATTGAAATCGAAGTGCAGGAAATACAGCAGCGGCAAACCGCCGATCACCAGAAGCAGCGTGCCGACGATGATCGGAACGCGATGCTTTTCGAGGAAATGATCCACCGGCGCGAGGAAGGCATAACCGACCGCATCCTTTTCGCCCGGCGGATTGAGCAAGGTCAGCAGCGCGGGCAGCACGGTGATGCTGGCGAAGAACGCCACCATCATTCCGACGCCGGCGATAATGCCGAGTTCGGAGACACCCTTGTAGTCGGTCGGCAGGAACGACAGGAAACCTGCCGCCGCCGCCACTGCCGCAAGCGACAACGGCACGGCAGACCGCTTCGCCGCGCGCAGCAACGCGAAGCGCAGGTCGTCCTGCTTGTAGCGCTCCGAGCGGTAACGCACGCTGTATTGAATGCCGAAATCGACGCCGAGGCCGATGAATAGCACGGCGAACGCCACCGAAATCAAATTGAGCGCGCCGACCATCATCAAACCGGCCGCGGTCGTGATCGCAAGGCCGACCGTGAGCGTTGTCGCTACGGCGAAGATGATCTTCGGGGAGCGTAGCGCCAGCCAGAGGATGAACACCACCACAATCACGGTGCCGATACCGTTGACGAGCGCGCCTTCCTGCACGTTCTCGAACTCTTCGTTGGCGATCGGCACCGGAC
>JAFKKL010000145.1 GCA_017305595.1 Hyphomicrobiales bacterium | reverse complement strand
GGTCGATCACCTCGACGGAGGAGTCCGGGTGGAGCACGATCTCGATGAGGTCGCCGTGCCCGGCGAGGGCCTCGTCGACCGAGTTGTCGATGATCTCCCACAGGCAGTGCATGAGACCGCGCGAGTCCGTCGACCCGATGTACATCCCGGGCCGCTTGCGCACGGCCTCGAGACCCTCGAGGACGGACAGGTGCCGTGCGGTGTACGAAGACTCGGTGGTCGTGGTCACGCTCGGAATGGTAGGCGCGAGGTCCGACATCTCCGCGCAAGGCGCGCCCCGCCGCCCGGTTGCTACGCGGTCAGCGAACCGCCGCGGCATTTGTCCGAGCCGGATGGTTCCATGGAGAGGTGACAACAGCTACTGCCGACCAGCTCACCGCCTCCGACCGCTGCGACCGCTGCGGGGCCCAGGCCTACGTGCGGGTCACGCTCGAGTCGGGCCAGCTCTTCTTCTGCGCCCACCACGGGCGTGCGCTCACCCCGCAGCTCGAGTCCGTCGCCGTCGAGATCCACGACGAAAAGGCAACGGCGGCTTCTGTCGGTCTCGATGTAAGGCATGTCGCGCGCGAACAGCGCGTCGAGGCCGACAAGCGACGCGGAATCCACTTTCGTCTTGTCGCGGCCGAAGATGATGCCTGATTTCGGTAAGGCCGAGGAGAACAGCGCGAGGCTCACGATGTTCAGCCACGACCTGATCGCGGCCACCGAGTCGCCGTCATCGTTCTCGAAGCGCTCGACAAAAGGCGCCGTCTCACGTCCCGCGACGAGGCCACCGTCGAAACGGAACCGCTTCATGCGCTTCGAGACCTGCAACGCGGAGCGCGCCGAGGCCATGTTGGCGATCAGATCCTCGTTCTTGACGTAGAGAGCCCAGCCGGGCGGCGGTTCCTTGGATTCCGGCCGCTTCGGCAGCGGCTTGCCGGCAGCCAGCGCGCGATCGCACTTTTCTTGGAATTTCCGATCCTTCTCGGCCTGGCGCTCGTCGAAATAATTCTTACGCGCGTCGTTCTTCGATTTCGACGCGACCAGGGAGGCGATGCGGGCGCCGGCGACGTCGTCGGACCACTGCTTCCAGCCTGGCTGCGTCGCCTCGGTACCCACCGGCAAGCGGGGCTCCACCGGCCCCGTAACGAGGACATTTTCGCCGTCGCGCAGGAGATGGACCATCGGGACATGCTGGAAGCGCGGAGCGGGACGCCAGTACGCCGCGGTGGCGACATCGCCGTCATAAATGTCGGCAGCCGTCAGCGCCGCCACGGATGCGGCTGCATTGCTTTTCGACCGGTGAAATGTGTGCGCCCGCATTCCGGATCCTTACTCGGACCGGAAAGGGACAGCTGCAAGCCGCGAATGTCAATCCTTGCCTGCGAACCTGCGGCAATTTTGCGTAAAAACAGGACCAAACTGTCCGATAAGTCAGCTTATCGGACAGTTTGAAGGAGACGCCGCCGCCGCGCTATCGCACTCTATCTTACACCTCGCGCATCTTGCGATAGCCGGCGGCGTTGTTGGCGACATTCCGAATCTCGAATCTTTAACGTGTTAAAATTCCGAGAGTCGAATTGTCTTGGCCGGCGACAGTAATTCGGACTCCGAATTGAAATAGGTCCGCATGCGGACGCATTTCGGCACAATTCGAGATTCAGAATTTTTAAGCTTAAAAGATTCGAGATTCGGAATGTCGTCCGTCAATCTGCCATCATATCTATGGCAAGCGATTGATGCCGCATCGATTTCGGCGACATTACAAGGCTCGAATTATCGTCAACATAATTGAGATACGTCCGCATGCGGACCTATTTGCGGCCGGCTCAGGTCGCTACTCCGGTGACAATTCGAGATTCTGAATATTCGAGAGTCGAATTATTTCCGGCGTTTCGGCGCCTTCACCGGCTTGCCGAATCCTTCTCGGTACGGCGGCCGCGGCTCCGATCTGACCGGCCGGCCGCTCTCGTCGCGACCGTACTCGTCGAGAACAAACTGATCGGGATGCGGCTCGTCAATATCCTCGAGAATGACCGTCCGCCTCATCCGTCTAAAATTTTGCCAGCGTTTTTCAAACGAGGCCATCGACCCGAGCGGAGATTCCCGCTTGTTCAATGTCTCGGGCGGCACGCGACGTCCGACGTGATCGAGTGAATTTCGCGGATCCTCGTTCAACCAACTGATGAGACACCTCTCAACGTACGTCGACCGCGACAGGCCGGCTTCGTCGGCCGCCAGATTCAACGCAGCGATCAAATCCGGATGCACGCGCAAAACGAGCCGCTCAGACCTCATCGCGTTCGGATCGCCGGCGCGACGGCCTCTGCGCTTTGGCTCCATTTTCGATTCGTTAGCCATATCCGAACCCTTGTGTTGCATGTAGGTTGTTTAATGGTGCAACATCAATTCCATGAGTTGCCATCATTGTTACAACATGGATTCGAAGGATTCGCCAGACGTCGAATCCTACTGGCTGACCACCGTCCTCGAGGACCGCGCCGAGTCCGCACCGCCGCCAGCCGACGAGGAGACAGAGCAATGACTAAAACAACAGATGCCGATTCTGTCGTCAGCGACCAGGCCGACATCCTCGCCACCGTCGCCGCGTCGGCCTCTCGCACGCTTGCAATAATCGCGGCTGTCGCAGAGACGCAATTGACCGACATCGACGACGCGCCGCTTGCCAACATTCTGTCGATGACCCGCAAAACGCAGGACGCCGTCGCACATGTCATGGCTGACCTCGCCGACAAGCACGGCGTGCCAGGCCTGGCGCTCGCATGGCGTCTGATCGCCGGCGGCGCCGGAGTCGACGGCACGGACTACGTAGCGCAGGCGATCCGATTTCTCGCACGCGCGCAAGAGTCCACGGCGCCGATTGCGCGCGAGCGGCTGCGCGCATGGAAATACATCACACGTGAGCAGTTGGAGGAGTCCGGCGATGACTATTTCGCCGCCGCAGCGGCGTACTGTCAGAGCGATGAAAACTCGAGTGGCAACGAACCTGGCCTGCCGGTACGGGCGCTGCTCGAAAACAGATGGGACGACGCGTTTTCGAAAATCGCAATCGAAACGGCGAAAATGCTGGAGCGCGTCGGACGCACGGTGCCGCGTGATCTGTGCGGTAGCCCATATGACGACGAGCGCAACGCCTGGCAAAAAACCGCCGAGGAGTTCGCCGACGCGCTGCTGGCGATCGGTCGCGACTGGAGCGGAGAACTCTCGATCGCATGGCGGATGTTGCTCTGCGAGCCGTCCGATCCGAGGCCGTTCGGACTCGTTCTGCCGCAGTTGCGATGGATGAGCGCGAACATGTTGCTATCGGAATCCGACGCCAAAATCGTTAAAGCGCGTCTGCGCGTCTGGCACGATGCCGCCGCAGGCTTGCATCGCGACAAGGACGTCTCTGTTTTTCGGATCGCCGCAGTCAAGACACGGACGATGCTGCGCGACGATGAAGCGAAGGCGGAGCCGATCATCGATGGCGTCGATCCGAGCCTTCCGCACGTGGTTGTTCTGAAGGAGTTCGGCGCCAACAAGAAGTCGCTGGATCGCGAATGGAAAAATCTGATCGACAAGCGCGTCGCACTCGTCGTCGCGCGTGACGTTGCAGCGATCACCGCTACGCTGCGCAGCGAGTACCCGCACGCGTGGCGCGAGATCTGGATGCTCGTTCAGGATCTGCGCGACGACAAGCCGATCTGGATGCGCCCGGTGATTTTGCTCGGTGACCCCGGTTGCGGGAAATCGCGCCTGGTGCGAAGGCTCGCCGAACTGTTGTCGATCTATGTGAACAGATTCGACGCGGCGTCGGCGATGGATGGGATGTTCGCCGGCGTGAACAAAGGCTGGTCGAGCGCGCAATCGTCGGTGCCTGCGGGCGCGGTGCTTGCCGCGTGCCATGCGAACCCGATCGTGATGATCGACGAGATCGAAAAAGCGGGGACGTCCGTGCATAACGGCAGCCTCTGGAATGCGCTGACGCCATTGCTTGAGCGAGAAACGTCGAGCAGGTATCGCGATAAAGGCATCGATTGCGAACTCGATCTGTCGCATGTGAGCTACATCGCTACGGCTAACGCCGTCGAGCCTCTGCCGGCGCCGCTACGTGATCGCTTTCGCATCATCCGGATTCCGTCCCCGACGATAAAGCATCTGCCGGCGCTCGCGGCCAATGTCATGCGTGACATCGCCCGTGATGACGAGGAGCGCGCGCACGAACCAGCCCTGGCGCCGGATGAACTGGCGATCATCGGTCGTGCGTGGGAGCGAGAGCGTTTCTCCATGCGCAAATTACAGCGCTTGATCTCCGCAACACTGGAAGCGCGCGATCGCTGCGCGATGAGGCATTAAGATGAGCAAGATAGCACCCGAACTGATGTACGACCTCGAACGCTTCGTGCGCGGCGAGCAGCCGTCGGCTGACGAACTCGAAAAAGCTCCACGGCTGACGCGGTGGTACGTAAAAAAATCTGCCGATTGGATCAGCGAGTCGATTTTGTGCCTCTCCGGAATCGTGAGCGGTCACAGCGGGATTCCTGACGGCGACAACGCGACGACCAGCGCGCTGTTCTGGCTCGACTCGGGCCGGAAATGGGCGCGGACGCGGACGCAGATTTACGCGCTCGATGATGAAGATATCGAGGCCTATGCGAAGGGGTCCGAATGATGCATCGACGCGATTTCCTGCGTGGCGTCTCGACGGCCGCACTGACGGCGGCCTGGTCGCGTGCGGCCGGTTCCGTCGGCATGGTCGCCAAGCCCGCGACGGCGTCACCATGGCCGAAGTCATCGCGTTATCTATGGGCCGGCGAACGGTTCGAGCAAATGTGGCGCGACGTCTATCACCTAAAAATCGATGCGGCGTGGTTCATGGAGGACGTCTTCAAACGATGCACGCAAGTGATGAAGGAAGCGAGGCTCGGTGAGATCGACGAGATCACCGCTGCCGCTCAAATGCTGGCGCTGCACTCCGAGGCACTGCGTCATCCGCCGGAACCGCACGAGATGCCATGAGTTTTTCAGGAATCGAGGTCGTCGCGTGGCCGAATCCGCAGCCGGCCGACGGCGACGTGATACTAGCAAAAATCACAGTGTCGTCCGACGGCATCGTCGACGCATGGCGCGTCGATGGCGGGAGCAGCCATATCGAATTCAAGATCAGCCATTCTGTCGATTGACGCTTTGATATTGCATCGGTGGATGAGATGATCGCTCCAGGCCAACGTCGTCATCAATGGCACATGCGGTTCGACCGCATTTGCTGCCGGGATTGCGGTCTCGACGCTGACGACGGCGGACCCGTTTGCACCGGCGCCGCGAGGATCCGACCGCAGGCGGCGTGCAGAAAGCAATCAGAGGAGAGAGCGTGATGCGCGCCTGCGACAGCCAAGGAAACCCGATCTTCCGCGTCGGTGACATCGTCACGCGTGACGGCAGCGACCGACAGCGCGTGATCGGGACCGACGCGGACGGCGACGACGCGCCGACCACAATCACGGTCGAATGCATAAAAGAGCCGAACACCGACGAACTATCTCCGGCACCCTGGTGTCGCGTCGGCGAGACGGAGTTCAATTTGGCGCGACGGTACAGCTACGCCGACAACACGATCGACGGTCAAGCCACCATAATCGCCGGCTATCTGACGTAGCAAAAACCTGACGCGCTTACCGGAAATCCGGCCAGCACCCATCGCTCTCGCGGCTGCCGGTGCGATATTGGCAGCCGTCGTCGAGAAGCCGCTGACCGACGGACTTCCACGTGACGTCGCCGCCGTATAGCCGCAGAGCGTCGGAGCGCGCGATCTCGACCACTCGGAAGCAGCGCAGGCATTCGACGCGCAACACGTCGCTGCTGATGTCTCTCAGCCGTCTCGCCGGCGACGGCCGTGGCGTCGACGCACGCGGGTCGGCGAGCACTGCGTCCCACCAGCAATCCTCGTCGCTGCGCGGAGGCGTCGAGGTCTCACGCATGCGGCGCGCGGTTTCCTCGGCGCGCTGCTGTCGCTCGGTCGGGAGTCGCCACTCGGCTGGTCGTCTGGATGTCATGCGACATGAGAACAAAGATAGAACGTAGAGTCGAGTCAGAAATGATGGCAACCCGCGCAATTTCTGCGCTGGTTGCCATGTCATTTGTACGGATTTTGTACGGGCCGAAATCGTCGATCGACGATGCAGAAGTTGAACTTGATTAAGTAATTGAATTGAAAGGGGGATTTTTGGTAGCGGGAGAGGGACTCGAACCCCCGACCCCAGGATTATGATTCCCGTGCTCTAACCAGCTGAGCTACCCCGCCACGGTACCCGCCCGGGGAATTCCCGGGGCGAGTGCGGCGCATATAAGAAGCCGCTCAAGGGCCTGTCAAGCAATGAACGTCTTTTCCCGCGCAGACAGAGTTTTGACCGCCTTGACGTCCCGCGCCAGCGATCCATTGACTTGCATGGTGTGCCTTTGCGGGACCTTGCTTGGTAAAGGCCGGCAAAGGGCTGTTCGTCCCGGACCGCTTTGAATCGTTGCTTTTAGCTGGCTGCGGCGGCAGCGCGTTCGACCTTCTTGCGCAAATTCATGGTGAGGCGAGCCTGTTTCTGGAAGTGGGCTTGGAGCAGAGTTGCGGCGCGTTCCTCGTCGCGGTCCAGCGCGGCCTTCATGATGGCTTCGTGCTCGTTGTCGGCGGCGACGGCACGCTCGGCATACTTCCAGAAATAGCGGCGATAGCGCTCCATGTGATCGTAGAGTTCGTCGAAAAAGTGCAAGAGCCAGGGGGAGCCGCAACCCTTGCACAGAGCGTAGTGGAAGGCGCGATGGCGGTCTTCCCACTCGGTGCGCAAATCTTCATCGTCCTGATCGGCGGAGACGGCGATGCCGGCCAGCTTGAGACGGTGGAATGCGGAGAGCAGATCTACCTCCCAGTCTTCCCGACCCTCCTGGATGGCGCCGCGAATGGCGTAGGTCTCGAGATTGGCGCGGAGGTTGGAAACATCCAGCATCTCGTCGAATTGAATCGGCGCGACCACGAACCCTTTATGATCCTCCGCGACCACGAGTCCCTGCGCGGCCACTTGAAACAGAGCCTCGCGCAACGGGCTGGTGCCGACCTCATAGCGCTTGCTCAGCTTCTCGAACTGCAGGCGTTCGCCGGGTTCAAGATGATGTCGAATAATGTCGAGGCGCAGCTGTTGCGCGACGCGGCCAGCGAGTGTCTTCGGCGCCTCGTCGCGTGACGGATGCAGACTCGGCCCCCACTTGCGTGTGAACTGTTTGGGCATGTTCCTCATACGCTGCGCCTATTTGTCGCGAATCTGCCTGCAATATGGGCCAGTCGTGCCTAGAATCCAAGCGGAAAGAGATTTTCGAAAATGTTGACATGATTGGAAATATGACGCAGGTTTGGAGCAAGAAGGAGAACGTTATGGCCGAGATCGTTTACGCTGCCGGTGCTCCGCATGCGCCGGGTTTGATCGGGTTGTTGGAGGCGGCGCCCGCCGATGTGAAAGATGTGGTGATTCATACCTACCGCACCCTCGCTGATGCCATGGCCTCCGCCAAGGCGGATGTCCTGATCGTGTTCGCCAACGACCATCTCGCCAACAGCCGCGTGCGTACTTATCCCGATTTCCTGATCGGAATGGCCGCGGAGCATCGCGGGCCTTACGAGTGGTTCAAGCCGTGGATCGGCTGTGAGGACTACACCGTAAAGGGTTCGCCCGAAGTGGCGGCCGCGCTGTTCGACGGTATGACCAAGCGCGGCATCCGGATGTTCGCCCAGACCGAGAACCTGAAGTTCGATGACAATATCTCCGTGCCTGTTCTACTCACGAATGTCGCGGGCTCCGGTATTCCGATGGTGCCGGTGCTGCAGAACTGCACCGTGCCGCCGATTCCCGATCAGCGCCGTTGCTACGAGGTCGGCAAGGCGCTCGGCGATTTCATCCGTGAGGATCTGCCGGCGGATATGCGGGTAGCCCTATTGGGCTCCGGCGGCCTTAGTCATGAGCCCGGCGGGGCGCGTTATTACTTCATCGACGAGGAGTTTGACCGCTGGTTCCTCGACCTCGTGGCGTCCGGCGATCATGAAAAGCTGCTCAACGAACTGACGCTGGAGAAAATGGAGGCAGCCGGCTCCGGCGGCACGGCGGAACTGTTGGCCTGGGTGGTCGTGCTGGGTGCGATCGGTTCGAAGCCGGGCAAGAGCTTCGGCTACACCGTTCACAAGGACTTCAAGTGCGGCGTCGGTGGCGTGCTGTGGGACATGAGCCCGAACATGCCGAAATCGCGTGCAGCCTGACAGGAGACGATCATGGGACTCGAGAAGTTCAGGGCATCGCTGGCCACGCACGATCTGATTCAGGATCTGAAATGGTCGCCCGAGTTGCGTGAAGAGTTCGCGGCGAACGAGAAGGCCGTGCTCGATCGCTACCCGTTGCGGAAGGACGAGCGGCACGCCATCGAGACACGCAATTTTCTCGCGCTCTACGATATCGGACTGCATCCTTATCTCGGCGGACAGTTCGCCCGGCTGATTTTTGGTAACGAGGCCGGTAAGGGCGCAGCCATCGCCGTGAACAAGCTGGTTGAATCGCTGCAAGGCAAGGGGTCCGTCGCTTAAGAGACCCGTCGATTATCGGCAACTGAGAAGCCCACCACGGGCGGCGCGCACGTGCTTGCCCGGTGCGATGTCGTGCGCGGAGGGTGTGGATTGAAGTGAAGAATGCGGCGGTGTCTGCCGCGGAGGAAGGGGAGATTTCAGATGCGTCGTGCTTTTGGTTGGATCAAGCCGGCCCTTGCGGCCACATCCGTTCTCATTGTTGCAGCCTCGTCCGCCGGCGCGGCCGAGAAGGCTTCGCCCGGCGTCACCGATACCGAAATCAAGATCGGCGGTATTTGCCCGAGCACGGGGCCGATCGCATCTTTCGTCACCATCTGCGCGATGCAGGATGCCTACTTCAAGTACATTAATGATCGTGACGGCGGCGTGATGATGGGCGACGGTAAGCGCCGCAAGATTTCCTACGTTTATTACGATGACGGTTATTCGCCGCCGCGCACCGTGGAGCAGGCCCGGCGTCTTGTTGAACGCGATCAGGTGGCGTTGATCATCGGCCCGCTGGGGAGCGCCACCGGCCTTGCCATCCGTGATTATGTCAACAAGCGCGGCGTACCGCAGCTCTTCGTCGGCAGTGGCCTGTCGGCATTCAGCACCGACTCCAAGGCGTTCCCGTGGACCATTGGCTGGCAGTCGGCTTACACCACCGAAGGCAGCATTTTCGCCGAGTTCGTGAAGTCGAAGAAGGCCGATGCCAAGGTCGCGATCATTTATCAGAACGACGATTTCGGCAAAGAGCTGTTGAACGCCTTCAAGCATGCAGCCGAGGGCAGTGGCATCAGCATCGCGGCGGCACAATCCTATGAGGTGACCTCGCCGACGGTGGATTCGCAGATCTCCAATCTCGCGGCGACCAACGCCGATGTGCTGCTGGTGTTCGCCGTTCCGAAGTTCACCGCGCAGACCTTGCGCAAGGTGCAGGACACCTCGTGGCGGCCTATGGTGATCGTTACCAACATCAGCGCCTCGAAGAAGACCGTGATGGAGCCGGCCGGCGAAGAGGCTTCGGAAGGCGTCTATTCGGCGATTGCGCAGATGGACCCGACCACCAAGGACTATGCCGAGACCAAGGACATCAAGACCTATCGCGAGATCGGCACCAAGTTCGCTACGTCCGGCTTGAACCTCGATGATCCGATGACGATGGTGGGATTTGGTCAGGCGCAGACCATGGTTGCCGTGCTTGAGAAAACCAAGACGCCGACGCGCGCCGCGATCATGGAATCCGCGCGGCATCTGTGCGGCGTTCCGGTGCTCGGCCTCGTCCCCGGCGTCAAGGCTTGTGTCGATGGTGAGCGTGATCCGTTCTATGTCGAATCGATGCAGGTGGTTCGTTACAGCAAGGGAAGCTGGGTCCCGATCGGTGATGTGATCACGAAGTATGAGGGCAAGACCCCTCATCAGGCCAAGTAAGGGTACGGTCGAACATGGCTACCGAGTTGCTCAACGAAATCCTTCCTCCGAAAACCGGGCGGGCGTTGATCGTCCGCCAGGGTGAGGTGTTCAGGATCACCGACCTGGAGGGACAACAGGTCGTCGATGTGGCGATCTTCAACGCCAATAATCATCGCGATCGGCTGTCGTTGTCGTATTCCACGACGCGTTATGCGATGCAGTACAGCGCACGCCGCGCAGGGCGTGCCGAACCAACGGTTGCGATGTCGAAAGACTTCCTGACCGAAGGCGACGTGTTGATGTCCACCATCTACACGCCGCTGATGACCATCATCAAGGAAACGCCCGAGCCGAAGGGCGTTCACAAGGTCAATCAGCGCATGTGCAACCGGCGTTTCTATGAGAGCTTCGGCCTGACTGGTATCGATGGTTGCCACGAGATCATCAGCGGTGTCGTGGCGCCTTACGGAATCCTGCCGGAGGATATTCCCGACACCATCGACTTCTTCATGAACTACCATCACGACTGCGGCAGCCATTCCTGGGTTGCCGAGTCGCCGGTGTCGAAGCCGGGCGACTACGTCGAACTGCGTGCGGAGACCGACTGCCTGATCGCGATCTCCAATTGTCCCGAGGATCATGTCAGCCAGATTAACGGCGGGCGCTGTACGCCGATGCGGCTACAGGTCTTTGCCTCCGAGGCGGCGACAACGCAGGCAGGCTGATGGCGATTCATGTTCTCAAAGCCTGCACGGCGACGGTGCAGGGCGGGGTCATCGATCCGAAGGCGAAGACCGTTCACACGGTGGCGTCCGGCGACACGGTGATCCTCGATACCTGGGCGATGTGGGACAATGCCGGCGGGCCGTCGCTTGCGCTCGATCAGGCGATGGCGCTGCGCGAGCGTTTTCGTGCGGAAGGGCGCGGGCCGCATAGCCTCACCGGACCGATCGCGGTGGAGACCGCGCATCCCGGTGATGTCCTCAAGGTCGAAATCGAAAGTCTCGAAATCGCGGACCACGGCATCAACCTGATCTTCCCCGGCGGGCGTAGCCGCGGCCTGCTGGGAGATGTTTTCCAAGATGCCGAACTGCGGCACTTCCAGCTTGATCGGCGGACCATGACCGCGCGCTTCGGCGACGGCATCAAGATTCCGTTGCGGCCGTTCCTTGGTATCATGGGCGTGCTGCCGCCGCCGGAGGATGCACCGCGCAGCTCGGCAATTCCCGGAAATTTCGGCGGCAACATCGATTGCGCCGATCTTGTCGCGGGCAGCGTGCTCTATCTTCCGGTCTTTGTCGAAGGGGCAGGGTTCTACGCGGGCGATGCTCATGCGGCGCAGGGTTCCGGCGAAGTGGTGCAGACCGCGCTGGAGACGGCGATGACCGCTGCGCGTCTCAAACTGTCCGTCATCAAGGGCCGTTCGATCGTGCGACCGTGGGCGGAAACACGCGAGCACTTCATCACCATGGGGCTCGATGAGGATCTGCGCGAAGCCGCACGGCAGGCGGTGCTGGACATGATCGACCTGATGGTCGCCACCAAGAACATGACGCGATCCGACGCTTATGCGTTGTGTTCCCTGCAGGCCGATCTGCTGGTGACCCAGCTCGTCAATGGTGTCAACGGTATTCACGCGCGCATGCCGAAGGCGATCTTCGACAAGGAAAAGAGCCGGTGAACGCCCTGCTGCAGGTCCGCAATGTCGGGATCGAGTTCGGCGGTGTGCGCGCGCTGCAGGATGTCTCGTTCGATGTCGCGGACGGCATCATCTGCGGGTTGATCGGGCCGAATGGCGCCGGCAAGACCACGCTGTTCAATGCGATCTCGCGCGTCTACCAGGTGAGCCGGGGGACGATCCATTTTGCCGGGCAGGATATTACGGCATTGCCGGCGAACCGCATCATCGGTCTTGGTGTTGCACGGACGCTTCAGAACGTCGGGCTGTTCGGCACCATGTCGGTGACAGAAAACGTGTTGCTCGGTGCGCATCATCGACTGCAGCCGGGCTTTCTCAATGCGGTTTTCGGCAAGGGTGCGGTGATCGACCCTGTCGCCACCGAAGAGGAAGCGTATGCGATTCTTTACGATCTCGGATTATCGGGCGTTGCCGATCACCTTGCGGGGGGCCTGCCGTTCGGTACCCTGAAGCGAATAGAAATTGCGCGCGCGTTGATCTCGCACCCGCGGCTTCTGATGCTGGATGAACCGGCCAACGGGCTGTCTCACGGCGAGGTCGATGAACTGTCCGACGTTATTTTGCGCGTGCGGCAGCGCTACGGTTTGACCGTGCTGCTGGTCGAGCATCACATGCGAATGCTGATGCGAATCTCGGACCGCGTCGTGGTGCTGGAGAACGGTGTCAAAATCGCGGATGGAACGCCGGCCGAGGTGAAAGCCGATCCGGCTGTCGCTGCAGCCTATCTGGGAGCGGCAACATGAGCCTTCTCAGTATCAAGGGAATGCAGGCGGGTTACGGCGCGCGTAGCGTGCTGCACGGGATTGATCTCGACGTCGAGGAGCGGCAGATTCAGGTGGTGCTTGGCGCCAACGGCGCCGGCAAGACGTCGCTGCTGCGCGCGATTTCCGGCACCATTGCCCGCGAAGGCACGGTCATGTTCGATGGCGCGCGGATCGATGGTCTCCCGGCGCGCAAGATCGTCGCGGCCGGTGTCGCCCATGTTCCGCAGGGGCGGGGGACTTTCGCCGATCTGACGGTGGGCGAGAATATCCGGCTCGGTGCCTATCTGCGTAGCGGAGCCGAAGAACGGCAGGACCGCGAGCGCTGGCTGACGTTTTTCCCGCGTCTGCGCGAACGCCTGTCGCAACAGGCTGGGAGTCTTTCCGGCGGCGAACAGCAGATGCTGGCAATTACGCGGGCGCTGATGCTGCGGCCGCGGCTGCTTCTGCTGGACGAGCCGTCGCTCGGACTTGCGCCGATCATCACGCAGGGACTGTTCAAGACCCTTGCGGCCATTCGTGAAGAGACAGGCATGACGATGCTGATCGTCGAGCAAAGCGCCAATCTCGCGCTTGAGATAGCGGATTCCGGCGTCGTGCTGGAAAGCGGGCAGATCGTGCTGCGGGACACCGCGCGGAATCTCGCGGGTAATGACGAGGTTCGTCGCATCTATTTGGGGTATGAATGAATCTTTTCGCCAGCCAGATTGTCGACGGTCTTGCCGATGGCGCGATCTACGCGTCGCTCGCGCTTGCGCTCGTCTTCAGTTATCGCTCGACCGGCATCGTCAATTTCGCACAGGGCGAAATGGCGATGCTGTCCGCCTATCTTGTCTGGCAGTTGATGGCGTGGGGAATGCCGCTGGTGCCGGCGGCGCTCGTCAGCATCGTCATTTCGTTCATTGCCGGCGCGCTGCTGTATGCTACCATCGTCAAGCCGCTGTCCCACGCCAGCCTGCTCACCGTCGTCAGCGTGTTGATCGGCCTGTATCTCGCGCTCAACAGTCTTGCCGGCTTCCTCTGGACCTACACGATCAAGGCGCTGCCGAGCCTTTTCCCGAAGGCGCATCTGCAACTCGGCTCGTTCACCGTGTCGGCGGAAACGGCTGGGATTATCGCCGTCGTCGGTGTTGTCTTGCTGCTGCTCTATCTCCTGTTCGAGACCACCAAGGTGGGACTTGCGATGCGCGGTGCGGCCTCGACGCC
>JAFKKL010000144.1 GCA_017305595.1 Hyphomicrobiales bacterium | reverse complement strand
GCCGCACCCCCCGCCGCTCGCGGGCCGTCCCATCCTGATCACCGCCGCGCCGACCCATGAGCCGATCGACCCGGTGCGCTACATCGCCAACCGCTCCTCCGGCAAGCAGGGCTTTGCCATCGCCGCCGCCGCGCACGCGGCCGGTGCCGAGGTCACGCTGATCACTGGGCCTGTAGGACTCAACGATCCGGCCGGCGTCACCGTGAAACGCGTCGAAAGCGCGCGCGACATGCTGGCCGAGGTCGAGGCCGCGCTCCCCGCCGATGTCGCGATCTTCGCCGCCGCGGTCGCCGACTGGCGCGTCGCCAATCAGGGCGAGCAAAAGATCAAGAAGACCGCGAGCGGCTTTCCGCAACTCGACCTCGTCGAGAACCCTGACATCCTCGCCACCATCGCGCATCGCATCGAGGGGCGGCCGCCGCTGGTGATCGGCTTCGCGGCGGAAACCGAACACCTGCTCGATAACGCCCGCTCGAAACTCGCGCGAAAAGGCTGCGACTGGATCGTCGCCAACGACGTCTCGCCCGCAACCGGCATCATGGGCGGCGACCGCAACACCGTGCATCTCATCAGCAAGGATGACGGCGCGGCGGACGGCGTCCGTGTCGACTCCTGGCCCGCGATGGGTAAGGACGAGGTCGCAACGCATCTCGTTGCGCAGATCGCCGCCACGCTACGGAAGCCCGCATCATGACCGTTTCACCGCAAACATCCGTGACCGTCGAATTCCTGCAACTGCCGCACGGGCGCGGCCTGCCGCCGCCGGCCTATCAGACCGAACATGCTGCCGGCATGGACCTCGTCGCCGCGGTTCCTGACGATGCGCCGATGGTGCTTGCGCCCGGTGCCTACGGCATGATTCCGACCGGCCTCGTCATTGCGCTGCCGCCCGGCTTCGAGGCGCAGGTGCGACCGCGCTCCGGCCTCGCCGCCAAATTCGGCGTCACCGCGCTCAATTCGCCCGGCACCATCGACGCCGACTATCGCGGCGAGATCAACGTGCTCTTGATCAACCACGGCCGCGAACCCTTCACCATCAAGCGCGGCGAGCGCATCGCGCAGATGATCGTCGCGCCGGTGACGCGCGCAACGCTGGTTCCCGCCGACGGCGAACTCTCCGCCACCGCGCGCGGCACCGGCGGCTTCGGCTCGACCGGGCGCTGAATCCGCCGGGACCGAATCGCTTCGCCGCACACAGCTCCGCATTTTTTCCACCCGCGACTCCCGTTCACGGTCTGGACTCTGTTCGTGCGAGTCCGGTTGAGGGATATTGAGAGCGATTCGCGCGCGGTGCCGGTGGGCCGCGATGCGTCCGTGCGGTTTTGGGGCGAACGATGTCAGGCGTCATCGCAGCGATACGTCGGACCATGCTGTCATGCACATCCCTGGTGCGCGACGGCATGATCGGCCTCGCCGCGACCACGGCCCTCGCCGCATCGCCGGCACAAGCCAGCGACCTCGGTTCCGCATTAGCGATCTTCGCCGATCTCGACCAGCGCGGCATCATGGCGATGCTGCTGTCGTCGAGCGTGGCATGCTTCTCCGTGCTCGCCGCCATTCTGCTGATGCGCACGCGGATGCGCGCCGCCACCAACGAACGCCGCCTCAAGACCGACCTCCACGCCTTGCAGGCGGAAACCGACCGCTACCGCGCGCTGCTGTTCGCCGAACCGCAGGTGCTGATTTCGTGGCCCGCCGGTGACGATCGCCCGGACATCAGCGGCGACGTCGCCTTACTGTTGCCGCAGGATTCCCCGTCGCTGGCGCCGCAACGCGTGCTGGCATTCGGCACCTGGCTGCCGCCGGAGCCGGCCTTGCAGATGGATCACGCCGTCGACGCATTGCGCGAAGCCGGCGAGAGTTTCCAGCTTCATCTCACCGCCAGCAACGGCCGCGCAGTGGAAGCGATGGGCCGCGCCATCGGCGGCCAGGCCATCGTGCGGATTCGCGAACTCGGCGGCTTGCGCCGCGATCTCGCGGAAATGAGCCTGCGCTATCGCGATCTCGTTGCCGAAACCGAAATGCTGCGCGGCATCGCGGCCTCCGCGCCGTGGCCGCTGTGGGCGCGCAAGGCTAACGGGCAACTGGCCTATGCAAACGCCGCCTATGCCAGCGCTACGGACGCGGCGACACCTGCCGATGCGGTTGCCGGCAACCTTGAATTGCTCGACAGCGACGATCGCGCCGCCATGGCGCGCACGCTCAACGACAACGTCGCGTTCGATGCGCGCTTGCCCGTCGTGGTCGGCGGCGAGCGACGCATCTACGACATTCACGCGCGCAACGTACCGGGCGGCAGCGCCGGCCTCGCCATTGACGCCACCGAAGCCGCAAACCTGCGTGCGGCGCTGCAACGCATGGCCGACGCGCATCGCCGCACGCTCGATCAACTCTCGTCCGGCGTCGCGGTGTTCGACGCAGAGCGGCGGCTGGCGTTCTATAACGATTCCTATCGCCGGCTGTGGGATCTCGACCGCAATTTCCTCGACACCAATCCCGACGACTCCGGCATTCTCGACAAGCTGCGCGCGGCGCGAAAGATTCCCGAGCAGCCGGATTTCCGCGCCTGGAAAACACGGCTGCACGAAGCCTATCGCGCGGTGGAGCCGGCCAAGGACGTCTGGTATCTGCCCGACGGCCGCGCGGTCAGCATCGTCACCACACCGAATCCCGAAGGCGGCGTGACCTATCTGTTCGACGACGTCACCGAAAGCCTCGATCTGGCGCGGCGCTTCGACGGCCTGATCCGCGTGCAGCGCGAGACGCTCGACAATCTCGCGGAAGCGGTCGCCGTGTTCGGCAGCAACGGCCGCGCGCAACTGTTCAATCCAGCCTTCGCCAAGATGTGGCGGCTGTCGCCCGAAGCGCTCAACGAGCAGCCGCATATCGAAGCCGTGGTGGATTGGTGCAAGCCGCTCTACAGCGACGACGCGGCGTGGCACACCATTCGCGATGCCATCACCGCCATCGAGAATCGCGGCCCGCAGCCGCTGAAGATGGAACGCAGCGACGGCAGCGTGCTCGATTGCATGACGTTGCCGCTGCCTGACGGCGCCACCATGCTGACATTCCAGGACATCACCGACACCGAGAACGTCGAGCGCGCACTGCGCGAGCGCAACGAAGCACTGGAAGCCGCCGATCAGATGAAGGTGGATTTCGTCCACCACGTCTCCTACGAACTGCGCTCGCCGCTGACCACCATCATCGGTTTCGCGCACTTCCTCAGCGATCCATCCACTGGCCCGCTGACGATGAAGCAGGACGAATATCTCGGCTACATCACCGCCTCGACCAACGCGCTGCTCGCGATCATCAACAACATCCTCGACCTCGCCACCATCGACGCCGGCGCGATGACACTCAATCTCGGCCCGGTCGATATCCGCAAGGCGATCGACGCGGCCGCCGAAGGCATTCAGGACCGGTTGGCGCGCGACCACATCGCGCTGCGTGTGGATGCCGATCCGAACATCGGCCAGTTCGTCGGCGACGAACGCCGCGTGGTGCAGGTGCTCTACAATCTGCTCGCCAATGCGGTCGGCTTCGCGCCGCAGGAGTCTGCCGTCACGCTCAGCGCACGGCGCAACGACCATAGCGTCGTCTTCGCCGTCAGCGACCATGGCCCCGGCATCCCGGCCGATGTGAAAGACAAGGTGTTCGACTGGTTCGAGAGCCATTCCAACGGCTCGCGGCATCGCGGCGCAGGGCTCGGCCTGTCACTGGTGCGTTCCTTCGTCGAATTGCACGGCGGCAAGGTGCGGGTGGATTCCGCTGTCGGTAAAGGCACCACAGTGACGTGCGAATTCCCCGCCGATCAGGCCATCCATCGCAGCGCGGCTGAATGACGGCGGCTCCCGCGACATTCGCCGTGGCGCTCGCCAACGAGGCGGCGACCGCCAATCTGATGGCGGACCTCGCGTTGCTCATCAATGCCGGCGACGTCATCACGCTGTCGGGCGATCTCGGCGCCGGCAAGACCGCCGCAGCGCGCGCGATGATCCGTTACTTCGCCGGCGACGACGCGCTGGAAGTGCCGAGCCCGACCTTCACGCTGGCGCAAACTTACGACTTGCCGTCGTTTCCGCTGCTGCATGCCGACCTCTATCGCATCGAAGACGCCAGCGAACTCGAGGAGATCGGCCTCGATCCGCTGCCGGATGGCGTCGTCGTGCTAATCGAGTGGCCTGAACGCGCGGCGCACGCTTTGCCTGCGGACCGCATCGATATCGCCCTCAGCCATCGTCCTGCATTAGGTGCATCCGCCCGCGCTGCCGAGATCACCGGGCACGGCAAGGCGTCGGCACGGGTCGCGCGGCTCGCGGCGTTGCGGCGTTTTCTTGAACGCAGTGACCACGACCAGACACGCCGACAGCGTATGGCGGGCGACGCTTCGACCCGTTCCTATTCCCGGCTGTTCAAGGGCGACAGCGCCGTGATCCTGATGAACGCCCCGAAGCGGCCCGACGGCCCGGCGCTTTATCGCGGCAAATCCTACAGCGCGGCCGTGCATCTCGCCGAAGACGTGCGGCCGTTCGTGGCGGTGGCCAACGCCCTGCGCGCGCAGGGGCTGTCCGCGCCGGCGATCCACTACGCTGACTTGGCCAACGGCTTCCTCATTCTCGAGGATCTCGGCAGCGACGTCGTGATCGGCGGCACGCCGCCGCAACCGATCCCCGAGCGCTACCAGATGGCGACCGATCTTCTCGCGGAGCTGCATCACACGCCGCTGGCATCGACGCTGCCGCTGACGCCGCAATCCACCTACACCATTCCCGATTTCGACACCGAGGCGATGCTGATCGAGATCGGTCTGATGCTGGAATGGTATCTGCCCGACCGTGCCGCCGACCCGAGCGCCGCCGCGCGCGACGAATTCATGGCGATGTGGCACGCGCTGCTGGCGCGCCAGCCCACTGATGAAACCTGGGTGCTGCGCGATTTCCACTCGCCCAACCTGATCTGGCTCGCCGATCGCCCCGGCATCGGCCAGGTCGGCGTGATCGACTTCCAGGATACCGTGATGGGGCCACCGAGCTACGATCTGGTATCGCTGTTGCAGGATGCCCGCATCGACGTACCGGAACCGCTCGAACTGGCGATGTTCGCCCGCTACGCCCAAACCCGGCGCAGCTTCCATCCCGGCTTCGACGCCGCCGCCTTCGCGGAGAGCTACGCGGTGATGTCGGCGCAGCGCAACACCCGCCTGCTCGGCACTTTCGCCCGGCTCAACCGGCGCGACGGCAAACCGCACTATCTGCGCCACCAGCCGCGCATCTGGACCTATCTCCACCGCTCGCTGGCGCACCCGGCGCTGGCGGTGCTGCGCGAGTGGTACGCCACCCACGTCCCGCCGCCGCAAACCTGAGCTTTCGGTTTTACCCTCTGTTAGCCAGCCCTGGCTTAAACCTGAGGCCGTAGAATTGGCTGGCTGTGGGGAAACGAGCATGGCGGCGGAACAGCGGCGGACCGGCGAACGCATCACCTTCGAGCGCGGCTTCAACGCGCATCTGATGGGCATCGACGGCACCTGGCGTCGCCACTGCACTATGGAAGACGTCTCCGAAACCGGTGCCAAGCTAACGGTTCAAGGCTCGATGGAAGGGCTGAACCTCAAGGAATTCTTCCTGCTGCTGTCCTCCACCGGCCTCGCCTATCGCCGCTGCGAACTGGCCTGGGTCAATGGCGACCAGATCGGCGTCAATTTCCTCAAGCCGGGCGAAAAGAAGAAGAAGGGGCGCGGCGCAGCGCAGGTCGTCGAGGTCTGAAACGCCGAGACAAGCTGCCCGTCATATCGTTGTCATTCTCGATGCCTATGGCAGCATCGACCGATGCAGGCGTGATAGCATCGGCGCAATCGATTCTCTTGCCGCCTGTCAGCCGGGAAAGTTCAGGATGCCCACCCGCCCCACCAAAGCCATGGTTCTTGCCGCCGGATTCGGCACGCGGATGCGGCCCTTGACCGATCGGATACCGAAACCGCTGGTGCCGGTGGCCGGACGTCCGCTGCTCGACCACGTCCTCGACAAATTGGCTGAAGCCGGCGTCGCGGACGCCGTCGTCAACGTCCACTACCTCCCCGATCAGATCATCGATCACACGGCCACGCGAGCCAAGCCGCGTATCACCATCTCCGACGAGCGCGACGCGGTGCTCGGCACCGGCGGCGGCGTGGTGAAAGCGCTGCCGCATCTCGGCGATGCGCCGTTCTATCACCTCAACGCCGATACGTTATGGATCGATGGCGCGCAGCCGAATCTCGCCCGCCTTGCCGACGCCTTCGATCCGGCGCGGATGGATATCCTGCTACTGATGGCGCCGACCGCCGACAGCATCGGCTACAGCGGCAGCGGCGACTACGCAATGCTGCCGGACGGCGCGCTGCGCCGACGCAAGGAACGCGAGGTGGTGCCGTTCGTCTATGCCGGCGTCGCCATTCTCTCGCCCGCGATCTTTGCGGGCAGCCCGAGCGGCGAATTCGCGCTGACAAAACTGTTCGACCGCACGGGCGAACAGGGTCGGCTGTTCGGCCTGCGGCTCGACGGCCTGTGGATGCATGTCGGCACGCCCGACGCGGTGCAGGCCGCCGAGCAGGCGTTCCTTGCCAGCGCGGCTTGAAATTTCGACTTACTGATTTCCCGCTGTGATTGCACCCTTGCGATGGGGTAGTCTGATTCTCAAATCAGGTTGCTCATGCACGTCTTCAACATTACCGCCTCCGCGCCGTTTCTGCACACGCTGATCGAAGCGCTGGTGGACGGCCGGCTGATCGACGGCTTCGCCGCGCGCGCGAATCCGGAACTGTTGGCGACGGCAACACTCTATCTGCCGACACGGCGCGCCGGGCGTCTCGCGCGCGAAGTGTTCCTCGACGTGTTGAAGCTCGATGCAGCGGTGCTGCCGCGCATCGTCACACTCGGCGATATCGACGAAGACGAAGGCGCGTTCCTCGACACCGACATCCGCGACGCGTTCAATCTACCGTCGGCACTCGGCGGCTTGCAACGGCGCCTGACGTTGGCGCAACTGGTCGGCGCCTGGGCAAAACAACTGCGGCCAAAGAGTCCGCTGGTCGCGCCGCTGGTTGTCGGCGGCCCCGCCGCCACCTTGGCGCTCGCCACCGATCTGGCGCGACTGATGGACGATATGGCGACGCGCGGCGTCGACTGGGTCGCGCTCGACGGCCTCGTGCCCGACGCGCTCGACGACTACTGGAAGCTGTCGCTGGATTTCCTCAAGGTCGCGCGCGAGATGTGGCCGGCGCACTTGAAGGAGAAAGATCGCATCGAACCTGCCACGCGCCGCGATCTGCTAATCACCGCCGAAGCGGAGCGATTGAAGACCCATCACCACGGCCCGGTGATCGCGGCGGGCTCCACCGGATCGATCCCGGCAACGGCGAAACTACTGCACGCCATCGCGCAATTGCCGCACGGCGCGGTGGTGCTGCCCGGCCTCGACACCGATCTCGACGACGACGCATGGCACGGCATCGGCGGCCATCGCAACGCCAGCGGCCACTACGATGTCGCGCCCGCGTCGAACCATCCGCAATTCGCGCTGCATGGCTTGCTGGCGCGGTTCGGCATCGAACGCCGCGACGTCGTTCAGCTTCGTCCACCCGCGCCGCAAGGGCGCGAGGTGCTGGCGTCGGAAGCGATGCGGCCGGCGAATGCCACCGGACAGTGGCATCAACGCCTTGCCGAGCCGGACGTGGCGCGCAACATCGCGACCGCGATGCACGATCTTACTGTGATCGAAGCACCCAATCCGGAAATGGAAGCGCTGGCGATCGCCGTGGCGATGCGCGAAGCGCGCGAACTCAATCTGTCGGCAGCGCTGGTGACGCCGGACCGCGCGCTGGCACGTCGGGTAATGGCGGCGTTCGACCGCTGGAAGCTTTCTTACGACGATTCCGGCGGCGATCCGCTGCTCGATACGCCGGTCGGCATTTTCGCGCGGTTGGCGTCACGCGCTGCCTGCGAGGGATTGGAGCCGCCGACACTACTGGCGCTGTTGAAACATCCGCTGTTTCGTCTCGGCCGCGCTCAGAGCGGCTGGCGCACCGCCATCGAGACGCTTGAACTCGCGCTGTTGCGCGGCACGCGTCCCGCCACCGGCAGCGCCGGCCTCGCACGCGATTTCGCGACCTTCCGCGCCGAACTGATCAAGCTCAATCGCGGCGAAGACTCCGCGATCCACGGCAGCGAGCCGCGCGCAAAATTGCAGGAGTCACAACTCGATGAAGCCGCCGCGCTGATCGCGGCGTTGCAGACAACATTCGCGACCCTCGAAAGCCCGAAGGCATCGCCGGATTTCACCGCGCTCGCCGAGCAGCACCGCATCGCGCTGATCGCGCTCGCAACCGATGACACCAAGGCGACGCCGGCGTTCGACGACAATGATGGCCGCGCTCTGTTGAATGCCTTCGACGACCTGTTGAGCGAGACCGTCGACGGAAAACCCACGCCGTGCGGATTGCCGGTGCCGCTGCGCGATTACACCGAAGTTTTTCAAACCGCATTCGGCGACCGCGTGGCGCGGCAGCCGCTCGCCGCCGATGCGCAACTGCGCATTTACGGCCTGTTGGAAGCACGTCTCACGGAGCATGACCGCGTCATCCTCGGCGGCTTGATCGAAGGCACCTGGCCGCCGGCGCCGCGGATCGATCCGTGGCTGAGCCGGCCGATGCGCTATCAGCTCGGACTCGATCTGCCGGAGCGCCGCATCGGCCTCTCCGCGCACGACTTCACGCAACTGTTCGGCGCGCGCGAGGTGATCCTCAGCCATGCCGCCAAATCCGGCGGCGCGCCGGCGGTCGCGTCACGCTTCCTGCATCGGCTTGAAGCCACTGCCGGTGCGGACGCATGGCGCAAGGCGAAAGAAGCCGGCGCGAAATATCTGCACTATGCCGAAGCGCTCGACCGGCCCGATGCCGTCAAGCCGATCGCGCAACCCGCGCCGAAGCCACCGCGCGCGTTGCGGCCGCTCAAGATGTCGGTGACCGAGATCGAGGACTGGCTGCGCGATCCCTACACCATCTTCGCCAAGCGCATCCTGAAACTCACCCCGCTCGATCCGGTCGACATGCCGTTAACGGCAGCGGATCGCGGCTCGGCGATCCATGCCGCGCTGGGCGACTTTTCGCGGCGGTTTTCCAACGCGTTGCCCGACAATATCGAGACCGCGTTGCGCGACATCGGCGCGCAACACTTCGCGCCCCTGATGGAACGGCCCGAAGCACGGGCGCTGTGGTGGCCGCGCTTCCTGCGCATCGCCGGATGGTTTGCGGGCTGGGAGCGCGAGCGCCGCGGCGAGGTCGCGCGTATCGACGCGGAGATTCGCGGCGAGACCAAAATTCACCTCGATGACGGCCGCGCGTTCACGCTGTCGGCGCGCGCCGACCGCATCGAGCATCGTGCCGACCGCACCTTCGCGCTGCTCGACTACAAGACCGGCATTCCGCCGACCGGCAAGCAGGTGCGCATGGGGCTGTCGCCGCAACTGACGCTCGAAGCCGCGATCCTGCGCCAGGGCGGCTTCGAGGGCATCGCCGCCGGCGCCTCCGTCAGCGAGCTTCTGTACATCCGTCTCAGCGGCAATACGCCGCCGGGCGAGGAAAAGCCGGTCGAACTCAAGATCAACCGCGGCGACACGCCGCAATTTCCGGACGACGGCGCTGACGAAGCCTTGCGCAAGCTCGAAGCGCTGATCCGCCGCTTCGACGACGAGGCGCAACCCTACACCTCGCTCAATCTGTCGATGTGGACCAACCGCTACGGCCGCTACGACGACCTCGCCCGCATCAAGGAATGGTCGGCGGGTGGCGGCAGCGACGACGGAGGCGAGGCATGAGCGCGCGCCGCGACATTCCGCTGGCGGTGCGCGAGGCGCAGGCCAAGGCGTCCGATCCAAGCACTTCTGCTTTCGTCGCGGCTAATGCCGGCGCGGGCAAGACCCACGTTCTCGTCAGCCGCGTGATCCGGCTGCTCCTCGATGGCGTCTCACCGGAAAAAATTCTCTGCATCACCTTCACCAAGGCCGCCGCCGCCAACATGGCGCAGCGGGTGTTCGAAACGTTGGGCCGCTGGGTGACGCTCGACGATGCCGCGCTCGATGCCGCAATTCTTGCGACCGGCGCGACGAAGCCTTCCGTCAAAACGCGGGAGCGTGCGCGCGAACTGTTCGCCTGCGCGCTGGAAACGCCGGGCGGGCTGAAGGTGCAGACCATCCACGCACTCTGCACCCGGCTGCTACAACAGTTTCCGTTCGAGGCTAACGTACCGGCACGCTTTGCCGTGCTCGATGACCGCGACCAGAGCGAGATGATGGAGCGCGCCAATCTCGTGGTGTTGCTGGAGGCATCGAACGCACCAGATAGCGCGGTCGGCCGCGCGCTCGCAACGGCAATGGCCTACGCGGCCGACGTCACCTTTAAGGAAGTGGTGCGCGAGGCATGCCTCAGCCGCGAGCATTTCCTTGCCTGGGCCGATCAGGCCGGCGGCGTCGAGGCTGCACGCGCACAACTCGCGCTCACGCTCGGCGTTACCGCCGACGACAAGCTCCCAGACATCGAACGCGATATCGTCGACGGTCCGCATCTGCCGCGCGCGCGATGGAAACACGCCGCCGCGATCTTCATGAGCGGCAGCAAGACCGATCAGGATCAGGCCAACCGCCTGTTGGCCGCATTAGATCTCGATGGTGGCGCGCAGCTCGAAATTTATTTCAGCGTGTTCCTCACCCAGAGTCTGGAGGCGCGCAAGGCGCTTCTCACCAAGAAGCTCGGGGATGCGCAGCCCGGCCTTGCACAAACGCTGGCTGACGAGGCCGCGCGCCTTGCGAGCCTTCTCGAAAAGCGCCGCGCTATCATCCAGCGCGACCGCACCGAGGCGTTGCTGACCATCGCCAGCACGGTGGCATCGCATTATCGCGCCGAGAAGCAGCAACGCGGCTTGCTCGATTACGACGACCTGATCGACAAGACGCTCGCCATGCTCGCCAACGTGTCGTCCGGCTGGGTGCATTACAAGCTCGACCGCGGCGTCGATCATGTGCTGATCGACGAGGCGCAGGACACCAGCCCGCGGCAGTGGGATATCGTCGATCGCATCATCGCGGAATTCACCGCCGGCCAGGGTGCGCGCGACGGCGTCAAGCGCACCATCTTCGCGGTAGGCGACGAGAAGCAGTCAATTTTCTCATTTCAGGGCGCGGCGCCGCGCGAGTTCGATCATCGCCGCCGCGAGCTGGAGCGGCGCTTCACCCATGCCGGGCTGCGCTTCGCGCCGGTGTCCTTCACCTATTCGTTCCGCTCCGGCGCAACGGTGCTGTCCGCCGTCTCCGAAACGTTCAAGTCGCAGGATATCTACAAGAGCATCACCACCGATCTCGACGGCCTGCCGCCGCATCTGGCGCTCGGCGACGCCGCGCCGAGCCTGATCGATCTATGGGAATTGGAGAAGCCGGACGAACGACCCGACATCGAAGGCTGGCAGGCGCCATTCGACGCGGTCTCGGAGACCAGCCCGCAAGTGAAGCTTGCGCGGCGCGTGCAGGCCGAGATCGCGACGCTGATCGGCAACGGCACCATGACCGGTCCCGCGAACGACCGGCGGCGGCTGCGCTATGGCGACATTCTCGTGCTGGTGCGGCGGCGCGAGACGACATTCAACGCGGTGATTCAGGCGCTGAAATATGCCGGCATTCCGGTAGCGGGCGCGGATCGCCTCAAGCTCACCGAGCACATCGCGGTGATCGACCTGATGAGTCTCACCGACGCGTTGCTGTTGCCACGCGACGATCTCGCGCTGGCAGTAGCACTGAAAAGTCCGCTGTTCGGCCTTGACGACGACGATCTTTTGAAGATCGCGCCAAAGCGTAAGGGAAGTTTGCGCGAGGCGCTAGCGGAGCACGCCGACTCCGATGTCAGGCTGCAAGCTGCACATGATCGGCTCGCGGAGTACGAGCGTCGCGCGCTGGAGAGCACGCCCTTCACCTTCTACGCGTGGCTGCTCGGCGGTGACGGTGGCCGCGCGCGGATTCTTAAGCGGCTTGGGCCGGAAGCCAACGACGCGCTCGATGAATTTCTTGATCTCGCGCTGAACTACGAGCGCAAGGCCCCGGCCTCGCTGCAAGGTTTTATGGCATGGCTGCGCGCCGCCGACACCGACGTCAAGCGCGACATGGACATCGGCCGCGACGAGGTGCGGGTGATGACGGTGCACGGCGCGAAGGGGCTGGAAGCCTCCGTGGTGTTCATGATCGACACCACCACCTCGCCGCGCGATACCCAGCGGCTGCGCCTCATTCGCGTGCCGCAAGGCAATGCCGATCCGCACGGGCTCAGCGTCAACGTCTGGGCCGGCAGTAAATCAGACGATCCCGCCGCCGTCGCTGCCGCGCGCGCGGCAATGCTGGACGACACCGAGGACGAATATCGTCGCCTGCTTTACGTCGCGATGACGCGCGCCGCCGACCGCCTGATCGTCGGCGGCTGCCAGCCGGGCAACCGCAAGGAGGTGCGCAAAGACTCTTGGTACGACCTCATCGCAAAGGGGCTCGCTGCATCCGATCTGCAATGCGAAGACATCGACACGACGTTCGGCTTGGTGAAGCGCTACACCCGCACCGGCGACACGCATTCAACGTTTGCACCAGCATCCACAGCGGAAACGACGACAGAGCTTTCATTGCCGCCGTGGCTTCGCATGACCGCGCCGCCGGACCAGCGCGCCGCCTCTGTGCTGCGCCCGTCAGACTCCGATGACGACAAGGCGCACGGCCTGCGTGGCGGCGAGTCATCCGAACAACGTGCGCGCGCACTGCAACGCGGCACCTTGGTGCATCGGCTGTTGCAATCGCTGCCCGATCTTGCACGCGAGCAACGCATTGAGGCCGCGCGCCGCTATCTCGCCCGCGCCGCGCGCGACTGGAACGACGACGAACGCGAGGCTTTGATCGTGCAGACGCTGACATTGCTCGACGATCCGCGCTTCGCGCCGGTGTTCGCGGCCGGCAGCCGCGCCGAGGTATCCATCATCGGCCGTCTGCCTCGCCCGCGAGGCGGGCATGTCGTCGTCTCCGGCCAGATCGATCGCCTCGTGGTCACCGGCAACGCGGTTCTGATCGTCGACTACAAGACCAACCATGCGCCGCCGACGCACGCCAAGGATGCCCCGCCCGCCTACGTCCGGCAGCTGGCGCTGTACCGCGCCGTGCTTGCCAAGCTCTATCCGGGGCGAACCATCCGCGCTGCCTTGGCATGGACCGAAACACTTGAAATGATGGAACTTTTGCCGCCTGCGCTGGACGCCGGGCTGGCATCCGCGCTGGCGCGATAAGGGAGCCTTGACCCGGCGGGGTCGCCTTCTTACGTTCAGCGCCAGATGTGAGGCGCGATTCCCGCGCCGCCGATTTCAAGGAATAACGAGGTATATCATGGCCGCCGTAGGCAAGGTTTCCGATGCCGATTTCGACGCACAGGTGCTCAAGGCGGAGGGCCCGGTCGTGGTCGATTTCTGGGCGGAATGGTGCGGTCCCTGCCGCATGATCGCACCGGCGCTGGACGAGATCGCAGGCGCGATGGGCGACAAGGTCAAGATCGTCAAGCTCAATGTCGACGAGAGCCCGCAAACCGCGTCGAAGTACGGCGTGATGTCGATCCCCACCCTGATGATCTTCAAGGGTGGCGAAATGGCCTCGCGTCAGGTCGGCGCCGCGCCGAAGCAGAAACTGCAACAGTGGATTTCCACCGCGGTCTGATCCGACGCGCATAACCGTTTAGAAAACGGCCGGCGATATTCGCCGGCCGTTTTGTTTTGTTTCTCCCTCTCCCCGTAAACGGGGAGAGGGTCGGGGTGAGGGGCAACAGCAGATCAGGCAGGACAATGCGCGCAACGATGCCGTCATCCCCTCACCCGGTCGTCTCCACTACGCTGCG
>JAFKKL010000206.1 GCA_017305595.1 Hyphomicrobiales bacterium | reverse complement strand
GGCATCGACAACGCGCAGGCCTTCCAGGCCATGCACGCGCAGCCGGTCGTCCACGACAGCCCACGGCGCGCTCGCCGGGCCCATCCGACACGTGCAGCCGGGATGGAACGTAGTGGTGGCGCGTTCGGTCGCCGCGGCGAGAAATTCGTCGTCGGTCACAACGTCCGGTCCGGGAAAATCCTCGTGCGCGTAGTACGGCGCCAACGGCGTGGAAGCCAAAAGCCGCCGCGCCAGTTTCATGCCGGCGACGACAACGCGGCGATCAAGCTCAGCATCGAGATAATTGGTCTGGATCAGCGGCGCCTCGAACGGATCGCTGGTGCGGCAATGCACGTAGCCGCGGCTTTCCGGCCGCTGCTGCCATGACGCCACGGTCATGCCCGGCTCGTCTTCCAGCTTGCCCTGCACGCCTTCCTTGTAGCTCGCCGGCGTGAAGGTGAGTTGCAGGTCGGAGCTTTCGGTGGTCTCGCCGGAATGCCAGAAGCAGTAAACCATGGTCGGCGACAGCGCGAGGATGCCGCGCCGCGTCGTCGCCCACTTGATCGCTTCCAGCGCGAGGTTTAACCCCCGCGCGCGCTCGTTGATGGTCTTGATGTTCTTCACCCGCGCCACCGAGCGCGGTGCATAGTGATCCTGCAAGCCTTCGCCGACGCCCGGCAGCGCGTGACGCAGCTCAATGCCGAGCGATTGCAGCAGCGCCGGATCGCCGACGCCGGAGAGTTGCAACAGCTGCGGCGAATTATACGTGCCGCCTGAGAGGATCACTTCCTTGCGCGCCCGCACCTCGTGCATCGCGCCGCCGCGCCCACCCTTGGCGTAACGCACGCCGACCGCGCGCTTGCCGTCGAACACCACGTTGGTCGCATGCGCATGGGTGATGACATGAACATTGCCGCGCTTGATCGCCGGATGCAGGAACGCGGTCGCCGAACTGACGCGGCGGCCGTTGTGAATGGTGCGCTGGGCGTAGGACACGCCCTCCTGCGTCTTGCCGTTGTAATCCGGATTGCGCGGAATCCCGAGGCTCACCGCGCCGGCGATGAACGCGTCGCATAGCGCATCGCTCCAGCCGATGTCGGTGACGGTCAGTCCGCCGTCGCGGCCGCGGTAAGTGTCCTCGCCCTCGCCGATGCGCCGCTCGAGCCGGCGGAAATACGGCAGCACGTCCGGATAACCCCAGCCGCGATTGCCGAGCTGCGCCCAGGTGTCGAAATCCTGATGCTGGCCGCGATTGTAGATGTGGCCGTTGATCGAACTCGACCCGCCCAGCGTCTTGCCGCGCGGCGCGAAGATGCGGCGGCCCGCCGTCCACGGCCCCGGTTCCTGCGAATAGCACCAGTTGATCTTGGGATCATAGAACGTCTTGATGAAACCCGCCGGCAGATGGATGTACGGATGCCAGTCGCGCGGCCCCGCCTCCAACACGCAGACCGCGACGCCGGCGTCCTCGCTCAGCCGGTTGGCGAGCACGCATCCGGCCGAACCGGCGCCGACAATCACATAGTCGAAGGTGTCCATTGCTGTCCGGTGCTACCGCACGCGCTCATTGAGTTGATACGTCAGATGCGCTTTCGCCGTCGGCCAGTCCGAGGCGATGATGCTGAACACCACGGTATCGCGTAGCGTGCCGTTCGGCGAGATGCTGTGGTTGCGCAGGATGCCGTCCTGCTTGGCGCCGAGCCGCTCGATGCCGCGCCGCGACTGGTGATTAAAGAAATGGGTACGGAACTCGACCGCGATGCACTCCAGCTTCTCGAACGCGTGCGTCAACAGCATCAGCTTGCATTGGGTGTTGAGCGGCGTGCGTTGCACCCGCTTCGCATACCATGTCGAGCCGATCTCGACGCGGCGGTTCGGTGCGTCGACATTCATGTAAGTGGTCATGCCGGCGATCTTGCCGTCGGCATCCTTCACCGTGAACGGCAGCATCGCGCCCTTCTCTTGCAGGTCGAGGCGCCGCGCGATCTCGGCCTCCATTTTGTCCGGCGCGGGGATTGCGGTGTACCACAGCTTCCAGAGGTCGCCGTCCTTCACCGCCTCGATCA
>JAFKKL010000143.1 GCA_017305595.1 Hyphomicrobiales bacterium | reverse complement strand
CGCGCCGGCCACCAGCTTGAGCAGCGTCGATTTGCCGGCGCCGTTGATGCCCATCACGCACCAGCGTTCCTTGCGACGGACCGCGAAGTCGAGATCCTGATAGATGCTCCGGCTGCCATAGCCCTTGTGAACGCGCTTCAGGCTGACGACATCCTCGCCGGAACGCGGCGCGGTCGGGAAGTCGAACAGCACGGTCTGGCGTCGGCGCGGCGGCTCGACGCGCTCGATCTTGTCGAGTTTCTTGACGCGGCTCTGCACCTGCGCGGCGTGCGAGGCGCGCGCCTTGAAGCGTTCGATGAACTTGATTTCCTTGGCGAGCATCGCCTGCTGCCGCTCGAACTGCGCCTGCTGCTGCTTCTCGTTCAGCGCACGCTGCTGCTCGTAGAATTCGTAGTCGCCCGAATAGGTCGTGAGCGATCCGCCGTCGATCTCGACGATCTTGCCGACAATCCGGTTCATGAAGGCGCGGTCGTGCGAGGTCATCAGCAACAGGCCGTCATAACCTTTGAGGAATTGCTCCAGCCAGATCAGGCTTTCGAGATCGAGATGGTTCGACGGTTCGTCGAGAATCATGGCGTCGGGCCGCATCAAGAGAATGCGCGCCAGCGCGACGCGCATCTTCCAGCCGCCCGACAGCTTGCCGACGTCGCCCTCCATCATTTCCTGACTGAAGCCGAGACCGGCCAGCACCTCACGGGCACGACCGTCGAGTGCGTAGCCGTCGAGTTCCTCGAAGCGCGCCTGCACCTCGCCGTAACGCGCGATGATGTCGTCCATTTCGTCGGCGCGATCCGGATCGGCCATCGCCGTTTCCAGATCTTTCAGCTCGACCGCGACTTCGCTGACCGGCCCCGCGCCGTCCATCACCTCGGCGACGGCGCTGCGCCCGGCCATCTCGCCGACATCCTGGCTGAAGTAGCCGATGGTGACGCCGCGATCGACCGCCACCTGCCCCTCGTCAGGCAAGTCCTGCCCGGTGATCATCCGGAACAGCGTGGTCTTGCCCGCGCCGTTGGGACCGACCAACCCAACCTTTTCGCCGCGCTGGAGCGCCACGGAAGCCTCTACGAACAGGAGTTGGTGGCCATTCTGCTTGCTGATGTTGTCGAGCCGGATCATATTCCCACGCTGCCCATGCGGAAGCGCGTGCTTCCAGGACCATGCCATTGATGCTGTTGTGATTTTGGTCGGGGCAGCTGGATTCGAACCAACGACCTGCAGTACCCAAAACTGCCGCGCTACCAGGCTGCGCTATACCCCGATCGACCCGCAAACCGCGAAGACGGGTTTGCTACGGCGAGATGTCGATACACGCTCCCGGCGGCGCCAGCAAGTCGCGACGCGCACCCTCAACGACCATTGAAGAGCGGATGCGCCACGCGATCGCCCGGCGCGATACCATATTTCTTGGCTGTCCCGGCGATCACTTCGAGAACGCCCTTCGCCAGCCCCCGCGACGGGATGATTTTGGTCGATTGCGGCACCGTATCCTCGGCGATGCGCAGGATTCGCCCGTCGGCCCGGATGAAGATCATGTCGAGCGGAATGAAGGTGTTCTTCATCCACATCGAGACTTCCTGCTCCGGTGAGAAATCGAACAACATGCCGCGGCCGTCCGGCAATTCCTTGCGGTACATCAGGCCCGTGAGCTTCTCCTCCTCGGTGGTCGCCACCTCGACGGAAAACACCTGGACGCCGGTCTTGGTCGCGATCTCGAGGGTTTGCAGTTCGGCGGCGCGCGCGTCGCCGGTCGCCCCAACGGCGACGACAAAAATCGCCAGCGCGACCAGCCACCGCCCTGTCCGCCGAGAACAACGCTCAAGCCATCGCATCAATATTACCGACATGAAATCCTGCCCGAACCGCGCCTGAATGTCCGACGGTGACGATAGGTAACCGCTTTTACGCCAAGCGCAACCGCGCGGTCGCCTTAACCGCGTGATCTGACAGGCTTTTGAAGAGTGGAGCGTTCGTGGATCAGTGCGAGGCCAATCCGGCGGGACCGTGCTCCGGATGGATCTCCGCCGCCATCATGCCCTTGGAGCCGGGCCCGAACCGCACCAGCACATACTGGCCGGGGCGCAGCTCGGTCATGCCATAACGGCGCAGGGTCTCCATGTGGACGAAGATATCTGGCGTGCCCTCGCCGCAGGTGACGAAGCCGAAACCGCGCAGCCGGTTGAACCACTTCACCTGCGCACGCTCGAGCCCGCTGGTCGGCGTGACATTGACATGGGTACGCGGCGGCAGCATCTGCGCCGGATGAATGGCCGTCGACTCGTCCATCGAGACGACACGGAAGGCCTGATAGCCCTTCTGCCGCTGCACGCACTCGCAGACGATGCGCGCGCCCTCGTAGGCGGTCTGATAACCATCGCGTCGCAGTACCGTGACGTGGAGCAACACGTCGGTCGATCCGTCTTCGGGGACGATGAAGCCATAACCCTTGGAGGCATCGAACCACTTGATGACGCCACGAACCTCGACCAGCTTGTTGGCTTCGCTCAGGCCGGCGAACTGATCCAGCGTGGTTCCGCGGCTGTCGCTTGCAAACGTGTCAGACGTGGTTTTATCCACGCCGCCCGCCCGCGTTCCAAATTGCTTGGACTCAAATCCGTCCGACCCCATGACCCCGGACCTCACACGTTCGAAAAACTTTTGGCAACGCTGCCCTGACGGCAACGTGCGACGACTCTCGCAGCCGCTACTCTTGATGACGCCCCGCGAATCTCCTGATTCGACGATAGCACTCCCGCTCCGCTCGCAAACACAAAAAACCGCACGTCAACGATCTATAAACAGTCTTGAGTCTCGCGAATCAATTTCGCGAAGGCGTGGCTCACCTGTTTTTGAATCGATCCGTGGAAACGATCGCGATCGGTCAGTTGCCGACGAATGGTCCCAGCGTGTCACCGATATCGTGACGGATCACCAGATCGGCGTCGTCATCCTGTTCGGTCGGCTCTCTGTTGACGATGACGAGACGCGCGCCCGCGTTTTTCGCCAGCAACGGCATGCCTGCCGCCGGCCACACCACCAGTGACGATCCAATCACCACAAACAGATCGCAGGCTTGCGCCAGCTCGGTGGCACGGCGCATCTCGTCCTCCGGCATCGATTGCCCGAACGAAATCGTCGCGGTCTTTACCGGTTGCGCGCAGGCATCACAGACGGGCGCGCGTCCGGTCGTATCGAATTGCGCCTTGGCCCAGACGAGATCGTAGCGCGTGTCACAGCCGAGGCAGCGGGCATAGGTCGTGTTGCCGTGCAGTTCGATGACGTCGTCACCGGCAATTCCCGACGCCTGATGCAGGTTGTCGATGTTCTGGGTGATGACGCCGGGAACCTTGCCGGCCTTGTAAAGCGCGGCCAGTGCGCGATGCCCGCGTCCCGGCCGCGCGGCGGCAAAGGTCGCTTCCATATTGAAACGCCGGCGCCACGATTCATCGCGCGCCTCCTGGCTCGCGACGAATTCGTCGAACGGGATTGGCCGGTTGCGGGTCCACAGCCCACCGGGCGAGCGGAAATCCGGAATGCCGCTTTCCGTCGAGATGCCCGCACCGGTGAAAGGCACGATCGCCGACGAGGTCGCGATCATCTCGCCGAGTTGTTCCACGCCGCTCTGAAGGTCTTTCGCGATCATCTGGCCGCCCTGATCCATGCACTCGTTTCAGGGAACGTTATCGCAAATGTTTGGTTCAGGCATCATCGGCCCGGAAACTGTGTCCGGGTCATCCACCAGCCGTCGGATCTATCGAAAGCTATTTCGCGAGATAGCGACGTACGGCCGCCACCGAACCGCCGACTTCACCGATGGCGGTGAACAACCGGTCCTGCGTGACGTTGAAGCGCCCGGCCCAATAGGTCGTCACGGCAGGGTCCTTGACGTCGATCACCTGTGGCGCCCGCCCGCCCTGGTCGGCGGTGGCGGCGAGAACGGAGGATACTGGCGCGAGCGTGATCATGGCCTGAGGATATCACGCGGCCCCGCATCCCAAAGCACGAGCGATGCAAATCGTTAACAGGACCTTGCCGCAATCATGGCTCGTGCGCACGGGCATGGCTCGCGCGACCGCGTCAAAACCGTTATTGATCCCGATCAGGATCACGGCCCGCGCAGTGTGGACCGATGATCGCCCGACCGATGCCGCTGGAGAACCCATCATGCGTTATCTGCACACCATGCTGCGCGTCCGCAATCTCGACACCGCCCTGAAATTTTACTGCGATGCGCTCGGCCTCAAGGAAGTCCGCCGCATCGACAACGACAAGGGCCGGTTCACGCTCGTCTTCCTCGGCGCCGCCGCCGACGAACACCTCATCAAGGCAAGCGGAGGCCGCGGCGCGCCGCTGGTCGAACTCACCTACAACTGGGACGAGGAAAAATACGGCGAGGATCGTTTCTTCGGCCACCTCGCCTATGAGGTCGACGATATCTATGCGACCTGCGAACGCCTGATGAAGCTCGGCATCACCATCAATCGTCCGCCGCGCGACGGCCAGATGGCTTTCGTCCGCTCGCCGGATCTGCATTCGATCGAACTGCTGCAGGCCGGCGACGCCAAGCCGCCGCAAGAACCGTGGACCTCGATGCCGAACACCGGACACTGGTAATAACGCGGAAAGTAATAGCGCAGGAACATGCAGCGCCCCAATGCGTTATCTCGACGACAACAAATCGAGGAGATGCTTATGGGACGCGGCATATTGCTGTGGCTGCTCGGCGTACCGATACCGATCATTATTCTGCTGTGGCTATTCTTCCGCTGAGCAAAGTAATCACGAGCAGCATCGCAGGCATGAAGAAAGGCTCCGTCATGCGGGGCCTTTCTTTTTGCGAACTGCGAATGAACCGACGCTGATGCAACGGCGTCGTCTTAATGGGTCAGACCGCCGGTCTATGACCGCGCTTGCCTTGACTTTGTAGCCATCGTGCCACGTGCCATTGTGAGTCAAACTGCTCGAGAGAGGAAAGTCATGCCGACATCACTCTACGACCTCAGCGTGCCGACTTTCCTGCAAACCGTCAGATCCGTCGGAGGCTTTCTCGACCGTGCGGCCACCCACTTTTCAGACACCGGCGTCGATCCCGACAATTTCGTGAATACCCGCCTCTTCGACGACATGGCACCGTTTCATTTTCAGATCGAAGCGGCATGGCATCATTCCGTGTGGGGGGTCGAGGCTCTGAAGACCGGCGCTTTCACCCCTCCCGCCTTGGTCGGACCTGTCCCCTTTACTGACCTGCAGGCGATGATCGGCAACGCAGAAACGATGCTGGAGGCATTCGATCCCGAGGAGATTAACGACTGCGCGGGCAAGCACCTCGATCTCCAGATCGGCCCGCGAAGGCTGGCCTTTACGTCGGAGACTTTCATTCTCTCGTTCTCTCTGCCAAACTTCCATTTCCACGCCGTCACCGCATACAACATCCTGCGCTCGCGAGGCGTACCGCTCGGCAAACGTGATTACGAGGGGCGGCTGCGTACCAGTTCAATCTGAGCCGAAATCTGGTCTCCGGCAAAACAACAGTTGCCACTCGAACACCGACCAGCCGCAATTTATGAGTTCACGGCCTAATTGAAGCTGCGTTCGAACCAGAGAATGCCGACGATCAATGCCAGCGTCACGGCGGTCACCACTGCACGCCGGGTCCAGCTCATGCCCTGGCCGAACCACCACAACAGCGCACAACACATCATGACCGGGACGATGATATCGAGACGCATGGCGATCTCCTCACCTCATCGCCGCGTCAGCGCGGCCCGCTACGAATGCCCGATCCGCCACCGGTGCCAATACTGATGGAGCCGCCGAGCCGGACGCAGGTGTCCGAGCCCTCGACCTTCACGAATCCCGGACCGAACGCCGCGCATGGATTCGGCGCGCGCTTCAACGGCTTCTCCAGCGTCGTGCGAGGCGCGTTGGGCAGTCGGACATCCGACTGCGCCAGCGCCATCGACGGCGCGACGATCCCGAAAACAACGATCAGTCCGGCTTTGAACATGGTGCGGATAGCCCTCGACAAGAGGCCCGGCTCGGCCTCGCAACCCGTCTTACATGATTGGCTAAATCATTGAAATTGTGGCGCTCCCTAGCGGAATCGAACCGCTCTCTCCACCGTGAAAGGGTGGCGTCCTAACCGATAGACGAAGGGAGCGAAACACCAGGCTGGAGGCGATCGTCGCGATCCGGCCCAAGTTCCGCGCTGCCGTGAAAATATCCGCCAAATCAACCGCTTGAAGAAACGTCGACCCCGCGCCGGACGGCCGCGAAGCAGCGCGTTCCGGAGACAGCGGCGAACGTATAAAGGCGTTTATCGGCGCGGGCAAGCCGTCTTGCCGCGCATTGTGGAAGGAGACCTCCGCTCCACCCCGACGCATCGATCCTGTTGGGCCCGCGCGAGGCGCGCGCTACTCTCGCGGCGCGACGCATCCGCCGGAGACTGAATGACCATGGCTCGCAAGTTGATCGACATTTCCGTGCCTCTGCAAAACGACGTCCCGGCTGACCCGCCCGGCAACCATCCCACCATTCAGTACATCGATCATCAGCAGGGCCTGCCGCGGATGCTGCAATTCTTCGACGGCCTCAAGGCCGAGGATTTGCCGGACGGCCAGGGCTGGGCGGTGGAGGCAATCAACCTCTCGACCCACAATGGCACGCATCTCGACGCGCCGTATCACTTCCACCCGACAATGAATCGCGGCGAGCGCGCGTGGACCATCGACGAGGTCCCGCTGGAGTGGTGCCTGCAGCCCGGCGTCAAACTCGACTTCCGCCATTTGCCGGACGGCTATGTCGCGACCGCAGCCGATGTCGCCGACGAACTCAAGCGCATCGGACACACGCTTCAGCCGCTCGAGATCGTCGTCGTCAACACCAGCGCCGGCGCGAAGTACGGTCAGGCCGACTACGTCACCTCCGGCTGCGGCATGGGTTATGAAGCCACGATGTATCTGCTCGAGCGCGGCGTGCGCCTCACCGGCACCGACGGCTGGAGTTGGGACGCGCCGTTCGTGCACACCGCGAAGAGGTACGCCGAGACCCACGACGCCAGCCTGATCTGGGAAGGCCACAAGGCCGGTCGCCACATCGGCTATTGTCATCTCGAAAAGCTGCATAACCTCGAGCAACTGCCGTCGACCGGATTTACGGTGTCGTGCTTTCCGGTGAAGATCGAGCGAGCGTCGGCGGGCTGGACACGTGCCGTCGCCATTCTCGATTGATCGATGGAACCAGCAATGCGCCTGCCCGTTGAGACGTCGCTGAAATGCCCCTCACCGCGCGGATTCCCGCAGCCGCAGGAGACTCCCATGACACTCCCCCAGGATACCGGCGATCTGCCGTCGAAGATGCACGCGGCCGTGCATGCCAACTGGAAAGCCTTCCTGATCGAAGGCATCCTGCTCGTGATCCTCGGACTGGCAGCGATGATCCTGCCGCCGCTGGCGAGCCTTGCGGTCACCGTCTTCCTTGGCTGGATGTTTCTCGTCAGCGGTGTCATCGGGCTGGCGCTGACGTTCTGGGCCCGGCAAATGCCCGGATTCTGGTGGTCGTTGATCTCGGCAGTGCTGGCGATCGTGGTCGGCGTCATCCTGCTGGCGCGACCGGTTCAGGGCACCCTGACACTGACCATCGTGGTCGGGGCCTACTTCCTCGCGGAAGGCGTCACCACCATCATGTATGCGCTGGAGCATCGCCGCGAACTGTCGCAGCGCTGGGGCTGGATGCTGACCGCGGGCATCATGGATATCATCGTCGCGCTGATCATTATCGCCGGCCTGCCCGGCTCAGCGCTGTGGGCGATCGGTCTTCTGGTCGGCATCAACCTGTTGTTCGGCGGCGCGACCCTGATCGGCGTAGCGCTTGCCGCGCGGGACAAGTAGCCGGCCCGGTCAGCAGCCGCGACAAATGCTCTTGAGCTTGCGGTCGAGCGCAGCGTCCTCGCGCGAGATCGGATCGTTGGGATCGCGTTGCACCGCGTTCTCCGAGACATCGCTGCGACGCGGCTGACGGTGTCCAACCGGCGCCTCCGGGATGGCCGTGTTGGCCCCCGGCATGGTCGGGCTCGTCCCGCTCCGCCCGCTCTGCGCGATCGCCTCGGGGGCGGCGATCATCAGCAGCAAGGCCGTTGTCGCAATCCATCTGTTCATGTCGGCCTCCATTGGTTCGGCATCGGCCGCATTGAAGCGGATTCGAGACCGGCGCGCTACAGTGCGTCGCATTCTGACCGATTTTCACTTTGCGGCGGGGCATCATGCATCTGCATCGATCGGAATGAACGCAACGCATTAAAGCGCCTTAACGAGAACGTTCCGGCAGTTCGATCGTTCCGCAATTGCGCCGCCCCTGCGCCGAGCAATCGAGCCCCTTGCGCACATCCGCCATGGTCATCAGCAGCCACGCGCCGGCGGCGACCAGCACGATGAAAAAGCCGAGCAGCACCGCGTTCTCGACTCCGCGGTTGCCGTCGTCGTCAGGCGGCTCCTGCTTCGTCATCGCGACGGCCCGTCATATTCGTGGTGGGTAGGCATGGAGCCCGCCGCAGAAGTCGGCGACCTGATAATCCGCCGCATCGCTGCCGGCACCGCGCGCGAGATAGCTCGGCCCGACCGGGGCCTTGCCGAAGCCGCCGGGGATATCCAGCACGAATTCCGGCTGGCACAGCCCCGAGACGCGGCCGCGCATCTCGCGCATCAGTTGCTGGCCCTTTTCCAGCGTGGTGCGCAGATGCGCGGTGCCCGGCGCCAGATCGCCGTGATGCAGGTAATACGGCTTGATCCGGCATTCGACGAAAGCGCGCATCAGGGCTTCGAGCGCTTGCAGGTTGTCGTTGACACCGGCGAGCAGCACCGACTGGCTAACCATCGGAATACCGGCGTCGACGATCCGCGCACAGGCTTCGCGTGCCGCTTCGGAAAACTCCCGCGCATGGTTGGCATGAACCGCAAGCCATGTCGTTGCATTCGGTACGCGCAATGCCGCGACCATCTCGGCGCTGACGCGCGCGGGATCGGCCATCGGCACGCGGGTATGGATGCGGACGATCTTGACGTGATCGATGGCAGCGAGATCGGCCATCACCTCGGCCATGCGGCGCGGCGACAGCATCAGCGGATCGCCGCCGGTGAGGATCACCTCCCAGATTTCCGGATGCGACCAGATGTAATTGAGTGCCGCGTTGTAGACATCCGGCGTCAGCGCGCTGTCCTTGCCCGGTCCCACCATCTCGCGGCGGAAGCAGAAGCGGCAATAGACCGCACAGACATGCACCAGCTTGAGCAGCACGCGGTCCGGATAACGATGGACGATGCCCTCCACCGGCGAACGCGCGTGATCGCCGATCGGATCGACGTTCTCGATCGGCTGACTGTCCAGCTCCTTCACGTCGGGAACGTATTGAAGCGCGATCGGATCAGTTGGATCGTTCGGATCGATCAACGCCGCGACATCGGGCGTCAGCGCCACGGCGTAGCGCGCCGCGACCTTCTCCAGATCTTGCAGAGCCGATGCAGGCGCAAGGCCCTGCGATATCAATTGCTGCGGCTGGCGCAGCGTGGTGGAAACCTTCTCGTTCATGCGTTGCCTGCCGGCGGCGTCCACACCACCTGATCAATCCGCTGCGCGCCGGACGCCAGCATCACCAGCCGGTCGAAGCCGAGCGCGACGCCGCTCGCTTGTGGCATTGATTGAAGTGCAGCGAGGAAATCCTCGTCCAGCGGATAGCGTTCGCCATAAAGCCGCTCCTTGTCGTCCATCGCCAGTTCGAAACGCCGCCGCTGTTCGCGCGCATCGGTCAGTTCGCCAAAGCCGTTGGCGAGTTCGACGCCGCAGGCATAGATCTCGAAGCGTTCCGACACACGCGGGTCAGACGGTTTTGTACGCGCCAACGCCGACTCTGGGGCCGGATATTCATAGAGGACCGTCGGCCGGCCCTGCCCGAGGTGCCGCTCGACGTGCTCGACCAGAACCTTGCTGAAGATGTCCGACCAGGTGTCGTCGTCCGCCACCCGTACCTTGCCGCGCGCCACAGCGGCGAACGCGTCGCGGTCACCTTCCCCGCCGTCGATCGTCGCCAGCAAATCGATACCGGCGGAGCATCGAAACGCCTCCGCGACGGTCACCCATTCGGCTCTCGCGAACGGATCGGCACTCCGTCCCCGAAAAGAAAAGGCGCGGGTCTGCGCGGTGTCCGCCGCCAGCGCGATCAATGCGAGACAATCGGCGATCACCGCCTCGTAAGGCTCATCGGCGCGATACCACTCCAGCATGGTGAATTCCGGCAGATGCAGGTCGCCGCGCTCGCGGTCGCGGAACACGCGGGCGAACTCGACAATCCGCGTCTCGCCAGCCGCGAGCAATTTCTTGCAGGCAAACTCCGGCGAGGTGCGCAAGTAGCGCGGCTGGTTTTCGCCCTCCGCACCGATCAATGCGGTGCGCGGCGCGTGCAGATGGGTCTCATTGCCCGGCGACACCTGAAGAACGCCGGTTTCGACCTCGACGAATCCGGCTGCCGTGAACCACGTCCGGCACGCAGCAGTGATTGCGCCGCGCGCGGCCAAAAATGGCCGGCGATCCTGATGGCGATTTCGGTTCCACCACGGCGAAGGGAGATCGGCCAGTTTCATGATCGCCAGCCGAGGCGCCGCGCAAATGTTGGCCGCGGCCCCCTAGCGTCAGCGGCCCAAATCAGTATGTTGCAGCCCGAAACCGCTTCGCCGCCGGAACCGTCGTGCCCGGATCGGCCCCGAACCCGAACGCTAGGAATATTTTCTGTGAGAGTCATCGCCAGTTCTATCCGCAAGGGCAATGTAATCGAGCAAAACGGCCATCTCTATGTGGTCCTGTCCGCCGAAAACATCCATCCCGGCAAGGGCACGCCGGTCAGTCAGATCGAAATGCGCCGAATCAGCGACGGCGTAAAGATCTCCGAACGCTACAAGACCACCGACCAGGTCGAGCGCGCCACCATCGAGGATCGCAACTACAACTTCCTTTATGAAGACGGTGACGGCTTCCACTTCATGAATGCCGAGACCTACGATCAGGTTCAGGTGCCGAAGGACGTGATCGGCAGTTCCGCGCCTTACCTTCAGGAAAACATGACCGTGAAGCTGTCGATGCACGACGTGGTGCCGGTCGCCATCACCCTGCCGCAGCGCGTCACCCTCGAAGTGGTCGAGACCGAGCCAGTGACCAAGGGCCAGACCGCCTCGTCGTCCTACAAGCCCGCCATGCTGTCGAACGGCGTCCGTTCGGCGGTGCCGCCGCATGTCGGCGTCGGAACGCGGATTGTGGTGTTAACGGAAGACGGTTCCTACGTCGAGCGCGCCAAGGATTGACCAAGGACTGATCTCATCAGACCGATGACCTGACGGCCCGCGGGAGCCGAACGATTGCGAAACACTTTCTCACGTTGCGCTGATATCATCTCTGGAAGGCGGTGCCTCTCAGCGCTCGTGGGTCTGGTGTTGCTTGCGACGCCCGCGACCGCCGCCGAGGACTTCAAGACGCCCGCGATCTCCGCGGTGCATGTCGAATGGCGTGCGGCGCTCGATCAGTTCAAGTCCGAGATCGCGGCGCATCCGGATCTCGCCGGCCGCTTCACCTTTACCAGCCGCCGCCGGCTGTCGGCATCCGATCCGCGCGTGATGCCGGCGTTCGAGCAGTTGAACGCCATCACTTCTCCGCTGTTCTCCGGCATCAGCCGCAGCCCGATCCCGGTGCTGCTGCCGTTCGACACCGCCGGCTACGTCAAGGACCAGGATAACGGCGCACCGGGCAGCATCGCGATCTCGCATTATCAGTCCGGGTTCAACAAAGCCGAAATGTTCGTCGCCGGCGGCGCCGGTTACGACGCACTGTTCAGCCTGCCGCGTGCGCCCGATGGCGGTGCACCGGAGCGCGTCTACGCCAAGCCGGTCGAGGTGCAGATCACCGGTTCACTGCTGGTCTACGACCTCAACGATCCGGTCGCGGGCAAGGGCGAAGCGGTGCGCGCGCTGCAAGGTCAGTTTCCGGACATTCACCGCGTGATCCGCGAAGGTTTCGTGCGTTATCGGTTCACCGCCTTCGGCGTGCCCTATGTGGTGTCGATCCATTGCCTCGACAGTGTGCCGCGCGCCGACCGCCTCGCCTGCCGCGAAGCCTCCACGGTGGCCGAACGCTTCATCAAGGCATTGCGTATCGTCGGCGGCCAGCCGTCGCGCCCGCGCAGCAACAAGACGGCAGATGTCGCGCCGCGTCCCGTCAATGTGTCGCCCGACTTCACCTATCGCCCGTCGGGCGAGATCATCGCCAACAGCGGCTATCGCGAACAGAGCGGCCATGCCGACTGGACGGTCTATTCGCAGATCCGTTTCCCGCTCAAGGAAGCCCCTGCCTATGCCAATTCGCAATCTTTCCTGAACTGGGGCGACTGCTTCCAGCGCGGCCGGGTGCCGCCGCCGTCCCACAAAGGCGCGAAGTACCACTGCAAGTCGAATGACAAGCCGCTGGTATTCGACGAGTCCGCGCGCGAAAACTACTCCTATCCGTGGCAGGACAATTTCTGCGAGGCACGCGATTTCGAAGTCGGACAATGCGCCAGCGGCTTCGGCCATCAGGGCCAGGACATCCGGCCGTCCGCATGCCGGCTGCGCAACGAGAGTGCCGACCGCTGCGAGCCCAACATCTTCCCGGTGATCGCGGTGCGCGACGGCACCTTGCTGCGCTCGCCCAAGCGCGAGGCCGTGACCTTGCTGGTCAACACCCAGACCGAGCACGTCCGCTTCCGCTACATGCACATGGACCCGGCGCAACTCGACGCCGATGGCGTGTTGAACGGCCGGCACGTCGCCGAGGGCGAGAAGCTCGGGCTGGTGTCGAACTATCAGGATTACCAGGGCGGCACCACTGTCCACCTGCACTTCGACGTACAGGTGTTCACGCGTGAGGGCTGGCTCTGGGTCAATCCTTACGTGACACTGATCTCCGCCTATGAGCGGCTGATCGAGGGCCGCGGCCGCGAGGTTCCGGCAACCAGTGCGGAAGCGAAGACCGCGCCGGCCCCCGGCGATGGCGCTGCCGCGACTGAGCCGACGACGAAAAGCGAATAAGCCAGGTTCCTTTCAGGGTTGGTTCCGCGTCGAAAAGACCTTTGGCGCATCGCGATGCACCTCCTAGACTACATCGATGGATGACAGCGATTCCCGCATGATGATGACGCGCCGGAGCCTGTTGCAGGCGGCTACTGGCGCAAGCGCCTTTCTGGCCACTCCGGCAACGGCATTTGCCGCCGCGTCGGCCGGCTTCGATGCCTGGCGCGACGGCTTCGAGGCCAAGGCCCGCGCGCGCGGCATTTCCGATCAGACCTATCGCAGCGTGATGGGCCGCATTGAGCCGGACATGAGCGTGTTCGCGAAGATGCGCAAGCAGCCGGAATTCCACGAACAGATCTGGCAATACATCAATCGCCGCGTCTCCGACTGGCGGCTGATCGCCGGCAAGGAAGCGTTGCGCAAACATCAATCGCTGTTCGCGCGCATCGAAAAGGATTTCGGCGTTGAGCGTGGCACACTGCTGGCGCTGTGGGGCGTCGAGTCCGCTTACGGCGATCCGCTGGTGCAGCAGAACCACATGCGGCCGGTGTTTCCCTCACTCGCCGCGCTGGCGTGGCGCGAGCCGCGCCGCCGCGCCTATTGGGAAACCGAACTGATCAACGCATTGAAGATCGTGCAGCGCGGCTGGAGCACGCCCGCCGAGATGCGCGGATCGTGGGCCGGCGCCATGGGCCACACGCAATGGATGCCGGAAGTTTGGCTCAACGTCGGCTTCGATTACGACGGCGACGGCCGCGTCTCACCGTTCGGCAAGCCGGATGACGCGCTGGGCTCGACCGCGCGCTATCTGGTGAAGCGCGGCAAATATCACCGCAACGAACATTGCTACGCGGCATGGGCGAGCGCCGGCGTCACGCGCGCCGACGGGCGGCCGTTCCCGCACCCGAACGCCACGGCGAAACTATGGACGCCGGTGCAAGGCGGTCCGTCATTCCTGCTCGGCCCGAATTTCTATTCGGTGCGCAGCTATAATCCGTCGATGAACTACGCGTTGGCGATCTGTCATCTCGGTGATCGCATTCTCGGCGCGGGACCGTTCATTCAACCTTTCCCCGGCTCGGAACGCGCGCTGACGCTTGCGGAAGTGCAGGAAGTGCAGACCCGCCTGACCAAAGCCGGCTTCGACACCGGCGGCACCGACGGCCGCGTCGGCAACGACACCATGAAGGCCGTGAAGGATTTCCAGCAGAAGGTCGGCCTCCCCACCGACGGCTACGCCGGCCTCAAGGTGCTCGCGCGCCTGCGCGGCGGCTAGCCGCCACGTCGCTCGACTCCCGCAGCATACCGAGGCATGTCTACCATTGCGTCCAAAAATGCGGCTGATATTTCAGTCTGGCTGAATCCCGTATCCCAAAGCTCAGTCATCAAATCATTGATAATCCTCTCGAGCGGTCGTTCGGAATAAGGATTCTCAGCATAGAGTTGAGCACAGCGTTTAGCGAAGGCGTGCGCTTCTTCGCGGCATTTTCCTTCCCACGGTGTTTCTAGTTCATCGGCCATAGAGCAATCTCCTACCGGATCATCGCCGGTCCCGCGTCCGGCACCGCGACGTCGATCACCCGTAATTGCACGCGTTCCGCACCTTGCCAGCGGTCGACCGTCAGCGAGCCGGCGACGTGCAGCACCTGCCCGCGGTTCTCCTTCAGCGCGTTACCGAGCAGTTGCCCCACTGAACGAAACGCGATGCCGTTGACGATGGCGCCATCGCCCGCCTTGAAGCGCAGCCGCAGATGCGCCTGCCCGACCTCGTCGGCATAGACCAGTTGATGCGACGGCAGCGCGATCACCGGCTCCGGATTGCCGGCGCCGAACGGGCCTGCGCGATTGAGCGTCGCCACCAGTTCCGGCGTTACCGCACGCGCACTCACCGCGCCGTCAACGAACAGTTCGCGGACGTTGCGCGATTGCGCGACATCGTTCGCGAGCGCTGCTTCAATATAAGCGCGGAACGCAGCCAGTTGCTCCTTGCGCAACGTGATGCCGGCAGCCATCGCGTGGCCGCCGCCCTTCATCAAAAGCCCGTCGGTTACCGCCTGCCGCACCGCCTTGCCGAGATCGACGCCGGAGATCGAGCGGCCCGAGCCGGTGCCGATGCCGCCAGGCTCCAGCGCGATCGCAAAGGCGGGCCGCGAAAATTTCTCCTTCAGCCGCGCGGCAACCAGACCCACCACGCCGGGATGCCAGCCCTCGGCGGCGGTGACGATCACGGCGCCCTTGTCTTCAAGACCGAGCGACGCCAGCGCCTCGGCTTCGGCCTGCGCTTCCGCAGCCTGCTCGATGACGCGGCGCTCAGTATTGAGGCGATCCAGCTCGGCGGCGATGCGCGCGGCTTCCGACACATCGCCTTCGAGCAGCAGCCGCACGCCGAGATCGGCGCGACCGATGCGGCCGCCGGCATTGATGCGCGGCCCCAGCATGAAGCCGAGATGCCACGCTTCCGGCGGCCCATTCAGGCGCGACACGTCCATCAACGCGGTATGGCCGACGTGATCGCGGCGGCGCAATGCGAGCAGGCCCTTGGCGACGAAGGCGCGATTGAGTCCGGTCAGCGAGGCGACATCGGCGACGGTGCCGAGGGCAACGTGATGCAACATGCCGAGCAGATCAGGCTCCGGCCGCTCACCGCTCCAGAAACCGCGTCCGCGCAACTCGCGATTGACCGCGACCAGCGTGACGAACACCAGCCCCACCGCCGCGAGATGACCGAGGCCGGACAGATCGTCCGGCCGGTTCGGATTCACCAGCGCATCGACGACCGGAAGTTCGTCGCCGCATTGATGATGATCGATCACCACCACCGACATGCCGAGCCGTTTTGCTTCAGCAAGCGCCTCGATGCTGGTGGTGCCACAATCGACGGTGATGAGCAGCTTCGCGCCCTTGGCGGCGAGCGCCTTCACCGCTTCGACGTTCGGCCCGTAACCTTCGAAAATGCGATCCGGAATATGGATCAGCGGATCGAGCCCGCAGTGCCGCAGATGCCACGCGAGCAGCGCCGACGAGGTCGCGCCGTCGACATCGTAATCGCCGAAGATCGCGATCTTCTCGCCGCGCATCACGGCATCGGAAATTCGCTTCGCCGCCGCTTCCATCTGCGTCACGGTGAAGGGGTCCGGCATCAGCTTGCGGATGGTCGGATCGAGAAAATCGTCGACCGCGTCGAGATCGACGCCACGCCCGGCAAGAACACGCGCCAGCATCTCCGGCAGTTGATGGCGCTGCACGATCGCCAACGCCTGCGCCGCGCCGCGTGCATCGAGCCGGTCGCGCCACAGGCGGCCGGTCGCGGAGCGCGCCACGCCGAGAAAGGCCTGCGGCGTTTCCTGCGGGATGATGGTGGGCGGCGTCATGATGCCGGCATCAGATAGGCGCGATCGCGCGCCGTGCAATGCGGGCCGCGACCATCAGCAGCCCATCCGCGCGGCGAGATCGTTGAAATCGGTGGCGACGACATCCCAGTCGCCGTCCGCCTTGAAGTCCTTGTCCTGCAACGGACCGTATTCGGTCACGCGCGGCACGAACGCGGTCTTCAGACCATGCTTTTGCGCGGCCGCGAGGTCGTTGTTGTGGGCGGCGACCATCATCAATTGCCCCGGCTGCACCCCGAGCAACCGCGCCGCGCCGAGGTAGGTTTCCGGGTCCGGCTTGTAGTGCTCGAACAGTTCGGCGCTCAGGATCAGGTCCCACGGCAGGCCGGCGTGCTTCGCCATGTTATTGAGCAGCGCGACGTTGCCGTTGGACAGCGTGCCGATGGTGAACTTGCGCTTCAGCCGGGTCAGGCCGCCGATGCTGTCGGGCCAGGGTTGCAATCGATGCCAGCCCAGCGTCATGTAAGCGAGATCGTCCTCGTTCAGTCCCTTGATGCTGAATTGCGCGACGAGTTTATCGAGCGACTGGCGATGCAGGTGATCGAGCGCGAGATATCCGCGCTCCGGATGATTGCGCACCTCGTTCATCGACGGCACGTAAGCGCCGCGCCATGCATCGACGAGACCGGTCCAGTCGCCTGTGACGCCGCGCTTCGCGCTCCATTGCGTGAAATCGGCGATCAGGCTGCTGCGCCAGTCGACGACGGTGCCGAACACATCGAACACCATGGCTTTCACGGATGACAAATCGGCAGATGCGTTCATGACTATCCTTACGTGATCGGATCGACAGAAGCACCGCCGCCGAATGTCAGAGTATCTTGCGATACTGGATAAAACCCGGATGCTCGGCGACCTGATCGTAGAGGATGCGGGCCTGCGCGTTGGTCTCGTGCGTCAGCCAATGTACGCGGCTCGCACCTGCCTCTTTGGCCTTGGCATAAACCGCCTCGATCAACGCGCGGCCGAGGCCGAGCCCGCGCGCGCTGTCATCGACGAACAGATCCTGCAGATAACAGTAGTTACCCGGCGTCCAGGTCGAGCGATGAAAAAGGTACTGGACGATGCCGGTCAGCTTGCCGTCGACATAGGCGCCGAGCAGATACATCGGCTCCGCGGGGTCGTGGAATCGGCTCCAGGTGACGTCGCTGGTCGCAGCCGGCACGCTGGTCTTGTAGAAGGTCAGATAGCCTGCCCACAGCGGCTCCCACGCCGCGCGTTCGCCCTCGCCGACCGGCTTGACGACAACGTCCTTTTTCATCGTGCCTCTCAGTCGAGGTGGAATTTCTCGATCTGCCTGTGTTCGCCCTTGATAATGCGCACCGTGCCGGTGACCGAACGCATCACCACGGTTTCGGTCTCGATCAGGCCATCCTTGCGGAACTTGACGCCGGAGAGCAGCGAGCCGTCGGTGACGCCGGTGGCGGCGAACAGGCAGTCGCCCTTCACCATGTCCTCGATGCCATAGATCATCTTCGGATCGCTGACGCCCATCTTGCGCGCGCGCTCGCGCTTCTCCTCGGTGTCGAGGATCAGGCGGCACTGCATCTGGCCGCCGATGCAACGCAGCGCAGCAGCGGCAAGCACGCCTTCCGGCGCGCCGCCGGTGCCCATGTAGATGTCGACGCCGGTGTTCTCGGTGTCGGCGGTGTGGATGACGCCGGCAACGTCGCCGTCGGTGATCAGGCGCACGGCGGCGCCGGTCGAACGGATCGCGGCAATGATGTCGGCGTGGCGCGGACGCTCCAGCACCAGCGCGGTGATGGCGGAGGGCTGCACGCCCTTGGCCTTGGCGAGACGGCGGATGTTTTCGTCCGGCGACGCGTCGAGGTCGATCACGTTTTTGTCGTAGCCGGGACCGATGGCGATCTTCTCCATGTAGACGTCCGGCGCGTGCAGCAGCGTGCCGCCATCCGCCATCGCCATGGTGGCAATCGCGCCCGGCATGTTCTTGGCACAAAGCGTGGTGCCTTCCAGCGGATCGACAGCGATATCGACCTGCGGACCGGCGTTGATGCCGACCTTCTCGCCTATGAACAGCATCGGGGCTTCGTCGCGTTCACCCTCGCCGATCACGATGGTGCCCTCGATCGGCATCTTGTTGAGCTCGCGGCGCATCGCGTCGACCGCCGCCTGGTCGGCCGCCTTCTCGTTGCCGTGGCCGCGCAGCCGCGCCGCCGACACCGCCGCCCGCTCCGTCACGCGCACGATTTCGAGCGTCAGAATGCGCTCAAGCAACTGCTGCGGCGGAACGGAAATATGTGTCGACATCGATCGTACTCCTTGACGGTCTTACAACGAGCGCACCGGCTCGCATCAAAAGTGTGGCGGACAATCCAGACCCGGACCCCACGGCGGGGCGCCGGGCCCGGTGTTAATTCTTCTCGATCCTGATCACCTGCGGCCGGCCGGTGATCACCTTGTCGCGCTGGACCGCTTGCAAGGCGCCGCGCACGGCGTCCTCGCTGGTGGCATACGTAATCAGAATAACCGGGACCGGTGAAGACGCCTTGCCGGATATCTTGTGGTCGCCAGAGCGATCCGGATGGCGCTGCACAATGGATTCGATCGAAATGCCCCGCTCGGCGAGCCGGGTCGCGATGGTCGCGGCCGTGCCGGCGAGATCGCGCGCCATCAGGCGGATATAGTAGCCGCCTTCGTGGCGCTCCATCGGCGCTTTCTTGGTCGGCTTGAGACGGGCGACCGGACGGCCGAACGGCAAGGCGCGAACGCCGCGTGCAACGTCCGCGATGTCTGCCACCACAGCCGATGCCGTCGCGGCACCACCGGCGCCGGGACCAACCAGCGTGATCGGCGAAATGCCGGCGCCATCGATGGTCACCGCATTGGTGACGCCCATCACCTGTGCGACGGATGACGTGCGCGGCACCATGGTCGGATGCACGCGCTGTTCGATGCCGGTCTTGGTCCGCACCGCGACGCCGAGCAGCTTGATGCGGTAGCCGAGTTCCTCGGCGGCGCGCAGATCCTGCGGCGTGATCGACGAAATGCCTTCGACATAGACCGCGCGCTGCGCGACCTCGGTGCCGAACGCGAGGCTGGCGAGGATCGCCAGCTTCTGCGCGGTGTCGTGACCATCGACGTCGAACGACGGATTGGCTTCGGCGTAGCCGAGACGCTGTGCGTCCTTGAGACACTCGGCGAACGACAGGCTCTCCTGCTCCATCCGGGTCAGAATGTAGTTGCAGGTGCCGTTGAGGATGCCGTAGACGCGATCGATTTCGGTTCCGGCCAGCCCTTCGCGCAATGTCTTGACGACGGGAATGGCGGCGCCGACGGCGGCTTCGAAATTCAGTGCGCCGCCGTGCTGTTCGGCGAGCTTGGCGAGCCGCAGGCCGTGCTTGGCGATCAGCGCCTTGTTGGCGGTGACCACCGACTTGCCGGAGGCGAGCGCCGCCTCAATGGCGGATAGTGCCGGATCGCCGTCGCCGCCCATCAGTTCGACGAAGCATTCGACCTCGGGATCGCTGGCGAGTGTCAGCGGGTCCTTCACCCAACGCACGCCGCGCAGATCGAGCCCGCGCTTTTTCGCTTTCGAGCGCGCGGTCACCGCGACCACGCGCACGCCGCGTCCGCAGCGCGCCGCCAGCGACGATGCTTGAGATTCAATCAGACGCACGGTCTCGGCACCCACAGTGCCGAGACCCGCAATTCCCACCGTGAGTGGCGCGACCATAGACAACAACCTGTCGGAAAAACCCTATCGCCGGTTGGCGAGAGGAACCACGTTGTGCAACGTTTCGAGGCCGCTTTCAAGGAAGCGGCGGACGTTGCGGGCGGCCTGGCGGATGCGCTGCTCGTTCTCCACCATGGCGATGCGGACATAGCCCTCGCCGTGCTCGCCGAAGCCGACGCCCGGCGACACCACGACGCCCGATTTCTCGACCATCAGGGTGGCGAACTGCATCGAACCGACCTCGCGGAACGCTTCCGGCAGCGGCGCCCAGGCAAACATCGACGCGCTCGGCGGCGGGATATCCCAGCCGGCGCGGCCGAACGACTCGACAAGGATGTCGCGCCGCTTGCGATAGGTTTCGCGCATCTCGCGTATGCAGTCGTCGGGGCCGTTGAGCGCAGCCGTCGCCGCCACCTGGATCGGCGTGAACGCGCCGTAATCGAGATACGACTTCACCCGTGCCAGCGCCGCGATGATGCGCTCGTTGCCGACCGCGAAACCCATGCGCCATCCGGCCATCGAGAACGTCTTCGACATCGAGGTGAACTCGACGGTGACGTCGATCGCGCCCGGCACCTGAAGCACCGACGGCGGCGGGTTGTCGTCGAAATAAACTTCCGAATACGCGAGGTCCGACAGGATGAAGATCTCGTGCTTCTTCGCAAAGGCTACGAGGTCCTTGTAAAAGTCGAGGCTGGCAACGCACGCGGTCGGGTTCGACGGATAGCAGACCACCAGCGCCAAGGGCTTCGGGATCGAATGCATGATCGCGCGCTCGCAGGCCGCGAAGAAGTCCGGCGTCGGCGCCGATGGCACCGAGCGGATGACGCCGCCGGCCATCAGGAAGCCGAAGGCGTGGATCGGGTAGCTCGGATTCGGGCAGATGATCACGTCGCCCGGCGCGGTGATGGCTTGCGCGACGTTGGCAAAACCTTCCTTTGAGCCGAGGGTGGCGACGATCTGCGTTTCCGGGTTGAGCTTCACGCCGAAACGGCGCTCGTAGTAGCCGGCCTGGGCGCGGCGCAGCCCGGTGATGCCGCGCGACGCAGAATAGCGGTCGGTGCGCGGCTTGCCCAAAGTCTCCTTGAGTTTCTCGATGACGTGCGGCGGAGTGGCGAGATCCGGATTGCCCATCCCTAAGTCGATGATATCGGCACCGGCATTGCGCGCGGCGGCCTTGGCTCGATTGATTTGCTCGAACACGTAGGGCGGCAGACGGCGAATGCGGTAGAACTCTTCCATGGGTCAGACTCCGGAATCGGAAGCTCGCGGTTGGCTTTCCCGTGCGCGGAACATCCGACGCTCGGAAAATATCAATATATTTAGCTACTTATGCCACTTTTCGATGGCGAACGAATATGGCCTTGGCCCTATGTCGCCGCCGATATCGATTGAGGCTTGAATCGTGTTCTTTTTAGCACGGACGCCCTGAAGCGCCAGTAAAACGGCCCGTTTTTTCGCGTTTCCCGCCTATTTCTTCCCGGCCGGGGCGGACGGCGCACTGGCTGCGGCGGCAGCCCCTGCCTGACGGTCGCGCGCGGCCGCAAGCTCGCTTTCGATCCTGACTTGTTCGGCCGGATCGAGGGCAGCGTCCCCACGTGGCGCCGGCACGTCGTGCACGGCGGGAAACGCGCCGGGATCCTTCGGCCGCTTCGGAGCGCCTTCCGGCACGCCGACGATGGGAAGATCGGCAACCGAGGTCGAACAACCCGATAAGGGAATCGTTGCGAGGATTGCGCCGGCGACCAGCCAGACCTTGCTGCGACGAAATGAATCAGCGAACCGCCGCTCAATGATACGCATCCGAAACCTTAACTCATGGGTGGCCTGAATTCACCGCAATAACTTACGCGATGATCATGCCATCAATATCTTCACTCAACGTTTAAGCATCGCAGACGGTAAAACCTTATGGCGGCAATATGACCGAACCAAGATGACGTCTTGCATTGCAGTATATCGAAATCACCCAAACGAAATGAACTGTGTCATCATCACATCGAACCGGATTCCAAACGCCGGGTTCTTTAGGAAACGAAGTCCAAGTGAAGTGCAAGAAGTGAAGTGCCAGCCATGAGCGATCTCCCTGTCGAAACCAAAGCCGCCAAGACCTTCGACCCCGAGGTATTCTCCCTCAATCTGGCGCGCGCTATGGAAAGCGGCGGCCGTGCGCTCGCGGCCTATCTCAAACCGCGGCAGGCGCTCGATCCGAACGACCGGCCGCCGAGCGAAGTCGCGGAAGTCATCAAGACCTTCGGCGTGGTCGCGCAATACTGGATGTCGGATCAGACCCGCGCGACCGACGTTCAGATGAAACTCGGCAAGGCTTATCTTGAGTTGTGGGGCTCGGCGATGCGCCGCATGGCCGGTGATGATGCGCCACGTACCATCGAACCCGCGCCGCGTGACAAGCGCTTCGCCGATCCGGAATGGAAGAGCAATCAGTTCTTCGAATTCGTCATGCAGGCCTATCTGCTGACGACAAAATGGGCCTTCGATCTGGTGCGCGAAGCCGAGAACCTCGATCCGCACACGCGCAAGAAGGCGGAGTTCTACGTCCAGCAGATCACCAACGCATTCGCGCCGTCGAATTTCGTACTGACCAATCCCGAGGTGCTGCGCCAGACGCTCACCACCAACGCCGACAATCTCGTGCGCGGCATGACGATGCTCGCGGAGGACGTCGAAGCCGGCCACGGACAACTGCGCATCCGCCAATCCGATTCCGCCAACCTCGAAGTCGGCGTCAACATGGCGGTGACGCCCGGCAAGGTGATCTACCAGAACGACGTGATGCAACTGATCCAGTATCAGCCCACGACCGAGAACGTGCTGCGCACGCCACTGCTGATCGTGCCGCCATGGATCAACAAGTTTTACATCCTCGACCTGCGGCCGGAAAAATCCTTCATCAAATGGTGCGTCGATCAGGGCATCACGGTGTTCGTGATCTCGTGGGTCAATCCCGACAAGAAGCTCGGCCAAAAGAGCTTCGAGGACTACATGAAGGAAGGCCCGCTGACGGCGATGGACGTCATCGAGCAGGTCACCGGCGAGATGAAGGTCCACACCATGGGCTATTGCGTCGGCGGCACCCTGCTCGCCACCACGCTGGCCTGGCTCGCCGAGAAGCGCCGCGTGCGCGTGGCGTCCGCCACCTTCCTCGCCGCGCAAGTGGACTTTACCCACGCCGGCGACCTGATGGTGTTCGTCGACGAGGAGCAGATTTCTGCGCTCGAGCGTCAGATGCAGACGGACGGCGTGCTCGAAGGCAGCCGGATGGCGATGGCCTTCAACATGCTGCGCTCGAACGACCTGATCTGGTCCTATGTCGTCAACAATTACCTGAAGGGACAAACGCCATCGGCGTTCGACCTGCTGCACTGGAATTCGGACGCGACGCGAATGCCGGCGGCCAATCATTCCTATTACCTGCGCAACTGTTATCTCGAGAACAAGCTCTCGACCGGCACCATGGTGATCGACAACACGCTGCTCGATCTGTCGAAGGTGAAGGCGCCGATCTACAACCTCGCCACCCGCGAGGATCACATCGCGCCGGCGGAGTCGGTGCTGTTCGGATCGCAGTTCTTCGGTGGCCCGGTGAAGTATGTGCTGTCGGGTTCGGGTCACATCGCCGGCGTCGTCAATCCGCCGGCCGGCGGCAAGTACCAGTACTGGACCAACGACAACATCAAGGCTGGTTCGGTCGCCGACTGGATGAAAGGCGCCGTCGAGCACAAGGGCTCATGGTGGCCGGACTGGCGGGAATGGCTCGCCGGTCACGATCCCGAGGAAGTGGCGGCACGACCGGTTGGCAACGACGCTCGACCGCCGATCGAGGATGCACCCGGCAGCTATGTGCGGGTGCGCGCCTGAGGGCTGAAGCTGATCCGCGTTCAATTCGCCATACCTCAAGGCATGAACGCGAGACGTTCAAAGTTCTCTAAAATGCGACCTGTTCGAGCACGCGAGTTGCGGAACTGGCATGCTGCGCGCTGGATTGACTCGGCTGTACTTCTCGCCAACAATTTCGCAACGGTGCAAAAACGTTCGTTCCAATTGGCGAGATTGGGAAATGAAAAAAATCAAACAAGGATCAACCGTCGCTCGCGTTTTCGAAGAATCAAGAACCGTGGTGGACTGTGGGAACCCATTGGTCTTTCTGCGCAAGCCGAACGCAAGACCGTTTCTCGCTCCTCTCGTGCGCTATTGCATCCCGGGTCTCACCTTCTGCAATATTGCACTATCGGGTGCGGCCTATGCCGCCTGCAGCAACACCGCGCCCGATTCGGGCCAGACCGCCAGTTGCGACACGACGCCGCCGAATCCGACAACCACGAATATCAAGTCAGTCCCGGGCAGCACAAACGTCGCCGTCGATATCGGCGCCGGCAGCGGTCTTTCAGTGACACGTACCATCTCGCCGGTCGTGGTGAGCGTCGACAGCGGCAGCCAGATCACCAACGATGGCACGATCTCACTCAGCGGCGGCGGTGGCTCTGGCGGAAATCGCGGCGCAGCAATGCTCGGCACCAACGACAACAACAGGCTGACCAATGGCCTGCTGGGCATCATCACGACGGTCGGCGCTTACAACGACGGCATGGGCGCGAACGGCAGCGGCAATACGCTTACCAACACCGGTACGATCACCACCTCGGGGCCGTTCGCCTACGGCATGACAGCGGCCTGGGGCCAAACCAATACAGGACAGGCCAACAACAGCATCATCAACAACGGCACGGTGACAACGAGCGGCAGCAATGCGCGCGCGGCTTCGATTCTCGGCTCGAACGGCGTCATCTCCAATACGGGCACCTTGCAGACCTCCGGCAACAACAGCACCGCCGTGTATATGCAAGGCAATAACGACCGTCTCACCAACAGCGGGACCATTCATGCCAGCGGCCTCGGGGCAGAAGGCGTGTTCTCGAATACGGCGGGTTCGGGTTTTACCGCGACCATCGAAAATCAGTTCGGTGGAAAGATCATCAGCGACCAGGGGCCGGCTCTCCGGACCCTGAACGGCGCGACCGGAATCACCAATGCCGGTTTGCTCAGCGGCGGGAACGGCACGGCGCTGAACGGTGGAAACGGAAACATTACGTTCGTTTTGCAAACCGGATCCGAGATCATTGGCCTGGCGAACGGCGGAGCGGGATCGAATCTGGTGCGGCTGGAAGGCTCCGGCGCGATCGCCAATCCGTTCACGAATTTTCAGACCCTGACGATGGAAGGCTCCGACTGGACCTGGAACGGCAGCGGTACATTCGCCGATACTTTCATCAACAGCGGCACGTTCCGCCTGCAGAACTCGCTGACGGGAAATGTCGCGATCGCGGCCGGCACAAGTCTGCTCGCCGGCAATGGCGCCAATCCGTCTATCGCGCCCTTTCCCGGCGGTCCTCCGATTACGGTCACGAATGCCGGGCTGATCGATTTAAGCAACGGCTCATCGTCAACCGCCAACAGCCTGACCATCGTCGGCAACTACGTCGGCAACAATGGACGGCTCAATCTTCACACCGTGCTCGGCCCCGACAACTCGCCGTCCGACAAGCTGGTCATTTCCGGAGGGGCAGCTTCGGGGACGACGACGATCGGCGTCACAAACCGTGGCGGGTCCGGCGGCCTGACGGTGGATAGTGGCATCCTGCTGGTTCAGACGACCAACGGCGCGACGACATCGCCGACCGCCTTTGCATTGAACGGAGGATCGCTCGCCGCCGGTGCCTACCAGTATTACCTGTTTCATGGCGGCGTGACCGCCGGCACGGAAAACAACTGGTATTTGCGATCCAGTATTCCGCCTCCTCCGCCAACCGGGCCGCCATCGGAGTCCAGTCCTCCGCCCCCGGCGACTCCACCTGTCGCAGCTCCGAACACGCCGCCGCTACCTCCGCCTGCGGCGCTCGGCACGCCGCCGCTACCTCCGTCCACGACACCGGGCGCGCCGCCTGCGACGCAGCCAACGAATGAAGCCGCGCCGGTTCCGCTCTTCCGGCCTCAGGCGGCGCTTTACTCGGCGATACCGTTCGTCGCACGTGAGCTGGGCGTGGCCAATCTCGGCACCTTCCATGATCGCCAAGGCGATCAGGCTCTGCTCGATGGCACGGGTGCATTCTCGGGAGGCTGGGCTCGCGCGTATGGTCAACAGACCAACCAGCAATGGTCAGGCGCCGCGAATCCGTCATTCAATGGATCGCTCATCGGCATCCAGTCCGGTTTCGATCTGTTCGGCTGGACGAGCGCCAACGGTCACCGTGATCGTGTCGGTTTCTTCGGCGCATATGGTCGCGCCAGCGGAAATGTCCGCGGATTTGCCGGGGGATTTATGGATGCCGCGGTCGGGTCGTTATCGATCGATGCCACCAGCGCCGGCGGATACTGGACTCATATCGGGCCGACAGGCTGGTACATCGATGCTGTGGCGATGCATACATGGTATCAACATTCACCCCGCGCTATCGATGGCCTCTCGACGCGTGCAGACGGGACTGGCCAGATCGTATCGCTGGAAGGCGGCTATCCCGTCAGGGTCGGGCCACACCTGACGATCGAACCGCAAGCCCAAGTGATCTATCAACATCTGTCGCTCGATCCGATGCGGGATCTGGTGTCCCCCGTCTCGTATGGCGGATCAGACGCCGTCAGCGGCCGGATCGGCATGAGACTGACCGGCGATTTCCAGACCATGTCGGGAAGTATCCTGCAACCTTATCTGAAGGCGAATGTCTGGCGAACCTTTGGCGGCCGGGACAGCGTAACGTTCGCCGGCACGGACCTCATCCAGACTCAACGGATGGCGACAGCAATGGAAATCGGTGGGGGTATCGTCGCGAAGCTGAATGACGGCCTCGGCATCTTCGCGTCCGCCGCCTTCATCACCAATCTCGATGGCGCTCGGCGGAATACCGTCCAGGCCAATGTCGGCCTTCGCGCGAGTTGGTAGATCGCCGGCGGTATTGCCTCTCGGCTTGCTGCCGGACCGACCTCGATCGCGCATACCAAGCTCGGGACGCCACATCAGGCCCTCGACATTCAGCAGCCAGAACAGGCATAACATCTGCGTCAGGATTTGCTCTCCGATGACCGACCGGTCTCTCCGGCGGACATCGCTCCCTAGAAAGGAAGACTTCGATGACGCGGGAATTGTTCTGGCTGACGCTCACGGTCATTCTCACCGGCCTGATGTGGGTGCCCTACGTGCTCAATCGCTGTCAGGTTC
>JAFKKL010000142.1 GCA_017305595.1 Hyphomicrobiales bacterium | reverse complement strand
CGGCGCATCTTGCGCGCGGCTTCGGTGTCGTAGCTGCCGAAATCCGAATGCGACACGAAGGCGATCTTCGGTTTGATGCCGAAGCGCTGCACATGCGCCGCTGCGGACGCCGCGATCTCCGCCAGTTCCTCGGCGGTCGGATTGGGCCGCACCTGCGTATCGGCAAGGAAGAACGAGCCCTTCGACGTGATCATCAGCGACAGCGCCGCGAAGTCGCTGACGCCGGGCCGCGCGCCGATAATCTCGCGCACGTGGCGCAGATGGCTCATGAAGCGGCCTTCGACGCCACACAGCATCGCATCCGCCTCGCCGCGCACCACGGCCAGCGCCGCGATCACCGTGGCGTTGGTGCGCACCATGGTGCGCGCCGCGTCCGGCGTCACGCCGTGGCGTCCGGCGGCGTCGATGTAACTCTGCACGTAGGAGCGATAGCGCGGATCGTCTTCCGGATTGACCAGATCGAAATCATGTCCCGGCCGGATCACCAGACCGAGCCGCTCGATGCGCGCGTTCACGACCGACGGACGCCCGACCAGGATCGGCCGCGCCAGCTTTTCCTCCAGCACCGCTTGCGTCGCGCGCAGCACGCGCTGGTCTTCGCCCTCGGCATAGATCACGCGCACCGGCTGCGTGCGCGCTTTGCTGAACACCGGCTTCATGATCAGGCCGGAGCGGAAGGTGAAGCGTTCGAGCCGCTCGCGATACTGTTCGAAATCGACGATCGGCCGCGTCGCGACGCCGGAGTCCATCGCCGCCTTGGCCACCGCCGGCGCGATGCGCAAAATCAATCGCGGATCGAACGGCGTCGGGATCAGCGAGCCGGGACCGAAGCCATGCACCTCGCCGCCATCGCCTCCCGGCACGGCGGCATCCGACGGCGCCTCCCGACCCAGTTGCGCGATGGCATCGACGGCGGCGCGTTTCATGTCTTCATTGATCGCGGTGGCGCCGACATCGAGCGCGCCACGGAAAATGAAGGGGAAGCAGAGAACGTTGTTGACCTGGTTCGGAAAGTCCGAACGCCCGGTGCAGATCATCGCATCGGGGCGCACCTTGCGCGCTTCGTCCGGCATGATCTCCGGCGTCGGATTGGCGAGCGCCAGCACCAGCGGCTTGTCCGCCATGCGCTTGACCATCTCGGGCTTCAGCACGTTGGGGCCGGACACGCCGAGGAAAATATCGGCGCCGTCGATCACGTCGTCGAGCACGCGCTTGTCGGTCTTCTGCGCGTAGACCGCTTTCCAGCGATCCATGTGCTCGTTGCGGCCGTCATAGACAAGGCCGTCAAGATCGCAGACCCAGATGTTCTTGCGCTGCGCGCCGAGCGCCACCAGCAAGTTGAGACAGGCGATGGCAGCCGCGCCCGCGCCGGTGCCGACGATCTTGCAGTCTGAAAGTTTCTTGCCGTTGAGCAGCAGCGCGTTGGTAACGGCGGCGGCGACGATGATGGCGGTGCCGTGCTGGTCGTCGTGGAATACCGGGATCTTCATGCGCGCCTTGAGCTGCGCCTCGATCTCGAAGCAGTCCGGCCCGCTGATATCTTCGAGGTTGATGCCGCCGAAGGTCGGCTCCAGCGCCGCCACGGTTTCCACCACGCGCTCGATGGTGTTGGCGGCAATCTCGATATCGAACACATCGATGCCGGCGAACTTCTTGAACAGAACGGCCTTGCCTTCCATCACCGGCTTCGATGCCAGCGGGCCGATGTTGCCGAGGCCGAGCACGGCGGTGCCGTTGGAGACGACGGCGACAAGGTTGGCGCGGGTGGTGAGGTTGGCGGCTTCCAGCGGATCGGCGGCGATGGCTTCACACGCCGCAGCGACGCCGGGGCTATAGGCCAATGCCAGATCGCGCTGATTGGCGAGCGGCTTGGTCGCCTGGATTTCCAGCTTTCCCGGCCGTGGCAGTTGATGGAATGCAAGGGCCGCCGATTTCAGATCATCACTAGCTTTCGTCACCTTGCCTTCGCCTCCGCTTATACGTCCGTCTCAACCATTCCCGGCGTCGTCCCCGCGCAGGCGGGGACCCATAACCGCTGGCCTGAGTTATCATAGGATAACTACGCCTTGGTGATGGAGCCGAACCGCTGCGGCGTATGGGTCCCCGCCTGCGCGGGGACGACGGTTTTCGTGTTGCGCATTCTACGCAAAACGATCCTGCTCACTTCTCCGGCAGATTGAGCCGGATATGCAATTCGCGAAGCTGCTTCGGCGTGACGTCGGACGGCGCCCCCATCAGCAGGTCTTCCGCGCGCTGGTTCATCGGAAACAGCGAAATCTCGCGCAGGTTGGTGGTGCCGCACAACAGCATCACGATGCGGTCGACGCCGGCGGCCATGCCGCCATGCGGCGGCGCGCCGTACTGGAACGCACGATACATTCCGCCGAAGCGCTCGATCACGGTTTCCTCGCCGTAGCCTGCGATCTCGAACGCCTTCACCATGGCTTCTGGCTTGTGATTGCGGATGCCACCCGACGCGATCTCGTAGCCGTTGCAGGCGATGTCGTACTGGAACGCCTTGATGGTCAGCGGGTCCTGCGTATTCAGCGCCTCGAGGCCGCCTTGCGGCATCGAGAACGGGTTGTGCGAGAAGTCGACCTTCTTGTCTTCCTCGTTGTATTCGTACATCGGGAAATCGACGATCCACGCCAGCGCGTACTGATCCTTGTCGATCAGATTCAATTCCTCGCCGACCTTGGTGCGCGCGAGCCCTGCGAATTTCCAGAATTTTGCCGGATCGCCGGCAACGAAGAACGCGGCATCGCCCGCCTTCAACCCGAGTTGCGCGCGAACGGCTTCGGTGCGCTCCGCACCAATGTTGTTGGCGAGCGGGCCCGCGCCCGAAATCTTTTGATCACCCTCGCCCTCGCGCCACATGATGTAGCCGAGGCCGGGTTGGCCTTCGCCCTGCGCCCACGAATTCATGCGGTCGCAGAACGCGCGCGAGCCGCCGCCGGGACCGGGGATCGCCCAGACCTGATTCTTGGTGTCTTCCAGCATCCGCGCGAACACCTTGAAGCCGGAGCCGCGGAAGTGCTCGGAGACGTCCTGCATCTCCAGCGGATTGCGCAGGTCCGGCTTGTCGGTGCCGTACTTGCGGATCGACTCTGCAAACGGAATGCGCGGCCACTTCTGCGTGACCTTTTTGCCGTTGGCAAAATCCTCGAACACGCCGGTGATCACCGGCTCCATCGCCGCGAACACGTCGTCCTGGGTGACGAAGCTCATCTCGACGTCGAGCTGATAGAACTCGCCAGGCAGACGGTCGGCGCGTGGGTCTTCGTCGCGGAAACACGGCGCGATCTGGAAATAGCGATCGAAGCCGGACATCATCAGCAGTTGCTTGTACTGCTGCGGCGCCTGCGGCAGCGCATAGAACTTGCCGGGATGGATGCGGCTCGGCACCAGGAAGTCGCGCGCGCCTTCCGGCGACGACGCGGTGAGGATCGGGGTCTGGAATTCAAAGAAGCCCTGATCCTTCATGCGCCGGCGCATCGAATCGACGATAGCGCCGCGCGTCATGATGTTCTGGTGCAGCTTCTCGCGGCGCAGGTCGAGGAAGCGATACTTGAGCCGGGTATCTTCCGGATATTCCAGTTCGCCGAACACCGGCAGCGGCAATTCGGCGGCCTCGCCCAGCACCTCGATCTCGTTGATGAACACCTCGACCGCACCGGTCGGCAGGTCCGGATTGTCGGTGCCCTCGGGGCGACGGCGCACCCGGCCGTCGATCCGCACCACCCACTCCGCGCGCAGCCGCTCGGCGTCCTTGAACGCCGGCGAATCCGGATCGGCGACGCACTGGGTCAGGCCGTAATGGTCGCGCAGGTCGATGAACAGCAGCCCGCCATGGTCGCGGATGCGGTGACACCAGCCAGACAGCCGAACGGTCTGGTCGATATTGGCGTCGCGCAACGCGCCGCAGGTGTGGGAGCGATAACGGTGCATGGAAGTCCCAAAATACGTCAGAGGATGCGGACGCGCGAGGCTTATGCAACCCGGCGCAGGAGGCCACGGTTTACCCGAGCCGCCCCCGCCCGGCAACCGCGCGCAAAGCCGCTTCCGACCGAGGCTGGCCCGGTCGGATACCCATGGCGAAGTCAGGCCACGCACCGAAATGGCTTACTTTGGCGGCTTCAACTCCGACGAATTGATCCAGGCATCAAGGCGCATGGCTGTTTCGGCCTGACCGGCCTTTTGCAGGAGCAATTCTTTCTGCGGACCCGATTTAAGTCGATCCGCCTGCGCGCGAAGCCGGCCGGCCCACGCATTGAGGCGATCTTCCAGGGAAATCTGTTGTTTGAAACGTCGCCGCTTGAACATGGCGCGCTCCTTTCTCTTGGAGAAAGGCGGGAGCGCAATTGGGCGTTCTCATCACCGATAGATACCTAGAGCCGGGCGGTGATGGGGACGAGCTTGCGCCTGTTATCCCCAGCACGCCAGTGAATTATTAACGATTGCGCCCGGAACCAACCGGGACTTCGGTTTTCGGAGCCTGTGGCGTCCCGACAGCCACCTATCGGTCCCGCCAAACAGGCCGGAACAACCCTGTCCGGCGTCGAAATCGGGGCGACAACGGCGAAAAGACGCGATATGCAGCGTCGATGGACCTGATTACGACAACCGCCGACCTCGCGGCCGTTTGCGACCGCCTCGCCCGCCATCCCTTCGTCACCGTCGATACCGAATTCCTGCGGGAAACCACCTACTATCCGCAGCTCTGCGTGCTCCAGATCGCGAGCCCGGAGGAATCCGCTGTCATCGATGCGCTCGCGGAGGGCCTAGACCTCGCCCCGTTTTTCGCCCTGATGGCCGACGAGAAGGTGCTGAAGGTCTTCCACGCCGCCCGGCAGGATATCGAGATTATCTGGCACCTCGCCGGCATCGTCCCTGCCCCGGTGTTCGATACCCAGGTCGCCGCCATGGTGCTGGGCTACGGCGACAGCATCGCCTACGACCAGTTGGTGGAGCGGATTACCGGTCATCGTCCCGACAAGACCCACCGTTTCACCGATTGGTCGTCACGGCCGCTCTCCGAGGCGCAGATCCACTATGCCGAAGGCGACGTCACCCATCTGCGCGACGTCTTCGTGGCGCTTGACGCCGATCTCAAGAAGCGCGGCCGCAGCGACTGGGTCAGCGAGGAGATGGAAATCCTCACCTCGCCCAAAACCTATGACGCCGATCCGTCGCGGGCCTGGGAGCGACTGAAAAACCGCGTCCGCAAGCCGAAAGAACTGGCCATCCTGATGGAAGTCGCCGCCTGGCGCGAGCGCGAGGCGCAAACCCGCAACGTGCCGCGCTCCCGCGTGCTTAAGGACGACGCCATCGGCGATATCGCGACCCACGCGCCGACCTCCATCGAACGATTGGCCGGCCTTCGCTCGCTACCGAAAGGTTTTGAGCGCTCGAAATGGGGCACCGACATCCTCGAGGCGGTGCAACGCGGCCTCGCCCGCGATCTGCGCGAATTACCGAAGCTCGACAAGCCGCGCCACAACGGCAACGGCTCCGCCACGGTCGAACTGCTCAAAGTGCTGCTGCGGATGACCTCGGAGCGCTACGCCGTCGCCAGCAAGGTGATCGCCACCGTTGACGACCTCGATCAGATCGCCGCCAATGACGACGCCGACGTCGGCGCGTTGAAGGGGTGGCGGCGTGAACTGTTCGGTGAGGCCGCGCTTGCCCTCAAGCACGGCCGGCTGGCCTTGGCGATGGAAAAAGGCCGCGTGGTCCGGGTCGATCGCGGCTGATTCCGACCGTTCAGGCCGTCCAAATCCGGCCCGAAAACGGCCACGGTATAGCCGCAAGACTCCCGAGCGGTTTTGAGCCGCTCGTCGGGAGCTAGTTTCGCACGATCGATCCCGAGCGTCCGACCAGTTTGGCAAGCTGCTTGAAGCGGCTGCCGGCGCGGTCGGCGACCAGATCAACCATGCGGTGTTCGAAGATCAGCGACAGCTTGCGGCCCCTGCTGCGGAAGTGTGTTGCCGGCAATACGCCGGGCCGCGCCGCCGAGATCAGATGCGCGACGCGAAACGCCGCGCCCAACACCCGCGCGCGCTCGAGCATCGCCGGCGAGACCAACTCGCGCACCGCCGGCGGCGATTCATTCTCCTCGCGCAATCCGGCGTAGCGATAGAACACCGAGAGCGCCACGAACGCGCGGCCTGCATGCGTGATCTGACCGAAATTGCCGTGACACACGAGATTAAGCGTCTGCTCGCCGCGATAATCAGGATGCACGCGCCAACCGATATCGGACAACAGGCACGCGATATGACGTAGGCGGCGCTCGTCCGGCGTCTCCGGCAGCTTCGTGATCCTGATGAAGCGATCGGTCCACGCAATCAGTTCTTCGGCATGACGCGCCGAGCGCGACAGCAGGACATTCAACGTCTGCGCGGCGCTCGCAAGACCGTCTTTCGCGCGCTCCTGCTCAGGAAGCATCTCGTACAGCAAACCTTCACGCACACCGTAAGTCGAGAATACGATGGCGTCGGGCTTCGCGATCCGAATGATATGTTCGAGAACCAGCGCCGCATAAGCGAGCAATGGTTGCCGCGCATCCGCTACGGCTTCGATGTCGGCGAGCGCATTAGCGGCAACGAGGCGACGCAACCGCCGCACGAACGCCAACGCTTCCGCCGCCGGAATCGAATAGCCGTGCATCACCTTCAGCGGATATCCGCTCTGAATGATGTGAATGCGCGCCAGCGCGCGCCAGGTGCCACCGACCGCGTAGAACGTGCGGCCCTTGCCTGCCGCAAGCTGCGGCACGCGCGCCAGCTCATTACGCACGATGCGTTGCGCGCGCTTCAGGGATTTCTGCGAGGCATCCTGCAATGCGAGACTGCCGAGCGGCAACGTCACGCCGCTGCTCAGGCGACCACCGCGCACGTCGATCAATTCCAGCGAACCACCGCCGAGGTCGCCGACCATGCCGTTCGGTTTGTAGATGCCGGACACCACACCGAGCGCAGACAATTGCGCTTCGCGCTTACCGGACAGGATGGTGATCGGCGTGCCGCAAATCTTCTCGGCGTGCGCGATGAATTCAGGTCCGTTGGTCGCATCGCGACATGCCGCGGTTGCAACCGCATAGACCTTGCCGACTTTCATCACTCTGCACAGCGCACGAAAACGCCGCAGCGACGTCAGCGCCTTGGTGACGGCATCCGCCGCCAACAGACCCGTGGTCTGCACTTCACGGCCAAGACCGCAAAGCGCCTTCTCGTTGAAGATGGAAACCAGGCTGCGCGCCAGCGATTCATAGACCACGAGTCGCACGGAGTTCGAACCAATGTCGATCACCGCGACGCTGGACGCGCGCTTGCGAGGCCGCACTGTCACCCGGCAGTCCCTCTATGATGAGGACGACTGCCGTTCCGATTTGCGCGTAAGACGACGCGGCGACGATTCCTTGAGTGACTTTCCACGGCCGGACAGACTCGGATTGGTCATGAAGTAGTTATGCAGGTTGAAGGGTTCCTCACCCTTCGCCGCCTTCATACGCGTTGACGATCCATCCGGCAATAACTGCCAGCTCTGCTCGGTATCTTTCAGATTCGCGACCATGATCTGTTCGAGAACCTGCTGATGCACCGTCGGATTCTGCAACGGGCACAGCACTTCGACGCGACGGTCGAGATTGCGCGGCATCATGTCGGCCGATGAGATATACACAGCCGCTTTCGGTCCCGGCATCGCATAGCCCATGCCGAAACAATAGATTCGGCCGTGTTCCAGGAAGCGTCCGATCACCGATTTGACGCGAATGTTGTCCGACAGACCGGGAACGCCGGGGCGCAGGCAGCAGATGCCGCGCACCACCAGTTCGATCGACACGCCGGCCCGCGATGCCGCATAGAGCGCGTCGATGATCTCGGGATCGACCAGCGCATTCATCTTCATCCAGACGGCAGCGGGCTTGCCTTGCCGCGCGAAGGCGATCTCCCCCTCAATGTGATCGAGGATGCGCTTGCGCAGCGTCAACGGCGATACCGCCATCTTCTCGATGTCGCTGGGTTCGGCATAGCCGGTGATGTAATTGAACACGCGCGCCGCGTCGCGACCGATAATCGGGTCCGAGGTGAAGTACGACAGGTCGGTATAGATGCGCGCGGTGACCGGATGATAATTGCCGGTGCCAGTGTGAACGTAAGTGGTCAGGCTGCCGCCCTCGCGACGCACGACCAATGACAGTTTGGCGTGCGTCTTCAATTCGAGGAAGCCATACACCACTTGCACGCCGGCACGTTCGAGATCGCGCGACCAGCGGATGTTGGCCTCTTCGTCGAATCTCGCCTTGATTTCGACCAGCGCCGTCACCGACTTGCCGGCTTCCGCCGCTTCCATCAGCGTGCGCACGATCGGGGAATCGCGCGAGGTGCGATACAGCGTCTGCTTGATCGCTACCACGTCCGGATCGCGCGCCGCCTGTTGCAGGAATTGCACCACGACGTCGAATGACTCGTAAGGGTGATGGACGATCAGATCTTTCTGGCGGATCGCCGCGAAGATGTCGCCGCCGTGATCGCGCACCCGCTCGGGATGCCGCGGCACGTAAGGCACGAATTCGAGATCAGGACGATCGAGCCGCGTCAGTTGCGACAGTTCGTTCATCGCCAGGACGCCGTCGACCAGCAGCACTTCGTCGTCGGCGGTGGACAGCGCGCGCTGCACGAAGGCGCGCAAATCTTCCGGCATGGTCGCTTCGATTTCGAGCCGGATCACTGAACCGCGACGCCGGCGCTTCAACGCCGTTTCGAACAGTCGCACCAGATCTTCGGCTTCTTCCTCGATTTCCAGTTCGCTGTCGCGGATCACGCGAAACGCGCCCTGCCCCTTGACGAGATAGCCCGGAAAGAGACGGCCGATAAACAAGCTCGTCGCCTGCTCCAGTGTCATCAGGCGCACCGATGTATCCTTGCCGTTTTGCGGCATCCGGATGAAGCGATCGATCTTGCCCGGCATGCGGATCAACGCATCCATCGGCTTGCCGTCCGACACCCGGACCAGATGCAGCGCGACGGTAAAACCGAGACTCGGAATGAACGGGAACGGATGCGCCGGATCGATCGCCAGCGGGGTCAGCAACGGAAAGATGTTATGCAGGAAATGATCCTCGACCCAGGCGCGCTCGGCCTTGGTGACATCCTTGCCGTCCACCAGAACGATGCCGACCTCGGCGAGATTGCCGCGCAGATCGCGCCAGATCGCCTGCTGATCGATGGCGAGCCGTGACACCGTTTCGTTGATGACGACGAGTTGTTCGGCCGGCGTCAGGCCGTCGGGACTGCGCTCGAGAATACCTTCGCGGACCTGTGCCTTGATGCCGGCGACACGGACCATAAAGAATTCGTCAAGGTTATTTGCGGAAATCGACAGGAAGCGAACACGTTCCAGCAGCGGATGGCCGGCATTGACCGCCTCTTCGAGAACCCGACGATTGAAATGCAGCCAGGACAATTCCCGATTGATATAGCGCTCGGGACTCGATGCAATCGATGGCGCCGCTTCGGAAACGGCCTTTTCGTCTTCAATCGTAGTCGTTTGAACAGCATCCATCGACGAACATCCAAATAAACCGGAACAGTGACAACCGCGCGGACCATGTGCCATCGAGATGACAATTCAATGACATGCCATGGCGGGGATCAAGTCACCGCCATGGCGCATGCGCCATCATGCTGCATGGCATCTCGTCCCAGCCGGCCGTGACACCTGCCTATTGTTCGTCGGATGGCGCCTCTTGCCGCAGCAGGTCCGCCGCCAGCGCGCGGGTGATCGGCCGACCGAGGCGGAGGGATTCCGCGTCCAGCCGCGCCACGGCCTCCCGTGCCGCCACGAAGGAACGTTCGAGCCGGCTGGCGAGATAACTCACCACGGTCTCGTCGAGTTGCATCTGCCGGTCGGCGCCGAACTTGACGATCAAGGCGCGAAACAGGCCGTCGTCTGGCTGCGCGAGAGTCACCACCGGCAATGCGCGCAGCCGAGACCGCAAGTCGCGCAAGCCGACCTCGAAGGCCGAAGGCGACTGCCGCGCGGTCATCAGGACGAATGCCTCGTGCTCGCGGGCAAGATTGAGCAGATGAAAGAGAGCCCGCTCGTCCATGGTCGCAGGATCGACATCCTCGACTACCAGCGCGCCGGTCGCGAGTTCGGCCGGCACCGATGCCGCCGTCAGGGTATGCGCAGACGTCACGCGCGCGCCGGCTTCCTTGGCCCAGATCGCCGCCAGATGGCTTTTTCCGGAGCCCTCCGCGCCGACCAGCATCATCACCCGGCTTGGCCAGTCCGGCCAGCGCTCGATCAGAGCCAGCCCGGCAGCATTGCAAGGACCGTCGAGAAAATCATCACGCGAGAAACTCTCCGCATGCGGCAGGGCAAAGGCTAGCTGACGAGGCGGGGCACTCACTGACACGCATTAACTCCGTTCCGGCGGCACCGGCATACAACTTTTCTAGCGGCTTAGTTCGATCGTGCTCATATGGCGGACCCACTCCACCATATAGAAAGCGACCGACAACAACGTCAGAATGGTGACGCCAGCCATCAGGATCAACTCATAGGGCGTCGCGCTGAAGTTGAATCCCAATGCCGCCAGAACCAGGGCCGCCAAGGCCACCTGCGCTCCGGTATTCAACTTGGAGACCATCAGCGGCTTCATCGGCATCGGCTTGCCGAACAGCCACGAAATGATCACCGCCCCGACGATCATGATATCGCGCGAGACCACCAGAATCACGATCCAGCGCGGAAACGCGCCCCAGATGCCCAGCGCGACATAGATCGAAACCAGCAGTGCCTTGTCCGCCAGCGGATCGAGCAGCGCGCCCAATTCGCTCGCCATGTTGAAGCGCTTGGCAAGAAACCCGTCCACCGCGTCACTGACGCCGGCGATGACGAAGATCCCGAACGCAATCTTCATTTGTCCCGAGGCGATGGCCCAGACGATCACCGGAACCAGTAGAATGCGGATGAGCGTGATGATGTTGGGGATGCTCACGGGGCGTTCCGGGCTTTCGCCTGTCTCCACAAGGAGTTGGGGCCGCCATGGCCACAACCGGCTGGCGTCCTTATTCGTCTGTGCACAGTATAGGCAGCCGTAGCTTGCCGAACCATTGCACGGCGGAAGAATTCGACGTAACCACCCTTGAAATCCACGTTTTCCCCGCCGCGCCGTATCGCCACACCACAGGAACCGGCCAGGACTGATCAAAACCATGACCGAGCGCAAGAACGGACTGACCTACGCCGACGCAGGCGTCGATATTGATGCCGGGAATCGGCTGGTCGACCTCATCAAGCCGATGGTACGCGCCACCGCCCGCGCCGGCGCCGACGCCGAGATCGGCGGTTTCGGTGGCCTGTTCGATCTCAAGGCGGCCGGCTTCAAGGATCCGGTCCTTGTGGCGGCGACCGACGGGGTCGGCACCAAGGTCAAGATCGCCATCGAGACCGGAATCCACAACGGTATCGGCGTCGATCTGGTGGCCATGTCGGTCAACGATCTGGTAGTCCAGGGCGCCGAGCCGTTGTTCTTCCTCGACTACTTCGCCTGCGGCAAGCTCGATCCGGAAGCGACCGCTGCGATCGTCGCCGGTATTGCGGAAGGCTGTCGCGAGTCCGGTTGTGCCCTGATCGGCGGCGAGACCGCCGAGATGCCGGGCCTCTATAAGGACGGCGATTACGATCTCGCGGGCTTCGCGGTGGGCGCGGCAGAGCGCGGCACGCTGCTGCCGGGCCGCGACATCGCGGCAGGCGACGTCGTGATCGGGCTCGCCTCCTCCGGCGTTCACTCCAATGGCTTTTCGCTGGTGCGCAAGATCGTCGAGAAGTCCGGGCTCGGCTTCGATGCCCCCGCTCCGTTCGCGCCGGTGATGACGCTCGGCGGCGCGCTGCTGACGCCGACCCGGCTTTACGTCAAATCGTGCTTGCGCGCGATCCGCGACACCGGTGGCGTCAAGGGGCTTGCTCACATCACCGGCGGCGGCTTCACCGATAACATCCCGCGCGTGCTGCCGACGTCGCTCGGCGTCCGCATCGATCTCGCTCAGCTTCCTGTTCTGCCGGTGTTCAAATGGCTGGCGCAAGAAGGCGATATCGCCGAACTCGAACTGTTGCGCACCTTCAACTGCGGCATCGGCATGATTGCGATCGTCGGTCAGGAGGCGTCCGCCGCCGTGATGGAGAGTTTCCGCGCCAATGGCGAATCCGCCGTGCAACTCGGCGAGGTGATCGCAAGCCGCGACGGCGAACGCGTCGTCTATGACGGGCACCTCAACCTCGCATGGTGACCGCAGTGAAACGGCGCGTCGCCATTCTCATTTCCGGACGTGGCTCCAACATGGCGGCGTTGATCGCGGCGGCCAAGACGCCCGGTTTCCCCGCCGAGATCACCGTGGTGATTTCCAACAAAACCGATGCCCCCGGTCTCGCCAAGGCGAAAGAGAACAACGTCGCGACGTTGGTGATCGACAGCGCACCGTTCGGCAAGGACCGCGCGGCATTCGAGGCTGCCTTGCAAACGGCACTCGATCAACACGAGATCGAGTTAATCTGCCTCGGCGGCTTCATGCGTCTGCTGACCACGGAGTTCGTCGAGCGTTGGGCCGGCAAGATGCTCAATATCCATCCCTCGCTGCTGCCGTCGTTTCGCGGCCTCGATCCGCACGGTCAGGCGTTGCGCGCGGGTGTGAAGATTTCCGGAGCCACGGTTCACTTCGTGACGCCCGAAATGGATGCCGGCCCCATCATCATGCAGGGGGCGGTCGCGGTGCGCGAGGACGACACGCCCGACACGCTGGCGGAGCGCGTGCTCAGGATCGAACATCGCATCTATCCCGATGCGCTTCGACTGGTAGCAAGCAACGGCGCGCGGATCGACGGCGATGTTTGCAGGACCGACGCGACCGGCAGCCCCGACGACACATTGGTTTCTCCCGCGATCATTTAGAAGTCGGCCACGAGAACCGACACCAACAGGGACAACGACATGGCGAAGGTTGCGATTGTGGGTTGCGGGGCAATGGGCTCCGTCTATGCCGCGCTGATGGCCGATGCGGGCCATGAGGTCCACGCCATCACGCTTTGGCCCGATCACGCGACCGCGATGGCCGCGCAGGGCTTGCGCTGCGAAGGCATCAGCGGCGACCGCACTGTTCGCCTCAATGCGTCAACGACCACCGATGGCATCGGCATCTGCGATCTCGTCATCATCGCTACCAAGGCGTTCGACGTCGAAGCCGCATCGCACGCCAGCCTGTCATTGATCGGCTCCGACACCGTTGTGCAGTCGATTCAGAACGGACTCGGCTCGCCGGAGGTCGCCGCGCCGATCGTTGGCGCGGATCGCTTGGCCGTCGGCGTGGTCGGCGGCTTCGGCGCGTCGATGCGCGGCCCCGGTCATGTCCATCACAACGGCATGGAGATGATCCGCTTCGGGGCTTTCGCCGGACTGCCGCGACCATCCCTCGAAGCATCGGCGGCGATCTGGGAATCCGCCGGCTTCAAGGTGATGCTATTCGACGACATCAAGCGGATGGTCTGGGAGAAGCTGATCATGAACGTCACCTTCTCCGCGACCTGCTGCACCACCGGATTGACGATCGGCGAAGTGATGGACGATGCCGACGCCTGGCCGGTCGCGCGCGGCTGCGCCGAGGAAGCCATTGCGGTCGCACATGCTTCCGGCATCAAGCTCGAAGTCGGCGATCCGACCACGCACATCCGCAAGCTCGGCGGAAAAATCCCGCACGCCAAGCCGTCGATGCTGCTGGACTTCGAGGCGGGTCGGCGCTGCGAAATCGATGCGATCAACGGATCGATCCCGCGCCTCGGTCAGCCGCTCGGAGTCCCCACCCCGGTCAACGACACGCTAGTGCGTGTCATCAGGGCCCGCGAACGCGCGCTCATCAAGTCGCTTTAAGAGCCGTTATCTCGCGCAGTTTTTTGCGCCGCCAGATCGCGCCGGCGATCAGCACGACGA
>JAFKKL010000205.1 GCA_017305595.1 Hyphomicrobiales bacterium | reverse complement strand
GCGGCGAACCTATCGGCGCGTGATCGATGCGGAAATTAACCCGCACGTCAACGAGTGGGAAGCAGCGCAGATATTTCCCGCCCATGACGTGTTCAAGAAGCTCGGAAATTTCGGGTTGCTGGGCGTGACCAAGCCGGTCGAATACGGTGGCCTCGGTCTCGACTATTCGTATGGCGCCATCATTGACGAGACCTCGCAATACATCAATTGCGGGGGCATTCCGATGGCGATCGGGGTTCAGACCGACATGGCGACACCGGCGCTGGCGCGGTTCGGATCGCCCGATCTTTGCAGGGAGTTCCTTGCGCCGGCCATCGCGGGCGATATGGTGGCCTGCATCGGCGTCACCGAACCATCCGCCGGCTCCGACGTTGCCGCGATCAAGACACGCGCCGTGCGCGACGGCGACGATTATGTCATCAACGGCTCCAAGACATTCATCACCAACGGCACGCAAGCCGACTGGATGTGCATGCTTGCCAACACCGGCGAAGGGCCGGTCCATCGCAACAAGTCCTTGATCATTGTGCCGCTCAAGGACAACGGAAAACGCGCCAAGGGCGTCACCGTTGCAAGGAAGCTGAAGAAGCTCGGAATGCATGCGTCCGATACGGCCGAACTTTATTTTGAGGACGTGCGTGTCCCTGTGCGTAACCGCATCGGCGACGAAGGCAAAGGTTTCGTGTATCAGATGAAGCAGTTTCAGGAGGAGCGCATGTATGCGGCGCTCGGCTGCATCACGAGTTGCACGCGCTCGATCGAAGAGACGATTGAATACACGCGGAGCCGCAAGACCTTCGGCAAGCCGATTATTGAAAATCAGGTGGTGTTGTATCGCCTGTGCGAACTTCTGACCGAAGTGGAGGCGTTGCGCGCGCTAACGTGGAAGGCCGTGGAAATTCACGTCTCCGGAGGTGACTGCACCCGGTTTGCTTCGATGGCGAAGCTCAAGGGTACGCGGCTGGGGCGCGAGGTTCATGACGCGTGCCTTCAGTTCTGGGGCGGCATGGGGTACATGGACGAAACGCTGGTTTCGCGGCGATACCGTGACGGCCGCCTCGGCTCGATCGGCGGCGGGGCGGACGAGGTGATGCTTGGCATCATCGCCAAGCAGTGCGGCCTGTTGCCCGAGAAGTCTTGACGGTTTGTTTCGCGTCTCACAGGTGAATCGCTACAGCCGAGGGACATAGTGCTGATGATCAAACCGTAGCGGCCGATTGATATACAGTTGCGCTTTCGCTGGCCCAGCCAAGGTGAACCTTTGAGCCGATCGGCAGTGCTGGGGAATCGTGCCGCACCTGCACAAAGAAGCGCGTGCCATCGGTGGCGTCGGCGATCAAGGTCTGGCGGTCGCCAAGGAAGGTCATCGCCGCCACCTCTGCGTTGATCTCGTTGGGATACTGACCAATGCGCTCGGTCACGAACACCGATTCAGGTCGCAGGAAATAATCGCCGATCGCGGACTTTGGCGATGCCGCGCCACCGGGCAGCCGGAATGATCCCAGTTTCGATTCGAATAGACCGTTCGCCGTGACCGTGCCACGCAGGAATGTACCCTTGCCGATGAAGCCGGCAACGTTGCGCGTGACGGGCACTGAGTAGAGTTGTTGTGGCGTCGAGATTTGCTCGATTCGCCCGTCGAACATCACGGCGACGCGGTCCGACATCGATAGGGCTTCGTCCTGATCGTGGGTGACGAAGACCGTGGTAATGTTCAGCCGACGCAGCAGCGAGCGAATTTCGATCTGAAGTTCTTCGCGCAGCAGGCGGTCGAGCGCACCGAACGGCTCGTCAAGCAGCACCAGCGCCGGTTTGGTGACCAGGGCGCGCGCAAGCGCAACGCGCTGCTGCTGGCCGCCGGAGAGTTGGCGCGGATAGCGGTCGAGCAGATGATCGACTTTCACCAGCCTGGCGCTGCTTTCGACCTCGGTTCGCGCTTCGGCTTTACGCATACCGCGCATCCGCAATCCGAAACCAATGTTGTCGGCGACGGTGAGATGCGGAAATAGTGCGTAGTTCTGAAACACCATGCCGATGTCGCGTTTTTCGGGCGGCA
>JAFKKL010000141.1 GCA_017305595.1 Hyphomicrobiales bacterium | reverse complement strand
CATCGGGGCGCCGAATGCGGGCAAGTCCACCTTGGTCAACGCGCTGGTCGGTACCAAGGTCTCCATCGTCACGCCCAAGGTACAGACCACGCGCATGAATGTGCGCGGCGTCGCCATGCGGGGCGCCGCACAGATCGTGTTTGTCGATACACCGGGCATTTTCCGCCCGCGCCGCCGGCTCGACCGTGCCATGGTCAAGGCCGCCTGGTCGGGGACGGAGGATGCGGATGCCATTCTGTTGATCGTCGATGCGCAGGCGCTGGTGGAATCGCCGAACGGCCTTGCCGCCGCCGACACGCACGCGATCATCGAAAACCTGAAGGCGTCGAAGCGCGAAGCTGCGCTGGTGCTGAACAAGGTGGATGCGATGAAGCGCGCCGACCTCCTGCCGCTGGCACAGGCACTGAATGGGGAAGGCGCTTTTTCTCAGGTGTTCATGGTCTCGGCGCTGAAGGGTGACGGCGTGGATGACATTGCCGATTGGTGTGCGGGCCGCATGCCGCCGGGTCCGTTCCTGTTTCCGGAGGATCAGGCGGCCGATATTCCTTCGCGCCTGCTCGCCTCCGAAATCACGCGGGAGAAGCTTTATCTCCGCCTGCATGATGAACTGCCCTACGCCACCACGGTCGAGACCGAGAAATGGGAAGACCGCAAGGACGGCTCCGTCAAAATCGATCAGGTGGTGTTCGTGCAGCGCGATGGCCAGAAGGCGATCGTGCTGGGCAAGGGTGGCCGCGCCATCAAATCCATCGGCGAGGCGGCGCGAAAGGATATGGAAGCGGCGTTCGGCCGCCGCGTGCATCTGTTCCTGTTCGTGAAGGTGCGCGAAGGCTGGGTGGATGACCGTGAACGCTATCAGGCCATGGGGCTCGATTATCCCGGTGACGAGTAGGGGCGATGGAATGGTCTGACGACGCCATCGTCCTCGCCATGCGCCCGCACGGGGAAACAAGCGCCATCCTGGATGTGCTGACCCAAAGCCATGGCCGCCATCTGGGCATGGTGCGCGGCGGCGGTTCGCGACGGGCCAAACCGGCCTTGCAGGCGGGCAATTCATTGCATGTGTCGTGGCGGGCGCGGCTTTCCGAACATCTGGGCAATTTTCATGTCGAACCGTTGCGGGCCCGCGCCGGTGTGCTGTTCGAATCACGCGACCGGTTGATCGGCCTCAATGCCTTTGCCGCGATGGCGCAACTCGTGCTGCCGGAACGCCAGCCGCACCGCCCGGTTTATGAGGCGGGGGAAATCCTGCTCGACGCCATGCTGGACGATGGCTTTTCCCATTGGGCGCCGCTTTATGTGCGCTGGGAAACCGGGCTTTTAGAGGAGCTGGGCTTCGGCCTCGATCTTTCGCGCTGTGCCGCCACCGGCACGGTGGAGGATTTGCGCTATGTCTCGCCCAAATCCGGGCGCGCGGTGTCCGGTGCGGCCGGTGCGCCTTACCGCGACCGGTTGTTCCCCCTGCCGCGGTTTCTGCTCGGGGCGCAGAACGGTCTGCCCGATCTTGTGGAAATTGCCGCAGGCTTGCGCATGACGGCGCATTTTCTGCTAGAGCGCGCCTTGCGCCCCAATGGCCGCGAACTGCCGGCGGCGCGGCAGCGGCTGGAGGCGCTGGCCTCGCAGCAAACCGAATCGGATTAAGAAGACATATGGGTTCCTTGCCGGTCAAAGACGACGATATCCGTGCCGAACCGTTGGCGAAGGCGCTGTCGGAGCGTTATCTCGCCTACGCGCTCTCCACCATCACCCAGCGCGCGCTGCCCGATGTGCGCGATGGGTTGAAGCCGGTGCATCGCCGCGTGCTGTGGGCGATGCGCGCGCTTGGCCTCAATCCGCAATCCGGCTTCAAGAAATGCGCCCGCGTGGTGGGCGATGTCATCGGCAAGTTTCACCCCCATGGCGATCTGGCGATTTATGAAGCGCTGGTCCGCCTGGCGCAGGATTTTGCCGTGCGCTATCCGCTGGTGGACGGGCAGGGCAATTTCGGCAATATCGACGGCGATAATGCCGCCGCCATGCGCTACACCGAAAGCCGGTTGACGGCGGTGGCGCAGGCCCTTCTCGAAGGGCTGGACGAAGATGCGGTCGATTTTCGTGCCACATATGATGGCGAGGATGAGGAGCCGGTGGTCCTTCCCGCCGCGTTTCCCAATCTGCTTGCCAATGGCTCCAGCGGCATCGCGGTCGGCATGGCCACCTCCATCCCGCCGCACAATGTGGGCGAAATCTGCGCGGCATTGTCGGCCCTGATCGCCGATCCCGATACCCGCGAAGCCACGCTGCTGAAACACATCAAGGGACCGGATTTCCCGACCGGCGGCATTCTGGTCGACGATGCCAGCAGCATGGCGGAGGCCTATCGCACCGGCCGTGGCAGTTTCCGCCTGCGCGCGCGCTGGGAAAAGGAAGATGGCGATCGCGGCAGCTATCACATCGTGGTCGATCAGATTCCCTATCAGGTGCAGAAGGCGAAGCTGATCGAGCGTATCGCCGAATTGATCGAGCACAAGAAAGTACCGCTGCTGGACGACGTCCGCGATGAGTCGGCGGAAGATGTCCGCATCGTGCTGGTGCCGAAAAGCCGCACGGTGGATGCCGATCTCCTGATGGAGCAGTTGTTCCGGCAGAGCGATCTGGAAGTGCGCATCTCGCTCAACATGAATGTGCTGGATGGTGGGCTGGTGCCGCGGGTGATGAGCCTGAAGGAGGTTTTGCAGGCCTTCATCGCCCACCGCCATCAGGTGCTGGAACGGCGCACCCGCCACCGGCTGGAAAAAATCGCTACCCGGCTGGAGGTGCTGGAAGGTTACCTCGCCGTCTATCTCAACCTCGACAAGGTGATCAAAATCATCCGCACCGAGGATGAGCCGAAACCGAAATTGATGAAGGCGTTCTCGCTGAACGAGAACCAGGCCGAAGCCATCCTCAACATGCGCCTGCGCGCCCTGCGCAAGCTGGAGGAGATGGAGATCCGCCGCGAACATGGCGATCTGCTGAAGGAACAGAAAGACCTCAACAAACTGCTCGCTTCACCCAAACTCCGCTCCGATCGCCTGATCGCGGAGGTGAAGGAGATCGATGCGAAGTTCGGCGGCAAAACGCAACTCGGCAAGCGCCGTACCGAAATCGCCAAGGCCCGCGCGGTGGAGGAAATCCTCGCCCGCGCGGAAGAGGCCGCCACCATCGAAACCGCGGTGGAGAAGGAGCCGATCACCGTCGTCTGCTCTGACAAGGGCTGGCTGCGCGCCTTCAAGGGGCATCAGGAAGAAAGCGACGCGATCAAATATCGCGAAGGCGACCGGCGCCGTTTCTGGCTGCACGCCGAGACAACGGATAAACTGATGCTGTTCGCGACCGATGGCCGTTTCTTCACGCTCGATTGCGCGAAACTGCCGGGCGGGCGCGGCAATGGTGAGGCGATCCGCACTTTTATCGACATGCCGGCTGAAGCCGATCTGGTCGATATGTTCGTTCATCGTGGCGCGCGCAAAATGCTGGTCGCCGCCGCAACACACGCTGCCTGAGTTTTCACAGCGACCAATACAAGGACGAGACCGATATGGCCCGCCAGTTGATTTCCACCGGATCGCCGTTCGAGAAGACCGCCGGCTACAGCCGCGCCGTTGTCGACGGCGACTTCATGTTCGTCTCCGGCACCACCGGCTACGACTACACGACGATGACGCTTCCCGAAGACGTTACCGCGCAAGCCACCAACTGCTTCAAGACCATCGGCGGCGTGCTGGAAGGTGCGGGCTTCGCGATGGCCGATATCGTGCGTGCAACCTACTATATCGTCGACCCGGCCGATGCCGACGCGGTGTTCGCGGTCTGCGGCCGGCATCTCGGCGAAATCCGTCCCGCCGCCACGCTCCTGGTGGTCGCAGCCCTGCTCAAGCCTGAGATGACGATCGAAACCGAAGTTACGGCGAAACGCCGAAGCTGAACGATCGAAGCTCAAATCCTTCTAAAATCAAGGTTCCGGGCGTTCGCGCCAAAATGTCGCGACAAAGGCGTTGACTTATCGCAAGTAAGACCTACCTTAAATTCATTATGTCGAACACGCGCCCAACACGACTGTTGCTTCGCGCCGGCCACCTGATCGCAGGAAGGTAGCCCGGGCGGACGCGCGCATGCGCCGTCCCGGGACAGGCTTTTCGACTTCATTCTCCTCTCACATCGCTGCACTCAAACAACCACACGTCATACGTGATGCGTATTCGTCATTGCGTATGAGAACGTCTTCCGGCCCTGCGACCGGCAGCCCCACGACCAACCAATGGTGAAGGACATGGATCAAGATCTGCATACGCGGCTCCCGAGCATCGCCATCAGCGCGCGGGATGTCGAACGTCTTCGAAATATCGCTGATGCGGCCGCGGAAAAATATCCGGAGACAGCCGAATTTCTCGCGCGTGAAATCGACCGCGCGGAAATCCGCGAGGCGGATGCGCCGATGAGCGGCGTGGTCACCATGCAATCCGAGGTGACGTTCCGCGACGACGTCGGCGGACAGACACGCACGGTGACGCTGGTGTTTCCGGAGGAGGCCGATGTCGACAGCGGCAAGATCTCGATCCTGACGCCGATCGGTGCCGCTCTGATTGGCCTGTCGGCAGGGCAGACCATCGAGTTCCAGACGCCGGCCGGCGGCTGGCGCGCACTTACCGTCGTCAGTGTGAACTGATTACCTCAGCCGAAGAAGATCGATCTCGGTAACACGACTTTCGCGCCTCGCGGCCACCTCGGCTGCGAGGCGCGATTTATGAAGGCGATATGACATCGCCCTTCATTACCACCACCGCATTTGGCCTTGATTTTCGCGGCTATTTGTCGTTTTCAACACCCTGAGAATGGCCGCTCCCCGTGGTCTTTCACGCAACTTGATCACACTTTGATCTGCTGGAGTTCTGGTAAATGCCATCATCCGCTTCGCCCGTGCACGCACGCATCACTGGCCCGATCGTCATGGTCGGCTTCGGATCGATCGGCAAGGGATTGCTGCCGCTGATCGAACGGCATTTCGATTACGACAAGTCGCGCATCACAGTGATCGATCCCAAGGACGAAGGCCGCAAGGCGCATTGCGAGAAGCACAATGTGCGCTTCATCCAGCAGGGCTTGACCAAGGACAATTACCGCGAGTTGCTGACTCCGCTGCTGACCGAAGGCGGCGGACAAGGTTTTTGCGTCAACGTCTCGGTCGACACCGGCTCCACCGACATCATGGAGCTTTGCAACGAGATCGGCGCGCTCTACATCGACACCGTGAACGAACCCTGGCTCGGCTTCTATTTCGATGCATCGAAGGGGCCGGAAGCGCGCTCCAACTACGCACTGCGCGAGAACACGCTGGCTGCCAAAAAGGCCCGTCCCGCGGGTTCGACGACGGCCGTCTCCTGCTGTGGCGCCAACCCCGGCATGGTCTCGTTCTTCGTTAAGCAGGCCCTGATGGATGTCGCCGCTGGCCTCAAGCTCAATGCCCCGAAGCCGAAGAGCCGGGCGGAATGGGCAGACCTGATGCGTCAGGCTGGCATCAAGGGCATCCACATTGCCGAGCGCGACACCCAGCGCTCGAAGACTCCGAAAGAGCCGGACGTCTTCGTCAATACATGGTCGGTGGAAGGCTTCTTGTCGGAAGGCGTGCAGCCGTCCGAACTCGGGTGGGGCACCCATGAAAAGTGGACGCCTGCCAACGCGCACACTCACGAGGCCGGCTGCGGCGCGGCAATCTATCTGATGCAGCCCGGCGCCGATACGCGCGTGCGCACCTGGTGCCCGACCCGCGGCGCGCAATACGGTTTCCTCGTCACCCATAACGAATCGATCTCGATCGCCGATTACTTCACGGTGTTCGATGCATCGGGCAAGGCCGTCTATCGGCCGACCTGTCACTATGCCTATCACCCCGCGGACGATGCGGTACTCTCGCTGCACGAAATGTTTGGCCGCGCCGCCAAGGCGCAGGAGAAGCATCATATTCTCGATGAGAACGAGATCGTCGATGGCATCGATGAACTCGGCGTGCTGCTCTACGGCCACGACAACAATGCCTATTGGTACGGCTCGCAGCTCTCCATCGAGGAGACGCGGAAACTCGCGCCCTATCAGAACGCAACCGGCTTGCAGGTGACGTCGGCGCTGGTCGCGGGCATGGTGTGGGCGCTGGAGAATCCAACCGAAGGAATCGTCGAAACCGACGAGATGGATTTCGATCGCCTCTTGGAAATCCAGATGCCGTATCTCGGACCGGTGAAGGGGTACTACACCGACTGGACCCCGCTGACGGATCGCCCCGGCCTTTTCCCGGAAGACATCGACACCAGCGATCCATGGCAGTTCAAGAACGTCCTGGTTCGCTGACACCGCAATAATAGTCGCAACAACCGCCCGGCCTCACTTTAGTGAGCGTCGGGCGATTTTCTTTTCACGTTCGCAAGTCGTTGCACGCTATCTGGCGTTGACCGGTGGCGCAGACTTTTCGGCCGGCGCCGGCGGCAACGCCGGCTTGGCGCCTTTATTCTGCGCATCGGCATCAGGTCGCGCCGGCTGCGGTGGCGGCGTGGTCGGGCGTGTACCGCCCGGCTTCGATTCAGCGGGCGCGTTGGTCTTGTCGCTTTGATCGGGCTGCGTCGTTTGAGCTTGCGCGAAATATTGCGGCTCGTTCCGCACCGTCAGTTGCAACATGGCAGCGCCAGTTACCGTCAGACCGGCCGCAATTGCCATGGCCGCGAGGACGAAATCGCGACGTGCAATGCGTTGTTTCTGGCTCGCTGTCATTGGTCCGTTCCGCTGCTGATCTCGCGAGGACCAACCTGCGAGTCTGGTGAATGTTCCAAGCGCGGCATCGCACGGAACACTCATCGGGCGGGGACAATGAGGAATTTCAGTCCTTGGTGCTGACGTTCCACGTCGCATGGCGCACGCCCGGCAACCGTGCGAGATCGACTGTCACGGAATCCAGTTCCCTCGCTTCGACCGCGGTGCTCACCAGCGTCGCGATAATCTCGGCGATATCGTCGGCGCGATTGATCACCTGCACGTCGCCGACCGGATATTGCGCGGCTTCGAGCTTCGCAACCAATGCCTCACGCAGATTGCTCAGCGATGCCGCATCGACAGTGAGCAGAACTTCGTAAGTTGCTTCCGATGAGCGCTCGTCCAATGGGCGCCGATTGATGGCATTGACGAGCGGCCGCAGCAGCGTGTTGCCCGCCAAAACGAACACCGTGAGCGCCGTCGCCTGCGCGATCAGATCGGCGCCGGCACAGGCGCCGACCGCCGCAGAACCCCACAACGTGGCGGCCGTGTTGAGGCCGCGCACGTTCATGCCTTCCTTCATGATCACGCCGGCGCCGAGGAAGCCGATACCCGACACCACATAGGCGATGATGCGAACCGCGCCATCGGTGCCGGTGAGATGCATACCGATATCGACAAAAGCAGCAGCGCTTACCGCGACCAATACGTTGGTGCGCAAGCCCGCCGTGCGCAGCCGATATTGTCGCTCAGCGCCGATCAAGGTCGCCAGCACGAACGCCGCCGTCAGGCTGACGAGCGTATCGAGAAAGTCAAAGACCTGAAACGTCGCCAGAAACCGCATGCTTATCCGCTACAGCGTGAATAGCCCCGCATTGCCGTCGGCGGCAGCGAACGCCAGCACGCTGCCTTGAGCGTTCCAGGCCAGCGCGGTGATGGCCTGCTCGGCTTTTCGCCGCACCAGAATCTCGGCGCCATCGGAGATGCGAACCATCAGCACGGTGCCGTCGCTGTAACCGACCGCCATGACATCCTGCTTCGGATGGCACGCCACCATGGAAACGCGCGACGGCATCGGCGCGAGGATGCCCGGCTCCTTGCCCATTGGACCGTCCTTGCTGGCAAACGGCCACAGGATCACGGTATCCGCGCCCGAGGTCGCGAGCGACTTGCCGTCCGCACTCCATGACACCGACTTAACCCGCGTGGGATAGCCGGTCATCCGCATATGGCGCGCATCGGCGAGACGCCAGCCGTGCAGCGACGGCTCATGCATCGACGTCACCAGGAATTTGTTGTCGGGACTGAAGACGACGCCGAGATGCGAGCCGGCCCAGTCGAGCACTTCCGGTACGGCCGTCATGTTCGGAAACCACAACGTCACGCCGTTGTAATGCGAGATCGCCAGCCGCAAACCTTTCGGCGCGAAGGCCAGCCCACCGACCGTAGAAATCACGTCGCGGGATTTTTCCTCACCCTTCGCGCTGCGGACGAACGCCGTCTTGCCGGCGGACCACGCCACCGCACCGTCAGGATGCAGCGCAACGTTGTCGATCCAGCGCCGCTTGGCATCGGTCGCGAGCGTCGCGACGCTGCCGTCGGCCTTGATCTCGATCACCTTGCCGTCGTCGCCGCCGGAAACGATCCGCTTGCCGTCCGATGCAGTGCCGAGAATGGCGCCATCGTGGATCGGCAGTCGCGCTGCTTCCCCGCTGCCCGTGACGAAGGTGAGCGTCTCCTCGTCACCGACGAACACGGCGGTTTCGCCAAGAAAATGCACGGCGCTGACCGGCGCGCCGATCTCGACCGGGCGAACGCGATCCGTCACCGAAACGATGGAGCCCGCATTGTCGGACTGTTCGAACGCCTTGCTCACGCTGCGATGCACCGCTCAAAACCGTCGCGAATGGTCTGCTCGGGCAGTTCGCGGCCGATGAACACCAACCGGCTTTGGCGCGGCTCGCCTTCCTTCCACGCGCGCTGATGATCGCCTTCCAGCATCATATGCACGCCCTGGAACACGTAGCGATCATCGTCGCCGCTAAAGGCAAGGATGCCCTTGGAGCGCAGGATCTTCTGGCCCTCGGTCGCGACCAGTTGCTGCAACCACGGCATGAACTTGTTGGGATCGAGCGGCTTGTCGCTATGCAGCGACAAGGACTGCATGTCCTCATCGTGATAGTGCTTCATGCCATGACCATGGCCGTGGTCGTGATCATGATGATGATCATGGTCGTGATGATGATGCTCGTGCGTGCAGTTCTCGTCGTGGCAATGCTCGTGATCGTGGTCGTGCTCGTCGGCCGCGAGGAATTCCGGCTCCAGTTCGAGAATGCGGTCGAGATCGAACGCGCCGCGCTCCAGCACATCCGACAGCGCCACCTGACAGCGCTGGGTCCGATGCAATTTGGCGTAAGGGTTGATCGCGCGGATACGGCCTTCGACTTCGGCCAGTTCCGGCGGCGTCACCAGATCGGTCTTGTTCAGCACGATGACATCGGCGAAGGCGATCTGGTTCTTGGCTTCGGGTGCGTCCTTCAGGCGGTCGCTGAGCCACTTGGCGTCGGCCACCGTCACCACCGCGTCGAGCCGCGCATTGTTCTGCACGTCCTCGTCGACGAAGAAGGTCTGGGCGACCGGCGCCGGATCGGCGAGGCCCGTGGTCTCGACGATGATCGCGTCGAACTTGCCCTTGCGCTTCATCAAACCGTCAAGAATGCGAACGAGGTCGCCGCGCACGGTGCAGCAGATGCAGCCGTTGTTCATTTCGAACACTTCTTCATCGGCGCCGATGATCAGGTCGTTGTCGATACCGATTTCCCCGAACTCGTTGACGATCACGGCGTACTTCTTGCCGTGGTTCTCGGACAGGATGCGATTGAGCAAGGTGGTCTTGCCGGCACCGAGATAGCCGGTCAGCACGGTCACGGGGATTTTTTCAGCGGTGGTTTCGGACATGATCACTCCGGCGGGATGGGACGCAGGCCGGGACGACAGGGAGGACCTGCCTACTTATCCAGCGCGTCTTGCAACGTCTTAATATTGTGCCTGACCATGTCAATGTAAGTGGGGGCCTCGCCCTTTTCGTCGGTCAGGCTGTCGGAATACAGCGTACCGCCGATTTTCGCGCCGGTTTCGGCCGCGACGCGCCGGATCAGCCGCGGATCGCTGATGTTTTCAAGAAAAATTGCCGGAATTTTTTCCTTGCGGATCTGCGCGATGATGCGGGCGAGATCGCGCGCGCTCGGCTCGGAGTCCGTCGACACACCCTGCGGCGCGACGAAGGTCACACCATAGGCGGCGGCGAAATAGCCGAATGCGCCGTGGGTCGAGATCACCTTGCGGCGGGCTTCGGGAATTTGCGCGACCATCGCGCGGACGTCGCGATCCAGCGCATCGAGCTGGACGACATAACGTTCTGCATTGGCGCGATAGCTGTCAGCGGATGCCGGATCGACCTCGGCCAACGTCCGCCGGATATTCTCGGCATAGACTTTTGCATTCGACACCGATTGCCAGGCATGCGGATCGACGCTGTGATGGCCGCCTGCCGGCTCTTTCAGCGGGACGATGCCATCAGTCGCCACCACGATCCGCGCCGTGCCGCCGCTGGATTTCACAAGACGCGGCAACCAACCCTCAAAGCCAAGCCCGTTGACCACCACCAGTTTTGCGGCAGCGACCGTCTTCGCATCCGCCGGCGACGGCGTGTAGACGTGCGCGTCGGCATCGGGGCCGACCAGTGCGACCACGTCAACGCGGTCGCCACCGACATTGCGAACGAAATCGGCGAGAATGGTGAAACTCGCCACCACTTTAACGCGTTCGTCGGCACGAACCGCCCCCTGCGCAAGGACGCCGACGAGCAGAATCGATGCGGCAAAGGCGATACGTAACAATCGCATTTCAAGCCTCAAGATGGCGGCCGGGGAACCACTGCCGCAACAGGCCTCCGACGCTGCCGAACAAAACCGAGACGACGTACAATCCGGCAGCCATCAAAATGATTGCGGGTCCCGACGGCACACCGGCGTGATACGAGAGCACCAATCCGACATATCCAGACAGCGCCGCGCTCACCACCGCCACTGCGATCATGCCGGTAATGTCGCGCGACCAGAACCGCGCGATACCCGCCGGCAGGATCATCAGGCCCACCGCCAGCAGCGGGCCGAGCGCATGGAAGCCGTTGACGAGATTGATCACCACCAATGCCATGAAGACGAGATGCGTCGGCGCGCCGGCGCGGCTCACGGTGCGCAGAAACACCGGATCGACGCATTCCACCACCAGCGGGCGATAGATTATCGCCATCGTCAGCAACGTGACGGTGGCGTTGAACGCGATCACCAGCAGCGTCTGGTCGTCGAGGGCGAGAATATTGCCGAACAGCACGTGCAGCAGATCGATATTGGTGCCGCGCATGGAAACAATCGTGACGCCGAGTGCCAACGACGCGAGATAGAAGGTCGCGAGCGCCGCATCCTCTTTCAATTCGGTATTGCGCGCCACCACGCCAGACAGGATCGCCACGGCGAAACCCGCGATCAATCCGCCGAACGTCATCGCAAACAGATTGAGGCCGGAGAGCAAGAAGCCGATCGCCGCACCCGGGAGAATTGCGTGCGCCATCGCATCGCCGACCAGGCTCATCCGGCGCAACATCAGGAATACGCCGATCGGCGCACCGGCGAGCGACAGCGCCACCACGCCGGCCAGCGCGCGGCGCATGAACTCGAATTCCGTAAACGGCGCGATCAGCAAATCGTGGACCATGGGTCAGGCCGCCCGCGCCGATGCTGTTTCCGCCGCGCACGCCGCCGCCTCGTCGTCGAAGGCCTCGCACATCTGGCGCGCGGCGATGAGATTGTCCGGCGTCAGCACCTGCGCGGTATCGCCCCAGGCGACCGCGCCGCGCGCCAGCAGCAGGGTTTGCGGGAAGTGATTGCGCACCAGATCCATGTCGTGCAACGCCGCCAGGACCGTGCGTCCCTCGGCATGCCAATGCTCGACGAGATGCAGCAGGTCGGCCGAGGTCTTGGCATCGACGGCGTTGAACGGCTCGTCGAGCACGATCAGACGCGCGTCCTGCAACATCAGCCGCGCGAATAGCATGCGCTGCATCTGCCCGCCCGACAGCGTGCCGATGGCGCGCCGCTCGAAACCGGTCAGGCCCACGGCGGCCAGCGCTTGCTGCACCCGTTCGCGCCGTCGCGCGCGAATGCCGCCGAACGCGCCTGCATCGCGCCACAGGCCCATGGCGACGAAATCGAATACCGAGAGCGGAAAGCTGCGATCGATGTCCGCGCTTTGCGGCAGGAAGGCAATGTCGCGAATGCCGAGGCCGCCGCGCTCGATGGCCCCCGACAGCGGCTTGAGCAGACCGACGATGCCGCGAAACAAGGTTGACTTGCCGGCCCCGTTTGGCCCCACCACCGCGAGCAGCGCACCCTTAGCCACTTCGCCTGCGAGATGATGCACGGCAGGATGCCGGTCATAGCCGAGGGTGACATTGCGGAATTGCAGTTGCGCGCTCATGCCGGCCTCATCGCCAGCCAGACCAGACCCCAGAGGCCGGCGCTGAGGAGGATTGCCAAACCTAACCGCTCCGCCAGCGTCATCCGCAACAGCGATACCGTCGCCCGCTGCGCCGGATGCGGCGCTTCCGGCGCATGGTGATGCGCGCCGGCTGCGCCGTGGCTGTGTGCGTGCGAATGGGTCATCGGTCGAATATCTCGCTCAACGTCCTGCGCGTGCCTTTGGCGAATGTGACCACCCAGCCACCGAAGGGACGACAAGGGCAGTTCTATATATGTTACACTATAACATAACAATATCGTCGCAACGAAATCATTGAACCTCTTTTAGATCAATATGTTATGGATTTCTTGAATAACGACGCCGGCGCAGGCGGTGATCCAGCCTCAATTCGTCCGGCACTGTCTTCCGGCAAAGTCCTCAACAAGAAGGGCGACCCATGGGCCGCCCTTCCGAGATCGGAACGATATGTCAAACCTTGCCGCGCTCAGGCCTTGCCGAACAGGTCGTCGACATATTCCCAGTTCACGAGATGATCGACGAACGCCTTCAGATAGTCCGGGCGGCGGTTGCGGTAGTCGATGTAGTAGGAGTGCTCCCAGACGTCGACGCCGAGGATCGGGGTCGCGCCGTGCACCAGCGGGTTCTCGCCATTCGGGGTCTTGGAGACTTCGAGCTTGCCGTTCTTGACCGACAGCCACGCCCAGCCCGAACCGAACTGGCCGGCGCCGGCGGCGGCGAAATCCGCCTTGAACTTCTCGAGGCCGCCGAGGTCCTCGTCGATCTTCTTGGCGAGACGGCCGGGCAGCTTGCTGCCACCGCCATTCGGCTTCATCCAGTTCCAGAAATGAAGGTGATTGTAGTGCTGGCCCGCGTTGTTGAACAACGCGGCGTTCTTGCCGTAGGAGCCCTTGACGATCTCTTCCAGCGACTTGTTCTCGAATTCCGTGCCCTTCAGCAGGTTGTTGCCGTTGGTGACATAGGCCTGATGGTGCTTGTCGTGGTGAAACTCCAGCGTTTCCTTGGACATATGGGGAGCGAGCGCATCATAGGCGTAAGGCAAATCGGGAAGTTTGAAGGTCATGATTTCTGTCCGGGATAGTGGAGATAGAGGGCTAACGGTTCCCTTTATATAAGGTTCCACTGCGAAGAACAGTCAAATGCGCGAGGGCGGTCAGGCCGCACGCGGCACCGCGCCGTCGAGCGACGGCCGCTCCGCCGGCGGCCGCACATTCATCAACATCTGGAACGCCCCGGCGACGAGCCCGATCACCACCGCCGCGCGCCACGCCATGTCGTAGCTGCCGAGGTGATCGTAGATCACGCCGCCGCCCCATGCACCCAGGAACGACCCGGCCTGATGGCTGAGGAAGGCGATGCCGGTCAGCGTGGTCATGAAGCGTAGCCCGAACAGTTGTGACACCAGCCCGTTGACCAGCGGCACCACGCCCAGCCACAGCGCGCCCATCACGGCGGCAAAAATCAATGTGGAGGCCGGCGTGGCGGGAAGCGCGAAATAGATCGCGATCGCCAGCGAACGGGCGATGTAGATGCCGCCGAGCAGGATCTGCTTGGGATAACGGCCGCCGAGCCAACCGAATGCGTAGGAGCCGATGACGTTGAAGAGCCCGATCATCGCCAACGCTTCGGCGCTCAGCGAGGCATCGAGCCCGCAGATTTCGAGATAGTTCGGCAAGTGCGTGGTGAGGAATACCAGTTGCAGACCACAGACGAAGAACGCGATCGACATCACCACGAAGCCGGAATGCCCGAGCGCCGACTGCACCACGGCGCCGAC
>JAFKKL010000140.1 GCA_017305595.1 Hyphomicrobiales bacterium | reverse complement strand
CGGATCGCCGGGGCCGTTGGACAGGAAGATGCCGTCCGGCTTCAACGCGAGGATGTCTTCTGCCGAGGTCGTCGCAGGCACCACCGTCACCTTGCAGCCTTCGCCGGCGAGCAGGCGAAGGATGTTGCGCTTGATGCCGTAATCAACCGCGACGACGTTGAATTCGGGGGTTTCCTGCCGGCCGAAACCCTGGTCCCACACCCACGGTGTTTCATCCCAGGTGAAGCGCTGGCCGCTCGTGACCATCGGCACGAGGTCCATGCCCTCGAGGCCGGGCCACGCGCGCGCTTCCTTCTTCAGCGCCTCAAGATCGAACTTGCCGTCGCGCGAATGCGCGATCACCGCATTGGGCATGCCCTTGCTGCGGATCAGCGCGGTCAGCGCGCGGGTGTCGATGCCGGACAGGCCGATGATGCCGCGTGCCTTCAGCCACTGGTCGAGATGGCGCGAGGCGCGGTAGTTCGACGGATCGGTGATCGCCGCGCGCAGGATTGCGCCGCGTGCACCCAGCGTCGCGGCCATGTTCACCGTCTCGATGTCTTCGTCGTTGGTGCCGACGTTGCCGATGTGCGGGAAGGTGAAGGTGATGAGCTGTCCGGCGTAGGACGGATCGGTGAGGATTTCCTCGTAGCCGGTCATCGGCGTGTTGAAGCAGACCTCGCCGACGGCGTGGCCTTCTGCGCCGAGCCCGAAGCCTTCGAATACCGTGCCGTCGGCAAGAACCAACAGCGCGGTCGGCTTGAGGTCCGGCCAGGCGGGAGAATTTTCTGATGTGGTCATAAAGGGACTACATAGTCCCGCTGTTGCGCCGCGTCAAAGCCGCAGGATGGATTCCGCACCGGTGATTGCGGATATTTGACAACAAGGCACCGGCGGCTAGCCTCGAAGGATCGCGCACCGCGCCGGCGAAGGCGGAATGTCCGAAGGAAGTCAGGGGGATGGGAGCAGAATGAAGGCGGTGGTGGTGGAACAATACGGGCCGGTGGACGGGCTCCGGCTGACTGAAGCGCCGATGCCACAGCCGGGCGAGGGTGAGGTCCGCATCCGCGTCGCGGCGGCCGCCATCGGCTTCGTCGACGGACTGAAAATCCAGGGCCTGTACCAGACCAAGGATCCGCTGCCCTTCATCCCCGGCATGGAATTTTCCGGCGTCGTCGATGAATTGGGCAGCGGCGTCACGACGTTGCGGGTGGGGCAACGCGTGCTCGGGCTTGGCCTGCGCGGTGCGCTGGCGGAATTCGCCGTCTATCCGGCTACCGATCTGCATGTGGTGCCGGACACCGTCGATCTCGCGCAGGCATCGGGTCTGCTCGCCAACTACACCACCGCGCTCTATGCGCTGAGCGAGACCGCGCAATTGCGCGCCGGCGAGCAATTGTTGGTGCTCGGCGCCTCGGGCGGCACCGGTTCGGCGGCGGTTAGCCTCGGTAAATTGCTCGGGGCACGGGTCATCGCCGCTGCCTCGACCGAGGCCAAGCGGCAGTTCGCGTTGTCGCAAGGGGCCGACGCGGTGCTGGACTATACGCAGCCGGATTGGCGCGACACCTTGAAGGGCATGACCGGCGGCAAGGGCGTCGACGTGATTTTCGACGGCGTCGGCGGCGAACTCTCGCCGCTGGCGTTTCGCGCGTTGGCATGGCGCGGTCGCCATCTCGTGGTCGGTTTCGCCGCCGGAAAAATCCCCGCGCTGCCTTTTAACATCGCGCTGCTGAAGGGCGCGTCGCTGATGGGCGTCGATCTGGCGCAGGTCCGCACCCGCGAGCCGGAAATTCACGCGCGTCTGGTGCGGGCGCTGCTCGGCTGGTTTGCCAGCGGTCATCTGACCCCGCCGGCCGTCGAGGTGTTTCCGTTCGAGGCGTTTCGCGCAGCGTTCGCGGCAATGGCGACGCGCAACGCGATCGGCAAGATGGTGGTGCGGATTGCACCGGATGTCGCGTGATGCAACTTTGCGGAGCGATCAACGAGGTTGGGGGTGCAAATGCTGAATTCGATGCCGATCCTGCTGGTTCCGGGCCTTGGCGGCTCGCCGCGCATTTACGCGCCGGTGGCTGATGCGCTGTGGCGCTACGGGCCGGTGACTGTCGCCAACCATGTCCGCGACGACAACATGGCGGTGATCGCCCGGCGTATCCTTGCTGAAGCGCCGCCGCGCTTTGCGCTCGCGGGACATTCGATGGGTGGCTACATCGCGTTCGAGATCATGCGGCAGGCGCCGGATCGCGTGGCGAAGCTGGCGCTGATCAACACCCAGGCGCGGCCGGATTCCGACGAGGCCAGGGCGCGCCGCCGCGCGCTGATCGCGCGCATCGAGCAGGGCGAGTTTCATGCCGTGCTCGATGATCTGTTCCCCGGCTTCGTGCATCCGTCGCGTCACGGCGACAACGCATTGCGGCAACTGGTGCATGACATGGGCGACGACGTCACCGCGGAGGGTTTCATCCGCCAGCTCACCGCGATCGTCGCGCGGCCGGATTCGCGCCCGACCTTGGCGAAGATCCATTGCCCGACCCTGGTGCTGACCAGCGATACCGACAACACACTGTCGAATACGCTGTCGAAGGAGATGGCCGACGGCATCAACGGCGCGAAGCTGGTGATCATCCCCGATTGCGGCCACCTGCCGCAGCCGGAGAAGCCGCGCGAAACCGCGGCGGCGCTGGTGGCGTGGCTGCGCGACGATTAGCGCATTTCGGTTGTCTCAAGCAGCCTGCGGGCTTACATCAGCGCCAGACACGAGGCGGCGTCATGCGCCGCGAGAGGAGATCACATGCTGCGCGATGCCATCAACACGGCCGTCAAGGAGGCCATGAAGGCCAAGAACGAGCGGGCGTTGTCGACGCTGCGCATGGTCAACTCGACCATCAAGAACGCCGACATCGATGCGCGCGGGCAGGGCAAGCCGCCGCTCTCCGACGCCGACCTGCTCAGCTTGTTGCAGAAGATGATCAAGCAGCGGCAGGAATCGGTGGAGCTTTACGACAAGGGTGGCCGCGCCGAACTTGCCGCGCAGGAGCGCGAGGAGATCGCCATCATCTCCGCCTATCTGCCCAAACAAATGTCCGACGACGAAGTGAAAGCCGCCGTCGCCGCGCTCATCGCCGAAACCGGCGCGAGCGGCATCAAGGACATGGGCAAGGTGATCGGCGCGCTGAAAGCCAAATACGCCGGCCAGATGGATTTCGGCAAAGCCAGCGGCGTGGTGAAGGCGGCGCTGACGGGTTAGATCACGTAGAGTCGTCCCCGCGCAGGCGGGGACCCAGACTCCGCAGCCGTCGTGATAAACAACGAGAGCTGATGATCTTCTTTTTTATGCGCTTGCGATCATAACCAAAGCCAGGGGTTATGGGTCCCCGCCTGCGCGGGGATGACGTTGATCGGGTGAATGGGCGCTGAGTTTCCGTCCTTGCGAGCACTCGGATCGGCGCATGCGCCGTCCGAGCACAGGCTCCGCGAAGCAATCCAGAAAACACAAAGCAAGGGCTGGATTGCTCGCTTCGCTCCTCGCAATGACGACGGTAATCACCCCGGCAACTTCACGCCCAGTCGCTTCAGCGCCGCCAGCATCTTCGCCGGCGGCTCCATCTGGATGGTCGGCGCTGAACCGGTTTCCAGCAGGCTCTTGAGGCTCGACAGAATCGCCGGCCACCCCGCCGCGCCGCCAGAGCGGATGTCTTCGTCGATCGGGCGCTCGCCGGCTTCCGTCATCGTCAGCCGCACCGCGTCGCCGGCTTGCTCGATCTCGTAGGTCAGCAGCGTCTGGCCCAGCGCTTCGACAAGGCCGGGCCAGTTGACGTTGAACGTCACGCTCAACCGCTTCGGCTTGTCGCACGCGAGCACCTCGCCGCCGATGTGCTCGGAGCCGTCGGGGGCGCGCAAAATGAAGCGGCCGCCGATTCGTTCGTCCACCTCGACGGCGAAGCCGGAAAAATACTTGCGGCTGAACTCGGCGGTGGTGAGCGCCTGCCACACGTGCTCCGGCGTGGCGACGATGTAGATCGTGTAGACCGTGTGCGGTGTGAAGATATCGATATCGGTCATGTTGTCACCATTCGACAATGTGGGGCGTCATTGCGCGAAGCCCGTACTCGGACGGCGCGTGCGCCGATCCGAGTGCTCGCAATGACGAGAAATGTTAGTTCAGTGGCCGGCTTTCGCGTGCCATCGGCATGGCGCTGCCGGTTTCCAGCATGGTCTTGAGGTTGGACAGCACGGCGGGCCAGCCCGTCGAGATCGCGCTCAGCATCTCCGGATAGGTTTCGTCGTGGGTGACGGTGAGGCGAACCTCGTGTTCCAGCGGATGCAGATCGAACGTCACGCGCGATACTTTTGAAGCGTCCGACGCCTCGTTAGGATTGGCCCAGGTGAGAACCATGCGACGCGGCGGATCGCTTTCGATCACGGTGCCGACGACATCGACCTTGTTCGCATCGTCGTAGTTCTCGTGGCTCCACGCCGAGCCGGGCTTCCAGTCGGAGCGATTGCGGTGTCGCCACCAGTATTCCTTTGTCATCTCCGGATCGATCAAGGCGTTCCAGAGCTTTTCCGGCGTGGTTTGAATGTAGATCACATAGACGAAATCGGGCTTACGCATCACGAGACTCCAATCGTCGTTTGAGGTCGCTGAGCGCGGCGAGCTTGTCGCGCTCGAATTTCCTGATCCACCGTTCGCCGATCTGATGAATCGGCACCGGGTTGAGATAGTGCAGCTTCTCCCGGCCATGCCTGATGGTGGCGACGAGATTGGCCGCCTCCAGAATCGCAAGGTGTTTCGTGACGGCCTGACGTGTCATGTCGAGACCGTCGCACAGTTCGCTGAGGGTCTGGCCGTTCCGAGCGTGAAGCCTGTCCAGCAGCGCGCGCCGCGAAGCGTCCGCCAGTGCTTTGAAGACCTCATCCATGGCGAGGATAATAGGCAACCAAATGGTTGCATGTCAAGTGTGAGTTGTTGGACGTGTACGGCCGGACCGCTGTTTGATTCCGACGCGATGCGAACGGCGCTGAGAAACGTCGAACGCCAATCGATGTGATTGAGCGGGGCACGCTTATGCCACCGTGAGTCGTCAACGCGGCGGGCTGATGCTTATTTCGTCCGCAACGAGCGGCTATTGCAGCGGCATCGGCGGCCGGGGAACGTTGCTATCGCCGGGCGGTGGCGGAAGCCGTGCGGGCGCGGGCGGCGGAATATAAGCTTCGCGTTGCGCGGGGACTTGCGGAGTGATCTGCCGGTGCGATTGTGGTTGTGGCGGCGGAGTGGGTGCAAGGGCGCGCGACGCTACGGGAGTCCGCGAAGCCGCGGCCGGTCTTGACGAATGCCGCGCTCGTGGCCGTGACGTCGGCTTTGGTTGCTCGGTGAGCTTGTGGCGTGCAGCCTGCTCGCTGAGTTTCGCGACATCGTTGCTGAGTTGCTGCTGGCCGGCGCGCAATTGCTCGACCGTTTGCTTCAACGACGCAATTTCTTGCGTCATGGTTTCAAGCGACTGAGTTACTTCAGGCGGCAGCGCTGCCTGTGTCGGAGGGGGATCCGCCGCTGGCGGGGCGGGAGCCGGCGCGGCGGATGTTGCTGTCGCGGGTGGAGTCTCGCTGCCTTCTTGCGTCGGTGCAGGTGGCGGTGCCTCGACAGTCTGTTGAGGTGCTGCGACTTGTGAGGTCACGTCTTGCGGCTCGGCGGCGTTGGCGCTTTGCGTGGGCGCCGGCGCATTGGCGAGAAACTGCGGCAGCAGGGACGAAAATTCCTGCTTCGCCTGATCGCCATAGACATGCCAGGCCATCGTCGCGGCAATGCCTGCGCAAATGGCGAGGAAGACAATTTTCCGACCAGACCGCGCACGCGATGTCAAAATGCGCACGTCGCCGGTGTTGTCATTCAATGGCGTGGCGCGGAGCGGGGGCTCGCTTGCCGACTCCGGCGACGCCGCGGGCGTGACGTCGGGCCCGGACGGATCGCTCGCGTGAGATGTCGACAAGGCGCGTAGCTGCGCCGCTATGGCGTCGTGCGGGTCGGTCTGGTGCAATTGCATCGTCGCTCCGTGGTCATGCGGGTGCGATGCGCGCGAAGAATCCGATCGCTGCGCATGCGGGAGATGGATGCATTTGCGCTTTGACTACAGGAAGGCGGGATGGTGAAAAGGATGAGGCGACGGAACCGCGTCTGAAATGGAACTTCGCCTCATCGTTGAATCTCTCGGACCGCTCGCCGGCGATGATGATCACCGCGTCAGGCAGCGTGTTGCGCTCTTGAAGTGCGAAGACTGCCAGCATCAATCCGATGCAGGTTTCAGGCGCTTCCGGAAGAATGCGAGGATCTCGTCACGCGCCGCGAGCGTGGGTTGTCCTGCTTCATCGATCAGGTGAACCGTGACGACGCTATGGGGCGTTTTTACGAACTGCTCGAAGAATGGCGGCATCGGTCCGGCATTCGCGGCGATGTCGGGCAACACGCGCCCAATGAAGCGGTCGCCGAGCGCGGCCTGATAAGCAGCAAACCGTTCAGCCCGGCAGAATGAATCACCTGCAAATCGATAGGCAAGGACGGTGAGGTCTTCGCGTTCCAGCCGTGAGCGGATCTGCGTCAGTTCCTCGGCGGAGCTCTCGATCCCGCCGGGATTATCCAACGGCAGGGATGGTTGGGAAACGACCGGGGCCAGCAATACCGGCTCCAGCATCAGGTTCAGCGCGAAGTTGCCGGTGAAGCACATGCCGATGGCGCCGACGCCCAGCCCGCCGCTTTCGTCATGCGCAAGTCGTGCGAGCGCCCGCAACCAGTTGGCCACGGGGCTCGATGCTCCACCGCCGAGTGCGCGGAATTCCGCGCTGACGCATGCGCGCCGAAAAACACCGGCGGCGGTTTCAGCGTCGGGAACGTCGCCGTCCTTTCCGAACAGCGAAGGCACGTAGACTCGAAAGCCGGCGTCGCGAACCCAGCGCGCGAAACGCGCGACGTGAGGACTGATGCCGGGCATCTCGGTCATGACGATGACGGCCGGACCCTGGCCCGTCACGTAGACCGGCTTGGCGGTGTCTTCCAGCGTAAGAAGCCGCCGGTCGAAATCGGATAGATCGTCAGGCCTCAGCAGCGCATCGCTCATATCGTTCTCCGAAAAAGTTGCGCAAACGGTATTTCCCGGGCATTGATGTCCACAAGTGTCGAAATCGACATTATTCGGGTCTATTTTGCCATGCCGCTCATCGACGTTCTGGTGCTGGAAGGGGCGTCCCCCGCGAGTGTCGCGATCACCTTCGAAATGATCGACGTCGCCAACGGCATTCGTGCGCGCGCCGGACGGCCGCGCTGCTTCGACGTCAGAATTTCCGGCTCAGGCGCGCGATGGGCCGCGAGTCTCGCAAGATTGCCCGCAAAACCGGCCGCCGCGAAATCGGCGGACGTGGTGGTCGTTCCAGGGCTGGCCTGGACAGATGAGCAACGCGTCCGCGAAGGATTGCAACGGCGCGATGCGGAAACGGCGAAAAAGGCCCTCCGTGCCGCCTTTCGATCCGGAGCCGAAATCGCGAGCTCCTGCTCGGCGGTATTTCTGGTCGCGAGCGCCGGGCTGTTGGACGGCCGCCGCGCAACCACGACATGGTGGCTCGCGCCGCTGTTTCGAAAGCTGTTTCCCGAAGTGATGCTCGACACCGACGCGATGGTGCTGACCGACGGGAGGACCACGACCGCCGGCGCGGCGATGGCTCAACTGGACCTCATGCTCTCGATCATCGCGCGCCATGCTGGCCCCGATCTTGCCAACAGCTGCGCCCGGTTTCTGTTGCTGGATCGCAGGCCGTCGCAGTCGCGCTATATGGCGCTGTCCTTTCTTGCCGCGGCCGACGACCGGATGTCTCGTGCCGAGCGCTGGGCACGGGCGCGATTGCATCGGACCTTCTCGATCTCCGAACTCGCAAAAGCCGTGGGGCTTGGCGCGCGTACCTTTGCGCGCCGATGCGAGCAGGCCACCGGGCTGTCGCCGGTGAGATTCGTCCAGAAGCTGCGCGTCGACAAGGCGATGGAGCTTCTGGAGACCACACGGCTCAGTTTCGACGAGATCGCGGAGAAGGTCGGATATGCGGACCCCTCCACGCTTCGCAAACTGCTGCATCGTGAAGGAACCACCGGCGCGCGGGCCGCGCGCGCCGGCCGCAAGCAGGATAGCCGGCATACAGAGCATCGGCGTTCCGTTTGATATTGGCGGCCGATGATCGCGCGGGCATCTCCGCAACGGAGAGAAGACTTCATCATCGTTCTCGTGCATAGTTGTCGTCATCAAACGCCTTCGGACGACGACTCATGTCCCTGCAACTCTATCTCGCCTTCGTCGCCGCCTGCCTCGTACTCGCCATTGTGCCTGGGCCGATCGTGACATTGCTGGTCGCCAACGGTTTGCGTCACGGCACGCGCGCGGCGCTGATCAACATCGCCGGCGCGCAGGTCGGGCTTGCGATCTCGATCGGCATCGTCGCGGTCGGGCTGACGTCGATGATGGCGACGATGGGCTACTGGTTCGATTGGGTGCGTTTCGCGGGCGCCGCCTATCTGGTGTGGATCGGCCTCAAGATGGTGCGCTCGCCGGGCCTCGACGTGACAAAGGGCGATGCGCCGCCGCCGAAGGGCGGCTTCTTTCTGCAAGGGCTGGTGGTGCTGCTCAGCAATCCGAAGATGCTGATCTTTTTCGGCGCGTTCATTCCGCAGTTCGTCGATCTGGAGAAGCCGCACTTTCCGCAGGTGATGCTGCTCGGCGTCACCTTCATGGTGATCGCGGGCGCGACCGATGCGATCTACGCGCTGCTGGCGGGCCGCGCGCGGATGCTGCTCTCCACCAGCCGCACCCGGCTGGTGTCGCGGCTTTCAGGACTGTGCATGATCGGCGGCGGCGTCTGGCTGGCGCTGACGCGGGCGCGGTAGGTTTCAGATGAGAGCAAGCAACTCGGATTCCAGCTTTCGCAAGATGCGGACAAGCCGCTCCGCCCATTCGCGCTGGCCGTTGTCGTCCGTGATCAGGTCCTGACGGATCTCGATGCCGGTGTTGATCAAGCCGCGCCGCTCGCCATGCACCGGAATGGTGTAGTCGGTCGTATCGCTCACCGCATAAGGCTGGTTATCGCCGATCACCAGCGCTGCCTCGCTGCGCAGTTCGCGCAGCATCGCCTTCGGCAGCCGATGGTCGCGATTGTAGAGCGTGCCGATGTGCCAGGGCCGCGCCACGCCGGCATAGATCGGGGTGAAGCTGTGCAGCGACACCAGAATTGTGGGGCGTTGCGTCTTCGCGCGCTGGTCCAGCGCCTCGGTGATGGCGTGATGATACGGTGCGAAGATGCGCTGCTGCCGTTCGAACGCCGCCTGTTGCGTCAATCCCTGATTGCCGGGGATCGTTGTCGCCTCGCTGATCGGCGGAATCGAACTCGCAGCGGACAGCGGCCGGTTGCAGTCGATGACGAGGCGCGAATAGCGCTGTGCGATGAGATGCGCGCGGAGCGAATCCGACACCGCTTCGGCGACGCCGGCGATGCCGATGTCGTAAGCGATATGGCGTGCACGTTCGCTCTCGTCGATGCCGAGATCGCCGAGCGCGCGCGGGATCATGCGGCCGTAGTGATCGCAGGTGAGGAAAAACGGCGAGACGCCGTCCGCGTTGCGCACGATGACGGGTGCGGGTTCGTCGGCGGCGAGCAAGGGTGTTGACGGTGACGTGAGGTCCAAGACGGTCTCTTGTTCAGGCGGCCTGCTGCGGCAGCAGGGCGGCGGTGTCTTTCACCACGACGGCGAAGCGGTCGGCGAGTTCGGAGAGCGCGGTGCGATGCACGACGCTGGCCGGGATCATGCCGCCAAGCGGATCGGGCAGGTCGCGGGTCGCGGTGGCGTTGGCGACCACGGTGGAGCGATACTTCAGGTCGAGCGCGGCGCGCGCGCTGGCACTGACGCACATATGCGTCATGAAGCCGGCGAAGACGATCTCCTTGCGGCTGGTGCTCTGGATCAACTCATGCAGGTCGGTGCCGGCAAACGAATTCGGCAGCGTCTTGCGCAGCACGATCTCGCCGGCGGCGGGGGTAAGCTGCGGCACGATCGCGGCGTAAGGCCCGTCCTCCGCGAACAGCGGCCGCCCGGCGGGCGCGTGCTGCACGATGTGAAACACCGGCATGGCGATCTTGCGCGCCACCGCCAGCAGCAGCGCCGCCTCGCGGATCGCGGCGTCGACGCCTTGCAGCGGCAGGCCGCCCTTCACGTATTCCAGTTGAGCGTCGATGATCACCAGCACGGAGGCATTGAGCGGGCTCGGGTTGAGCGGCGCGCCGGCGATCTGCAACAGCGATTTCGGGGCAGGGGCCATGGATTGCTTTCGAAGGCGGGCGAAATTTGCCGGAACTTGGCGAGTGGACCTTACATAGGCCCTGTGGATAGCCGGGACAATCCGGCGCGGCTTGGGTCAGCGGTCCGCCGCCCCTATATTGATGGCCGGTTGGCGAAGGTTTATCGGCAAAATGCGTTTCACCCCGCAATTCCTTGAAGAGCTGCGTGCGCGACTTCCGGTGTCGGAAGTCGTGGGCAAGCGCGTCAAGTTGAAGAAGGCGGGGCGGGAGTGGAAGGGGCTGTCGCCATTCCAGCAGGAAAAGACGCCGTCTTTCACGGTGAATGATCAGAAACAATTCTATCACGACTTCTCCACCGGCAAGCACGGCAACATCTTCGACTTCGTCATGGAGACCGAGGGCGTGCCCTTCGTCGAGGCGGTGGAGCGGCTGGCGCAGATGGCCGGCCTGCCGATCCCGGCGGCGACGCCGGATGCCGCGCGTCACGAGCAGCGCCGCAAGTCGCTCTACGACGTCATGGAACTGGCGGCGAAATTCTTCACCGAGAGCCTGGCGGCGCGCGGCGGCGCGAAAGCACGCGGCTATCTCGCGGATCGCGGATTGACGCCGCAGACGCAATTGCAGTTTCGCCTCGGCTATGCGCCGGGCGAACGCTTCGCGCTGAAGGAATATCTCGGCGCGCAGGGCGTTCCGGTCGGCGACATGGTCGAGGCCGGGCTGCTGATCGGCGGCGAGGACATTCCGGTGCCCTACGATCGCTTCCGCGACCGCGTGATGTTTCCGATCACCGATCTGCGCGGGCGGGTCATCGCCTTCGGCGGCCGTGCGCTGGAGAAGGATGTTCCGGCCAAGTATCTCAACTCGCCGGAAACGCCGCTGTTTCACAAGGGTTCGAACCTCTACAACGGCGCGGCCGCGCGCAAGGCCGCGCATGACGGCGCGCCGGTGGTGGTGGTCGAAGGTTATGTCGACGTCATCGCCATGGTCGGCGCCGGTTTCCCTGCTGCCGTCGCGCCGCTCGGCACCGCGCTGACCGAGGATCAGCTTGGTCTGCTTTGGAAGATGGTCGACGAGCCGATCCTGTGCTTCGACGGCGACCGCGCCGGGCAGAAGGCGGCATGGCGCGCCGCCGATCTGGCGCTGCCGCATCTCGAGCCCGGCAAGAGCCTGCGCTTCGCCACGTTGCCGGAAGGGCAGGACCCGGACGATCTGGCGCGCTCCGGCGGCCGTGGCGCGGTCGAGGAGGTGATCGGCGCGGCGCGCGGCCTCGTCGAGGTGATCTGGTCGCGCGAGGTGATGGGCGGCAACTTTGCCACCCCGGAGCGCCGCGCGGCGCTGGAGGCGCGCATCGGCGAACTGACCAATGGCATCCGCAACGAAGTGGTCCGCCGTTACTACCGGCAGGACCTTGCCGAGCGGCTGCGGCTGGCGTTCGCACCGGCCGGCTTCGGTGGCGGGCGCGGCGGCTATGGAGGCGGTGGACGCGGTTTCGGGCGCGAATCAGGTGGGGCGCGTGCGGGCGGATTTTCGCTCAGTGGAGCCGCGCGGGCCGGCGGGCAGGGCCGTCGTCCACAGGGGAATGGGATAGCCCCCGGGCTCGGTCGCGGCCCCTATCAGGTGGCCAGTCCGCACCTCGCCAACAGCCCGATCATGCGCGGCCAGCGCAGCGCGCTGTCGCGGCGCGAGGCGCTGATCCTGCAATGCCTGCTCAACCACCCCTGGCTGCTGCATGACCGGCTCGAGCAGGTGGCGGCGCTGGAGTTTGCCCACCCGGATGCGCACCGGCTGCGCGCCGGGATCATCGGCTCGTTCGCCGACGACGGCCACGCCGAGGAGCCGGCGGACAGCGCGCGGCTTCGAGCCTGGCTGGAGAAATCCGGATATTCAAAGCAAATTCAATCGGTTGAGAATGCGTTGACGACCCGCAGCGTGTGGGCCGCGGAGCCGGAGGCCGCCGCCGAGGATGTTCTTTCGACGTGGCATCAACTGGTTACCTTGCATCGCAAGGAGCACTCCTTACTTAGGGAATTGAAGGATGCCGAGTTGGCGCTGAGCGAGGCCCAGACCGACGCAAATTTCGCCTGGCTCAAGGACGTCAGCGCCCGGCTGGAATCGGTGGAGGGGACGGAAGCCCTGATCGAGGGGTTCGGCGAATCCTCGGGCCGGGTCCGGACGACGACGTGATGACCGGCGGGGCTTGCGCGGAGGAACCGCGAAAAGACTCGCCAAGACGGGAATTTGGCTGCAAATACAGGGTTAAGCGAGACTTAACGGCTTTGGCGCATGGTCCGGCCAAGGTTCACAATCGGCAAAGCTGATGCGGGGGTGGCGAGAGGTGCGCCGCCTTTTCCGCGTCTGGATAAAAGATTTTGGGGCGGGCGACGTCGCCCCGGCGTGAGCGCGTTTCAGGAGCATTGAATGGCCACCAAGGCAAAGACGCTGCAAGTCAAGGACAAGGAAAAAGACGAGAAGGCGGCGGAGACGCCAGAGAAGGACACCGCTGACGCGCCGTCCCCCTTGCTCGACCTGTCCGATGCGGCGGTCAAGAAGATGATCAAGCAGGCGAAGAAGCGCGGCTTCGTCACTTTCGATCAGCTCAATGAAGTGCTGCCGTCCGATCAGACTTCGCCCGAACAGATCGAAGACATTATGGCGATGCTCTCCGACATGGGCATCAACGTCTCCGAGACCGACGAGGACGCCGAGGAAGAAAACAAGGACGACGACGCCGAGGAGACCGATAACGAACTCGTCGAGGTCACCTCCAAGGCCGTCACCGAAACCAAGAAGTCCGAGCCGGGCGAACGCACCGACGATCCGGTGCGGATGTATCTGCGCGAGATGGGCACCGTCGAGCTGTTGTCGCGCGAAGGCGAAATCGCCATCGCCAAGCGCATCGAGGCCGGCCGCGAAGCGATGATCGCAGGGCTGTGCGAAAGCCCGCTGACCTTCCAGGCCATCATCATCTGGCGCGATGAACTCAACGAAGGCAAGATCTTCCTGCGCGACATCATCGACCTGGAAGCGACCTACGCCGGGCCCGACGCCAAGAACAACATGATCGCCGCGCCGAACGGCAACGGCGAAGGCGAGGGTGAAGCCTCCGCCGCAGCACCGGCGCATGTCGCGCCGCCCGCCGCACCACCGTCGCCGACCCCGTTCCGTCCCGCGCCCGCCGCGCCTGCCGGCGGCAGCGAAGGCGGCGCGGATGCCGGCGGCGAAGGCGACATGGACGACGACGAGTTCGAGAACCAGATGTCGCTCGCCGCCATCGAGGCCGAACTGAAGCCGAAGGTGGTCGAGATCTTCGATAAGATCGCCGATGCCTCGAAGAAACTGCGCAAGCTGCAAGAGCAGGACATCTCCAACCAGCTTCAGAATGAAACGCTCTCGCCGTCGCAGGAGCGCAAATACAAGAAGCTGAAGGACGACATCATCGTCGAGGTGAAGTCGCTGCGGCTCAATCAGGCGCGCATCGATTCGCTGGTCGAACAGCTTTACGACATCAACAAGCGTCTCGTGTCGTTCGAGGGGCGCCTGCTGCGGCTCGGCGACAGCCACGGTGTCGCGCGCGAGGATTTCCTGCGCAATTATCAGGGCTCCGAGCTTGATCCGCGCTGGCTCAACCGTGTGTCGAAGCTCTCCGCCAAGGGCTGGAAGAATTTCGTCCATCACGAGAAGGATCGCATCAAGGAACTGCGCAGCGAGATTCAACAACTCGCGGCGCTGACCGGGCTCGAGATCGGCGAATTCCGCAAGATCGTGCATTCGGTACAGAAGGGCGAGCGCGAAGCGCGCCAGGCCAAGAAGGAAATGGTCGAGGCCAACCTGCGTCTCGTCATCTCCATCGCCAAGAAGTACACCAATCGCGGCCTGCAATTCCTCGACCTGATTCAGGAAGGCAACATCGGCCTGATGAAGGCGGTCGATAAGTTCGAGTATCGCCGCGGCTACAAGTTCTCGACCTACGCGACGTGGTGGATTCGGCAG
>JAFKKL010000204.1 GCA_017305595.1 Hyphomicrobiales bacterium | reverse complement strand
AGCCAGGCAAATTCCGCCCGCCCGATAAGCTGATCGCGATGCTTGCTACTCGATAGTCCATTTTTATGTGGAGTCGATGGATGTTGAAAGCCCGACAATCCGTCCACCAGCGTCTCCGACTCCGCATAATCATGGTCAGCGCATAGTTTCTGTTATGTGGTGCACCACATAACCGCAAGGGTATCGATGGTCTGGTTGCGCTTGTGCGCGATGCCGGCTCAGATCCGTTCGATGGTGCGCTTTATGTGTTCCGGGCCAAAAGAGCCGACAGAATCAAGATCGTATGGTGGGATGGTTCTGGAGTGTGCCTCTATTTAAAACGTCTCGAGAAGGCGAAGTTCTTCTGGCCGCGGATTGGGCATCATCGGGTGCAGATGAACCCTGCGCAGTTGATGGCACTGGTGGATGGGATGGACTGGAAGCGGGTCCGAACCATGGCGGTCAAGCCGCCGGAGATTGTTGGGTAAAGCACTGCGGCGAAGTGAATCAGCGGCCTGAAAAGGCAAGAGAAACGGGGCGAAATGTGCTTTGGTCAGGCCGATGGTGCGACCTGATCTCAACCTCCCGAATGACGTAGAGACGCTGAGGGCCATGGTGATTGCCATGGCCGAGCAAGCGGCCCGCGCCGATGCTCTGGAGTGCGAAGTCGCCGCTCTCAAGGCCCGCAACGCCGACGCCGATACGCGCATCGAGCGGCTGACGCAGATCTTGAAGGCCTTCGACCGCGCCCGGTTCGGCCGCCGATCGGAAAAGCTCGGCTCTGCTCACGACGGCGATGATCAGCAGGCCTTCGCCTTCGAGGAAATCGAGACCGGCATCGCTGCGATCAGGGCACAGGTCAGCAAGGGTCGTAAGCAAACGGATGGCAAGCGTGCACCGCGTCGGCGCAAGGGCTTTGCACCCCATCTGGAACGGATCGAAACCGTCATTGAGCCGGAAGAACTGGCCGAGCATGCCGGCAAGCAGAAGGTGCTGATCGGGGAAGATGTGTCGGAGCGTCTGGATGTAGTGCCGGCGAAGTTCCGTGTGATCGTCACACGCCGTCCCAAGTATGCCTTCAAGAATGCGGATGGCGTCATCCAGGCGCCGGCCCCGGCGCATCTCATTGAAGGAGGCATTCCGACGGAAGCGCTTCTGGCCCAGATCGCCGTCGCCAAATATGCCGATGGCCTGCCGCTCTATCGGCAGGAGGCCATCTACGCCCGCGATCATGTTGAACTCGACCGCCAGTTGATGGCGCAATGGATGGGCAAGCTCGGCTTCGAGCTCGAGATCATGGCCGACTATATCTTCAGCGAGGTCAAGAAGGCCGAACGGGTCTTTGCCGACGAAACCACCTTGCCGACGCTCGCTCCCGGTGCCGGATCAACGAAGACGGCCTACTTATGGGCCTATGCCCGGGATGACCGAACCTTTGGCGGTAACGGTCCTCCGATGGTGGCCTATCGCTTCGAAGACAGCCGTTCCGGCGAATGCGCGGTCCGGCATCTCAATGGTTATCGCGGCATCCTGCAGGTGGATGGCTATGCCGCCTATAACAAGCTTGCGCGATCCGATCGCGGCAATGATGGCATCACATTGGCTGGCTGCTGGTCACACAGCAGACGTAAGTTCTACGAGTTGCATGTTGCAGGGAGTTCGGAAGTGGCTACGGCGACGGTCGAGCGGATGGCAAAGCTCTGGCAGGTCGAGAAAAACGTACGCGGTCAAAGCCCCGACGCTCGCGTTGCCGCGCGCCAGCAGGGCTCGGTGGGGATCGTCGCAGATCTCTACGACTTCTGGCAGAAGACCTTGCCGCGGATCTCGGGTAAATCAAAACTGGCTGAAGCAATCCGCTACGCCGTCTCGCGCCGTGTTATCTTCGAACGCTTCCTGACCGATGGGCGCGTCGAGATCGATTCCAACATCGTTGAACGCGCCATCAGGCCGCAAACAATTACGAGAAAGAATAGCCTCTTCGCCGGAAGTGACGAGGGCGCTTCATACTACCCATCTGCCTATCTCCCTATAATTCAAGGCATTTCTGATTGGCATCGCAAGGCGACGGACTGCGGCGCGAGCGCCTGCGAGAGGCATCTTGGCGCACGTCTCGTCGCGTGAGATC
>JAFKKL010000139.1 GCA_017305595.1 Hyphomicrobiales bacterium | reverse complement strand
CAGCGGGATGTATTCCTTGGCGCCGGCGTGAATGGCGGCGACCGCTGCCCGGGCATCGCTGGCGATGCCGCAAGCGACGATCGGCACATGAATGTGTTCGGCCTCGAGCCGCATCACCAGGTCGCGAATGTCCAGCGCGACATCGACCAGCAGAAGGTCCGCGCCTTTGCCGCCGCGGAGCACGCGCATCGCCAGTTCGCTGTCTTCGGCATGGGTGACCGATGCGCCGTTATCCATGGCGATCTTGGTTGCGGTGGTCAGTTGCCCCTTCAGGGTGCCGACGATGAGAAGCCGCATGGTTTGCTCCTATTGTAGTCTGTGCGTTGCGTGCCGGATGACGTCCGCCTTCAGGCGCGCTCCGCCTTGATGATTTCAGTCATGGTGACGCCGAGCTTGTCCTCGACGAGGACGACTTCGCCGCGCGCCACCAGCCGGTTGTTGACGTAGATGTCGATCGCTTCGCCGACGCGGCGGTCGAGTTCGAGAACGGTGCCGGGGCCAAGTTTGAGAAGCTCGCCGACATCCATCTTGGAGCGGCCGAGCACGGCCGAGACCTGCACAGGCACGTCGAACACGGCCTCCAGATCGGCGGCGACGCGAGAACTCTGTTCGTAATCGCCGCCAGTATCGTCGGCCATCGGCGGCGCGTCGGCGGCATTGAGGTCTTGCAGCGGGACTTTCCCGTCGGTGTCGCTCATGGTGTCCTCGTGGCGTTGCGATGGCGCGATGCGACGTAGCGCTCGACCAGTTCGGTGATCTTGGCGTGGATGGCGGCGGCTTCGCGCACGACACCGCCGTCCGCCCATTCGATCTTGCAGTCGCCGACCGCGAGTTCTGGTTCGGCAAGAACGATCAGGCGACCCGCGAAGCCACTTTGCTTCGCCATGCGTTCAAAGGTGTCGCGGGCCTGCTCGTAAAGTTCGTCATTGATCCGGATCACTAGATGCGGCGTCGAAACCAGATGCTTGAAACAATCGCTCACCAGTTCGGTGATTTCGGCCAGCGGCTCGGCCTCGATCAAAGCGCCGCTCAGTTTACGGGCAGTGGCGACGGCGACATCGACGGCCTCGGTTTGCAGGCGACTTTCGATTTCGGCAAATTGAGCTGCGATGGCGGCAATGCTGTCGCTGATCTGTTGAAAGGACGCCGCGATCCGTCGTTCGCTCTCGACGTGACTTTCGCGTTGGCCAGCATCGAAGCCGTTGCGATAGGCCAACGCTTCTGCTTGAGCCACGCGTGCGGCGATCTCGGCGGGTGTCGCGGCACGTTCGCGTGACCGGTCGGGCGCCGAAAAGTCGACATCGAACAGGAATTTTGCCGGGGCCGCCATCAGTACACCAACTCGTCGTCGGCGCGATTCTTCGACAGCATGATTTCACCCTTGGCGGCAAGATCCTTGGCGAGATTGACGAGAAGCGCCTGCGCCTCATCGACATCGCGCAGGCGCACCGGACCGAGCGCGGCCATGTCGTCCAGCAGCATCTTGCCGGCGCGCGACGACATGTTGCCGAGGAAGAAGCCGCGAACGTCCTCGTTGGCGCTTTTCAGCGCGATGCCGAGCTTGTCCTTGTCGACATGGCGCATCAGGGTTTGCGCGGACGCCGAATCCAGTTTCACCAGATCGTCGAAGGTGAACATCAGCGCCTTGATCCGTTCGGCGGATTCGCGGTTTTCCTCTTCCAGCGAGGTGATGAAGCGGGTTTCGGTCTGCCGGTCGAAGTTGTTGAAGATTTCGGCCATCACCTCGTGGGCATCGCGGCGGCGGGTCTGCGACAGGTTCGACATGAATTCGCTGCGCAGCGTCTGTTCGACCCGCTCGATGACCTCTTTCTGTACGGCTTCCATTTTCAGCATCCGGCCAACGACGTCGAGCGCCATGTCTTCCGGCAGGATCGCCAGCACGCGCGCGGCGTGCTCCGGCTTAAGCTTCGACAGCACCACCGCGATGGTCTGCGGGTATTCGTTCTTCAGGTAGTTGGCGAGGACCTCTTCCTGAACGTTGGAGAGCTTCTCCCACATGTTGCGCCCGGCGGGGCCGCGAATTTCATCCATGATGCCGTTGACGCGATCCGCCGGCAGATATTGTTGCAGCAGACGCTCGGTGGCATCGAAGTTGCCCATCAGGGCCCCCGATGCCGACATGCGCGAGACGAATTCGAGCAGGAGGTCTTCGACAACATCGGCCTCGATGGTGCCGAGCGATGACATCACCACCGACAGTTCGCGGACCTCCTCGTCGTCCAGCATCGACCAGACCTTGCCACCATATTGCTCGCCCAGCGCCAGCATCAGGATCGCCGCACGCTGCGGTCCGGACATCGGTTTGCTCTTGGCGCGAGTGCTCTGGCGCGCGGCGAGGGTGGCGACGACGCTGGCGATATCGTTGTTGGATTGAGCGATTTGTTGCGGAACGGCCATGATCAAGCGGGCTCCGAGAGCCATTGACGAATGATAGAGACGGTTTCGGACGGATTGCGATCGGCCAGTTCACCAACGCGATGCACCGATTGGGCGTGAACCTGGCCCTGCACTTGAGCGACGTCGATCATCTGCGAAGTGGCGTTGCTCGGGATCAGGTTCTGTCCCGGAGGTGGCGTGGCGTCAGTCAAAGCCGGGGCCGGAGCAGGTGCGGGAGCGGCGGCCGGATCGGGGGTGAGGATGCGCTTCACGAGCGGGCGGACCACCATGAACACCACCACGAGACCGAGCAGCAGCACCACCACCATCTCGATCAGGTTCATGACATCGTCCTTGGTGAAGGACAACATGCCGAGGATTCCGGTCGGCTCGTTGATCGGCTGCACGACCGGTGGCTCGGCGAACTTGAGATTGACGACTTCCACCTGATCGCCGCGCTTCTGGTCGAAACCGATGGCGGAGCGCACCAGCGCGGCAATGCGATCAAGCTGCTCCTTGTCACGCGCCTGATAGACCATCTCGCCCTTGTCGTTCTTGGCATAGGTGCCATCGACCAGCACCGCGACAGAGATGCGATTGACGCGTCCGGCCTCGGTCACCTCAGTCTTCGTGGTGCGGGAGATTTCGTAGTTGTTGGTTTCTTCGCTCTTCTTGCTCTGGTCGCGGGCAGTCGGAGCGGTGTCCTGCCGCTGATTGCCGGGCAGTTCGTTGTTCACCGTCACCTGTCCGTCGCGATTGTCGGCGGTGAGGGAGGATTCTTCGCGGGTCTGGCTGGAGCGCAGCACGCGGCCTTCGGGATCGAACTTGTCGGAGGTCTGCGTCACCTTGTTGTAGTCGAAGTCCGCCGAGAGCTGCACCCGGGCGCGGCCGGAGCCGACCACCGAGGAGACGATCGATTCGATTTCGCTGCGCAGCCGCTTTTCGTAAGCGATCCGGCGCTCGTCGCTGGTGGCGCCGCCGTTCGCGGGATCGCCCGCCGCGCCGTCCGCGAGCAGTTGGCCAGCCTCGTCGACGATGGAGACGCGCTGCGGCTTCAGACCATTGACGGCGGAGGCCACCAGATGCCGGATGGCGCGGACCTGCTGCTGCTCCAGCGCGCCACGAACCCGCAGCACGATTGAGGCGGAAGGCTCCGGCGCTTCCCGCGAGAACAGCGGACGTTCCGGCAGCACCAGCTGGACGCGGGCGGCCTGAATCCGGTCGATGGCGCGAATGGTGCGCGCCAGTTCGCCTTCCAGAGCCCGCAGGTGATTGATGTTCTGAACGAAACTGGTGGAGCCGAGGGTGTCGGACTTGTCGAAGATCTCGTAGCCGACGCCGCCGCCCTTGGGCAGGCCGCCTTCGGCGAGCTTCATGCGCAGCCGGGTCACCTTGTCCTTCGGCACCATCAGGATGGCGCCGTCGTTGCGCATCTCGTACGGAATCGCCTGCCGCTCGAGCTCCTTAATGATGCTGGAGGAGTCCTCGACGCTGAGATCAGTGAAGAGCGTCGTCATCTGCGGCGTTGTGACGCGCATGATGACGAAACCGAAGAACCCGATCAACGCCAGCGTCACCGCGGCCATCGCGGCCAGTCGCGATGCACCCAAGCCTTTAAGAAATGCCAAGCCCTGCACGAACCAACCCCTGAGATTCGGCACGGAACGCCGACTGGGCAAAATTTGCCCATGGGATGGTTTCCATATGGTTAACGGCAGTTAACTTCGGTGACGAAATCTGGAAACGACTAAAAATCGGCTCCCGAATGGGAGCCGATTTTTAGACAATTCGCGATGCAGGAGGGCTTACTGGCGATATTGTTGAATGCGGGTCGTGCGCAAGCCGGCAAGACCATGCTGGTCGATGGAGAACTGCCAGGACAGAAATTCGTCCACGGTCAGCGTATAACGGCTACAGGCCTCTTCGAGGGACAATAGCCCGCCGCGTACCGCGGCAACGACTTCGGCCTTGCGGCGGATGACCCACCGTTTGGTTCCGGGCGCGGGAAGGTCCGCGATAGTTAACGGACTTCCGTCGGGCCCGATGACGTATTTCACCCTCGGGCGATGGGGTTCGGTCATGGCATACTCACAAACACTAACCACTGAACTCACAATCGCAATCTACCGGGCCCGGCTTAAAATTTGCCTAAGCATACCGTTGCAATCCGACAGGCTTCGGAACTTGGCCTTGCGATGGGCATAAAAAAGCCCGCCTGACGGCGGGCTGAGGCAGGATCACCGGGAGGGAGACCGGGAGCGCTCACGAGGAGGTGCGGGCGATCACCTTCTTGATCTTGTCGACCGTGAAATTTTGATCGCCGATCGAGAGCATCGGCGGGTCCTGGCTCAAATCCGCCGACTGCACGACCCCTTGGATCTCGGTGGAGACGGCGACCGTCTGGCCGGACGCATCCTTGGCGGTGGCGGTCAGGGTATAGTTGCCGTCGGGCCATTGCGAGCCGTCACTGCCGCGGCCGTCCCATTGAAACGCCTGATGATCGCCGGCATTCATCGAGAAATTGCCCGAATAGACCGCCTGACCGACGGAATTGCTGATCGTAACGGTGACACTCGATGGCTTGCTGACGCCAAGGGCCCAGGTTGCTTTGCCATCCGTGAGAGTTGCTGTGCTGCCATCCACCACGGCCGTAGAGCCGACGAAGTTCAGTGCCTGGGTTGACTGCGCTGTCTTCTGCAGTGCGACCAACGAAGTGAGTTGATCGTTGGTCTTGAGTTGTTGCTCGACACCCGCGAACTGCACCAGTTGCTGGGTGAACTGGTTGGTGTCCAACGGATCGAGCGGGTTCTGGTTCTGCAACTGCGTTGTCAGCAGCGTCAGGAAGGTCTGGAAATTGTCAGCGATGCCCGAGGTCTTGCTCGTCGAGGTCGAGGGACTAGATGTCGCCGGATTCGCAGGTGCCGAGACGATCGTATTTGGAAGCGTTGCTTCGACGCCCATGGCGATCTCCTAAACTCTGATATCGAGGCCGCGGTTTGCGCCGGCGGCGTATGAATATGTGATGTTCGCGGCGGCCAACGGCGCGGCAGAGGTTTCGCTGATCACGATCCGCTGCGGCTGGCGTTCGGTCTGTCCATTATTGTTCTGCTGGCCCGAAGATTGATCACGCAGGCTGAACTGCAAGCCGTTCTGTCCGGTCTTCAATCCGGCATCTTCCAGCGAACGTTGAAGCTGTGGCGCGTCCTGCCGCAACATCGCCAGTGTCTCTGGCTTTTCCACCGTCAAATGCGACGTGACATTGCCGTGTCGGTCCACATCGAGCCGCACATCGATGCGGCCGAATTCGGCCGGATCGAGACGGATTTCAAACCGGCTGTTGCCGGCGCGCGCGCTGGCGGCGATCTGTACGGCAAGGCCGCTGACGGGCACGGCGAGATTGGTCATGGCCGTCGCCGTCAGTTGTGCTGCCGGGACGGTCGTGGTGACTGGCGCTTGTGGTGCCGTCATCGTGGCGCCGAGTTGGGACAGGGCATCACGCGTCGTCGCTTGCGGCTGCGACGCGACCATTGCCGCGTGGTGTCCGCCTGCTGACGGCGTCCCGGAATCGCCGTTCGAACGATCCGTTTGAGACGGCGACGCTGCGGGCGTTGCGTCGGCGGCAGTCTTGCCTTGCGGATGCGGGCTCGCCTGAGCCGCGCCGGGCTGTTCCGTGGATGGCTGTGCAGCAGTTGGCGAAGGCGGTTGCGATGCGCTGTCGGACGGCGTTGCGCCAGCAGGCGTGTCCGTGTGCGCGGGCAGTTTATCGCTTGATTTGATCACCTTTGATGCCGCAGTGGCGACAGCCGAAGCCAATTGGGGCGTGGCCGTGGGCTGAACCTCTGCTTCAAGATTGATGGTCGGTACGGGCGTCGTGGCGATTGTCTTGGCAATGGTGAAATTGGTCGCGTTCACTTCGCTTACCGCGCCGGCAACCGCTTCGACGATCGGTGAGGTATCAGTGCCCGCCGGCATGGCCGACGCCTTCGCCGACGCTGCGATCGCAGCGGCCGCGATGCTCAGCGGTGCGGTGGCGCCCGATGCTGAGTTCGCCGGCGAAGCGGCTGAGACCGGCGTGATCGGAGTCGTCACCGTAGCAACCGCAAGGGCCGACGAGTCTGGGGGGGCGTCCGGAGTAGTGGCCGTTACCGCGGCAATGTCCGACGTTTGCCCCGAATTGGCATCTGCGGAAGCGTCGGAGGTCTTTTCGGATTTCGTCTGCTTCGATGGCTTTCCCGTCGCATGATGCGAACTTTCGCCGGCCGCCGTACGTTCAGCGTTGCGGGGCGAGCCGGGCGGAGTGCTTGCTGCATCCGGCGTAGTATCGCGGAGGTGGTCCCGGTCCTGACGCGAAGCACGGGCGGAATCACGCCGGTCCGCCGGCGCGGGCCGAGGCGGCTCGGCGGACCCCTGCGCATTGGCGTCAACCAGCGATGCGAAACCGTTCGGTTGAGACGGCGCATCCGCAGCCGAAAGCCGTGGCGGCTCGGATCGGACGGGAGACGTCGCGCTGGACTCGGATGTGACGCTGAACACGGGAACCTCGGCTCATGAAACCGAGACTTCTCCAGCAAGGAACAGGCCAATCGGTGCGAAACGAAAAATCATTTCAGATCAGATACATATAAAATTTACGAGGGCGTTTGCGGGCGCCAAGAGGCGCTGATTTCTGCCCAGCGGCAAGATTTGCCGCCAACCGCCGATACGGCATGATTGCCTCCCCGGGATGCCAACGTTATGTAGATAAGAAGAGATGCCTCGATCGGCGGAAAGTCCGTCGCCTGGCTTGGAACCTGACGATCGTGAAATGTTTTCCGCGATCGCGAGCAAGACCGGTCAATGCTGAACAGTCTGGATATCGAAGGCCGCCCGCAGGACACCCGCGTTGTCGTGGCGATGTCCGGCGGCGTCGATTCATCGGCGACCGCTGCCCTGCTCAAGTCTCAGGGCTACGACGTCGTCGGCATTACCCTGCAACTCTACGATCATGGTGCGGCGACCCATCGCAAGGGCGCCTGCTGTGCCGGTCAGGACATCCACGATGCCCGCGATGTCGCGGAGCGGCTCGGCATTCCGCACTATGTCCTCGATTACGAAAGCCGTTTCCGTGAATCGGTGATCAACAGCTTCGCCGAAAGCTATGCCTTGGGCGAAACGCCGGTGCCGTGCATCGAGTGCAATCGCTCGGTGAAATTCCGCGACCTGCTGGCGACCGCGCGCGAGCTTGGCGCCGCTGCGCTGGCGACCGGTCATTACGTTGCATCGCGCCGAATGGCGGATGGCTCGCGCGGGCTGGTCTGCGCCGCCGATGCCGATCGCGATCAAAGTTACTTCCTGTTCGCGACCACGCGCGAACAACTGACGCATTTGCGTTTCCCGCTCGGTGACATGACCAAACCGCAGGTGCGCGAGCTGGCGCGACAGTTCGACTTGCCGGTGGCCGAAAAGCACGACAGCCAGGACATCTGCTTCGTGCCGACTGGGCGCTACACCGATATCGTCGAGCGGCTGAAGCCGAATGCGATGGAGCCGGGCGATATCGTCGATCTGTCGGGGCGTGTTCTCGGCCGCCATCACGGCATCGCGCATTTCACCGTCGGGCAACGGCGCGGCCTCGGCATCGCCGCAAGCGCGCCGCTCTATGTGGTGCGGCTCGACGTTGGCAGCAGGCGCGTGATCGTGGGGCCGCGCGAGGCGCTGCGGATGCATCGCATTCGTCTGCGCGACATCAACTGGATCGGCGACGGATCGCTCGATCAGGCGGCCGGGCAAGGGCGCGAGATTTTCGTGCGGGTGCGTTCGACGCGCGCACCGCAGGCGGCGTGGCTGCGCGCGGTCGACGGCGAATACGAAGTCGAACTGGTCGCCGGTGAAGAAGGCGTGTCGGCTGGGCAGGCTTGCGTGTTTTACGATGCACCTGCAGGGCAGGCGCGGGTGCTTGGCGGTGGATTCATCAAGAGCGCGGCCGCGCGTGGTGATGATGTGCGCTCGTCCGCCATCGAGGACTCGGCGCGCAGCGGCGCGGTTCAATTCGCAACGGCGCGTGGCTGAGCGCGGGACGGGGCATGGCTAACGATATCGACCGCGCCGGCGTTGCCAAGGCGTATGGGCGTTGGGCACCGGTCTACGATCTGGTGTTCGGCAAAGGGTTCGATGCCGGGCGTCAGTCCACGATCGCGGAGGCCGATCGCATCGGTGGCCGGATTCTCGACGTCGGCGTCGGCACCGGCCTTTCGCTGTCGGACTATGCGCGCACCACGCGGCTTTGCGGCGTGGATATTTCCGAGCCGATGTTGCGCAAGGCGCAGGAGCGGGTCAAAGCGCTCAAGCTCGACAATGTCGAAACGCTTGCGGTGATGGACGCCAAGAATCTGGCGTTCGCGGATGCATCCTTCGATGCGGTGGTGGCGCAATATGTCATCACCGCAGTGCCTGATCCCGAAGCGACGCTGGATGATTTCGTCCGCGTCCTGAAGCCCGGCGGCGAACTCATTCTCGTCAATCACATCGGTGCCGAGAGTGGTCCGCGCCGGGTCTTTGAACTGGCGTTCTCGCCGCTGGCGCGGCGACTCGGCTGGCGTCCTGAATTTCCCTGGGCGCGGCTTGTCGATTGGGCCGCGCGTCATGGTGGCGTCAGCCTCGCGGAGCGGCGACCGATGCCGCCGATGGGACATTTTTCGCTGATCCGTTATCGCAAGACATAATATCAGAAAAATATCAGAAGAGCTCTGACCGAGCCGTCGGCGTTCCTGCTATATCGGACGTCATGTTCGTCACGGGAAGTGACGTACAAGAACCACACGACGTTACTTTCGCTCGGGCCGGGCCGTTGCCGCCAGAATGTTGCGAGCTTGCGCGCTTCCGGCGTTGGCGGCGCGGGCAAGCAGCTTTCTTGCTTCGGGAATGTCCTTGCGACCGCCGATGCCGTTCGCGAAGCAACGGGCCAAATTCACGGTCGCTTCCGGATGCCCCATGTTCGCACTCTTTTCGTACAGTGATCGGGCGCCCTTCAGATTACGCGCAATCCCAAGTCCTTTTTCAGTCAGTTCGCCCATCTTGTTAATGGCGCGAGCGTCACCAAAGTCCGCAGCCTGCCGATATAGCTCATAAGCTCTCGCGGGATCTTGCGGAACGCCAGCTCCCGTTTCGTACAGCACACCCAAGCTTACGATGGCGGGAGCGAATTTCTTTTGAGCCGCGATTTCGTAGTAGAAGCGCGCGCGCACCGGATCGCGCTCCATGCCGTCGCCGTGATCGTATATCGCGCCGAGGGTGAAGAGCGCGCGCACGCTGCCTAGCTCGAAGGCTCTCTTGTAGTTCGACAATGCGGCGTCATGGTTCTGCGCGGCAAAGAGCGCCCGCCCGAGTTGATAGTAAAAGCGGTTGGTCGTGGGGAAACGATTGACCGCGTCGGTACATGCGGCGACCGCATCGGCGGTGACGATCTTCTCCGATGCAACGCCTGCGACGTTCGGGTGCTTGTCGGCATCGTCCGGCGCGGCCGCGAGTTCGTCGCACGGCTGCACCTTTGCGGCTTCGGTTTGTGCGGTGGAGACGGGGGCTTCGCCGGGGGAGGCCAGGAAAATCTTCTGCTTGGAAAGCTGGCCGTACATATAAGGCGTCTGTTTCGAATGCGTCGAACGCCGCACATGATCACGGATATTGCGAAGCAGGAAATTGATTTCGAGGTTTGGCTTGGGGAGATTTTCCAGCAGTGCCGCAGCCAATGGGCTGTTGCGGCCGTGACTCTGCTCCGAGATCTTTCTTGGTTCGGTGGCGAACAGGAGAAGCACGTTCCGCGCGCCGCCGGATCGCGACGAAGCCGTGTCGGTGCCGGGATCGATGTTGGATGTTTCGACCTGCACGGGAAACGGATTTCCGTGCAACGCATCGAGGATCACCAACCCGAGCGAACGTGCGTTGCCGGCGCCAAATATCATCTCCGGCAGCGAGATGGTCTCGGTGCGAAGGTCTGGCGGACTCGAAAGTTTGGCATCGATCGGGATCAGATAACCGCCGACCCCGACGTTCAGGCTGTAGCCGGCGAAGTAGACGATCGCGATATCCGCGTTGTTGGATTTCTGCGAAAATTCCTCGATCGCCGAACGTAGGTCCGCCGCAGTTGCGTCCCGACGAAGAACAATGTCGAAGCCGAGACGCGTAAGCGCCTCACCGATATCCTCGGCATCGTTGATCGATGTCGCGAGACGGGGTGCGTTTGCGTAGTTGGTGTTCCCGACGACCAACGCGACACGGCGCTCGTCCGCCCCTGCGGAATAGCCGGTGAGGAGGAGAACAGTTGCTGCAAGTGCAAATATGGCCGGCCGCAGTGAAGGTCGCATTCTCAATTCGGCATCGCGTGTGATCTCACCCAGTCACTGTAAGTGACGAATGCGATGCCCAGCAAGCCGTAGTTGACCCGCAGGTAGCCATCGTCCGCGACCGAAACCGCGATCGGCATTTGATGCGCGATATCCTGAGCCATGACGCCGACATAGAATGTATCGTCGCCGATGTAACGGTAACGATAGAGCTGAAAACCGTCGCGAGTCCGCGCGAGCGGGATGATATCGGATTTGAGCCGTATATCGGACGGGACTCTGATGTTGCTCGCGGCATTGGATGCGGCGCGCGCTGCGGCGTTCGCGGCCGCGGATGAAGCGGCGCTGCGTGCCGCGCGGGCGGCCGCCGCCGAAGCCGCGCGAGACGAGGCGGCCGATGCCGCATGGCTGGCGGCGCGCGAGGTCGCCGCGGATACCGCGTTGTTGACGGAATTGCTGACCGCGTTGCTGACGGCATTGCTCACGTTGTTGCTGACGATCGCGCCGACCCGCTGGTTCACGTGCTCGATCGTCCGCCGATATTCGCGGTTGCGCTGTTTCTCGATGCTCGAGCGCGTGTAGGCCGAAATCAGGTAGCCTTTCTTGCGGGCATCCCTGACAGCTTTCTGCATGCACCCGGCGGGCTGGCCCGATGTCCGGCAAAGCTGGAATTGGAGTTGAACGTATTCCGGATACCGGCTGGCGGCCTTGGCACATGCGGCGGAATTGCCGCCGAAGCAGCTATTCACATCGTCGTCCTGCGCGGTCCGCATCATCCAGTCGGTCAAATTGACCGGACGTAACGCCAGATCGCTTCCTGCGGGAATCCGGTGTTGGCGCAGGCTGGGATACTTCTCTGCGAACTTTCCGACCAGCGTCTTATCCCGGGATTCCTTGAGCACATCCCAGGCTTTATCGATTGAAACAGAATTGTTGGTCGTTGCTTCCGGCGAAAGGGACGCCAGTTGATAGGTCGAAGCCGGTGGCTTCGGCAGAGTGGGCACCCCTGACGCTCGTTTTGCCGAGCCTGATGCGGTTTGCAACGAAGCCAGCGTCGCGCGCGCACCCTCCGCGCGTTCGCCGTTTGGATAGAGGTCGAGGAACGCGCGATAGGCGGGAGCGGATTTTTCCTTCTCAACGATGGACCATGCCAGCTTTTCGGCATTCTCGAGCCCCGTAATCCGATCCTGCGCCTCGGGCAAATGGGCGCTTGCTGGAAACTGTTCGGCGAAACGGCGCAACGTTACGATGTCGCTCGTTGCACGCACGAAAGCCCATGCCACTTTTTCGGCGTCGGCGTTGACGTCACTGGCGGCAATGTTGGCAAGGCCGTTGAGGTAGATCTCCTCTCTGGAAAGGGTACCGTAAACAGTCGGACTTTGGGTTTTCGTTTCGTTCAGAACATCGTCATGAACGTTGCGGAAGAGATAATTGATCTCAAGGCCGGGTTTTTCGATGTAGCGCAGCAGTGCACTGGAATAGGGACTGTTGCGGTCCGCGCCGTCGCTGGCGGTGGTGCCCGCGGCTGCGGCAAACGCGACCAGCACGTTATCGTTGACTTCGACCGGGGCGAGGCCGCGGGCTGCGGTGTGAACCGGCGCGGCGGATGTGGCGGACGCTTTCACAGGTTTCTTTTTGGAGCCGCCGTCGTTTGCGAGCGAGCGTCCAGCCGATGCAACCGCTGCGGCGAACGGATCATTGCGGCAGGCGTCGAGGATCACGAGACCGAGGATTTTCGGATAGATCGAAATGTCGATCAGGGTCTCGAGATTGATCGCTTCGGCATAGACGTCGACGGCGGACTTGATCACCGCATCGACCGGAATAAGCCAGTTCTTGCCATCGATTTCGACGCCATGACCTGCGTAGAACACGACGGCTTTGTCGGCTGTCTTTGCGGCGTTGCCGAATTCGATCAAGGCATGCCGGAAACTGTCGTAATCGACGTCGCTCAGATGTTTGACATTGAATCCGAGCCGTTTCAGGGACTCCGCCATGTCCGCGGCATCGTTGACGGGATTGGAGAGTTTGCCGACGTTGCGGTATTCGCTGTTGCCGATGACAAGAGCAATCCGCTCCTCTGCTGAGGCCGAAGCACCGCAACTCGCCCAAAGCATCGCGAGGGTCAGACAAAAGGTCGCAGCCCGGAGCGCTCCGAAGAGGGGATGTGCGCTTAGAAAAGGAAACTTGCGCGAAGCTTTGTGACGGCCACGCCCATCGCCTCCCGCCCTGAAAATAAATTTGCACATCTCGTTTTGCCCCGAAAAGCGAGCTTAAAGGTGCGGAATCATAGGCTGTTCGCGATTTTTGCCGGCGGCTGAGACTATCGACGACGCCAAGTAAAAGGAACAGTGAATAAGACGACTCGTCGTCGATCAGGGTTCAGGAGGCCGTAAGAATTCTTTGAATTTAGCTTTTCGCCACCAAGGCAAACAGGGTTCCAATCGACTGTGGCATTTGGGCACTAGTTCCCTGAATGGATCATGGTATTTTTTAGGCAAGATACTTGAGCTATAGTTTTGAGGTAGATTAATGCGATTATTTAAGCTTCTCGCGGGCGTATTGTCCGCAGGTGTTTTTACCGTAGCTATGTTACAGCCCGCCGCGGCCCAAAGCTCGGATGTCGAGCGGGAAATCATCAGCGGCGTTATCCAGAACATCGTTCAGAACGTCCGTGACGAAGTCCAGCGGCGCAGGGTTGCTCCGCCGGCCGGCATGCTTCGTTTCAGCGGCGAGACGTCCGATTTCGATGGCCGGGATTTGTTCGCGGAGCGTAGGATCAGCAACCCTTTCGGCGCACTGGGATACGCCAAGGCACCCGCCCTCGCGGCCGCGGCCCCCACGTGGATGTACGGCACCAGCCTCGTCGGCAGCGCTGATCGCGCATCTGCATTGGCAGCCAAGGTCGATGTCCACACCGTCGTTGGGGCGTTCGACGTCACCAAGATCGGTATCTTCACCGCATCCGACGCTTTGACGTTCATCGGCACCGGCGGACATTCATGGTCTCGCGCAACAGCCGCAGTCCCGTTTGGTCCGGCATTCGTGATGGACAGCTCAATGCCGTCGGCCTCGGCGACGGTTTCGTATTTGAACGGCGGATTCTCGGCTGATGCGTCGGTTTTGACGAGCTGGAGCCGAACTTCGTCAAACATGCTTCTCGTACCGGCGACGAGTTCCAGCTCGGTGGCTTATACCGTCAACACGCAGTATCGCTTTGACTTCCCTTACGCGGTGTGGTTCGAGCCGACGATTGGTGTGACCTATTCGGAGGGCTATACCGCGAACTTCGGCGTTAAAACCGGGGATAGCACCGAGCTGCACGGCGGTGCGCGCATCGGCACTGAGATGATGTGGATGGGCTACAAGATTCAGCCGACGGTCTCTGCCGTTGCATTCCGCATCGTCGATTCCTCTTCCGGTACGGCGGATATGTACGGTATTCGCGGCTCGGCCAAGATGAATGTGCTTTGGACCCAGAACTTCTCGTCCTATCTCGAAGTTCACGGGACCGCGACGTCGCAGCAAGTCGTGTTTCCGGCTCTCGCAGGAGCCAATGTCCAGACGGTCGGCGTACAGGCCGGACTTCGATATACCTGGAACTAGACGTTCGAACGAACTGAGTTGCAGTCATCGTCAGGGCTTGCGGGATGCTGATATCCCGCAAGCCCTGTTTC
>JAFKKL010000138.1:25356-37356 GCA_017305595.1 Hyphomicrobiales bacterium | reverse complement strand
GCCATGCCTCGACCCATGCCGCCGGCATCGTGATCGGCGACCGGCCGCTGCACGAACTGGTACCACTCTATCGCGATCCGAAATCCGATATGCCGGTGACCCAGTTCAACATGAAATGGGTCGAGCCTGCGGGCCTCGTGAAGTTCGACTTCCTCGGCCTGAAGACGCTGACGGTGCTCGACGTTGCGGTGAAGTTGCTCAAGCAGCGCGACATCGATCTTGATCTGTCGACGCTGAACCTTAACGACAAAGATACTTACGACATGCTGGCGCGCGGCGATGTGGTCGGCGTGTTCCAGGTTGAAAGTCAGGGCATGCGGCGCGCGCTGGTCGACATGCGCCCCGACCGTCTGGAAGACCTGATCGCACTGGTTGCGTTGTATCGTCCCGGTCCGATGGCGAACATTCCGACCTATTGCGCGCGCAAACACGGTGATGAAGAGCCGGAATACATGCATCCGATGCTCGAGCCGATCCTGAAGGAGACCTTCGGCGTCATCATCTATCAGGAACAGGTGATGCAGATCGCGCAGGTGATGGCGGGCTATTCGCTCGGCGACGCCGACCTGTTGCGCCGCGCGATGGGCAAGAAGATCCGCGCCGAGATGGACAAGCAGCGCGAGATTTTCGTCGCCGGCGCGATGAAGAACAACGTTGCCAAGGGGCAGGCGGAAACCATCTTCGAATTGCTGGCGAAGTTCGCCGACTACGGCTTCAACAAGAGCCACGCCGCCGCCTACGCGCTGGTGTCGTACCAGACCGCCTATATGAAGGCGCATTATCCGGTGGAGTTCATTGCGGCATCGATGACGCTCGACATGAGCAACACCGACAAGCTGTCGGAATTCCGCTCCGAGGCGCAGCGGCTCGGCATCAAGGTCGAGCCGCCGTCGATCAACCGCTCGGGCGCGACGTTCGAGGTCAGCGAGAACACGATCTACTACGCCTTGGCCGCGTTGAAAGGCGTCGGCGCGCACGCCATCGAGCAGATCGTCGAGGCGCGTCAGAAAGGGTTGTTCACGTCGCTGGCGGATTTCGCCGGCCGCGTCACGCCGCGCGCCATCAACAAGCGGGTAATCGAAAGCCTTGCGGCCGCCGGCGCCTTCGACACCATTGAGCGCAACCGCGCCCGCGCCTTCGCCGGAGCCGAAGCCATCCTCGCGGCAAGTCAGCGTGGTTTCGAAGCGCAGACGTCGGGGCAGAACGACATGTTTGGCGGCATGGCGGATGCGCCGAGCGTGATGCTGCCGGCAATCGACAACTGGCTGCCGGCCGACAAGCTGCGCCGCGAGTATGATGCTATCGGCTTCTTCCTGTCCGGCCACCCGCTGGACGACTATGCCGCGATCCTGAAGCGGCTGCGGGTGCAGTCGTGGGCGGAATTCTCGCGCGCGGTGAAGAGCGGCGCGACCGCGGGCAAGGTTGCGGCGACCGTGGTGTCGCGGATGGAGCGGCGCACCAAGACCGGCAACAAGATGGGCATCATTGGCCTGTCGGACCCGACCGGCCATTTCGAGGCGGTGCTGTTCTCGGAAGGGTTGGCCCAATTCCGCGAAGTGCTGGAGCCCGGCGCTGCCGTGCTGCTCAAGCTCGGCGCAGAGTTGCAGGGCGACGATGTCCGGGCGCGGGTGCTGCACGCCGAACCGCTCGACGACGCGGCGGCCAAGACCCAGAAAGGGCTCCGCATCTTCCTGCGCGACACCAAGCCGCTCGATTCGATTACCAAACGTCTGCAAGCGCCCGGTGCCGGCGCGGCCAATGGGAATATTTCCCTTGTGTTGCGTCTCGACCCGCAAACCGAGGTGGAGTTCGAATTGTCCGGCCGCTTCCCGGTGTCGCCGCAGATCGCCGGCGCCATCAAGGCGGTTCAAGGGGTTGAGCAGGTCGAAACGCTGTAGAGAAGGGGCATCCGGTTCCCGCTGGAAGCTGGGGACCGGTGGGGTGGATTCGAGCCTTGGATTCCCTTGCTTATGCGCCGGTACGCCGCTATATACCGCGCCATCTCACACGGAAACATGGCTGATCTGGCCGTCCGGTGGCATTCCGGGCCGCAAAGCATGTCGCTTTGAAGCTCGTATTGCTCACACGTTTCCGGAGGAACCAACCGGAGAACTAAAAATGTCACTTCCTGATTTCACCATGCGTCAGTTGCTCGAGGCTGGCGTTCACTTCGGCCACCAGTCGCACCGCTGGAATCCCAAAATGGCCGAGTACATTTTCGGTGCGCGTAACAACATTCACATCATCGACCTCGCGCAGACCGTGCCGATGCTGCATCGCGCCTTGCAGGCGGTGAGCGACACCGTCGCCAAGGGCGGTCGCATCCTGTTCGTCGGCACCAAGCGTCAGGCGCAGGACGGTGTTGCCGAAGCCGCGAAGCGCTCGGCGCAGTACTTCGTCAATTCGCGCTGGCTCGGCGGCACGCTGACCAACTGGAAGACCATCTCGGGTTCGATCAAGCGTTTGCGTCACCTCGACGAGGTGCTGTCGTCGGGCGACGCCAGCGCCTACACCAAGAAAGAGCGCCTGACCTTGCAGCGCGAGCGCGACAAGCTCGACCGTTCGCTCGGCGGCATCAAGGACATGGGCGGTCTGCCGGACCTGATCTTCGTGATCGACACCAACAAGGAAGACATCGCGATTCAGGAAGCCCAGCGGCTCAACATCCCGGTCGCGGCGATTGTCGATACCAACTGCGATCCGAAGGGCATCACCTATCTCGTGCCCGGCAATGACGACGCCGGCCGCGCCATCAGCCTCTACTGCGACCTGATCGCGCGCGCCGCGATCGACGGCATTTCACGCGCGCAGGGCGATTCGGGCATCGACATCGGCGCTGCCGTGAAGCCGGTCGCTGAAGAAATTCCGGCCACCGCCGGCTTCCAGGGCCTCGCCGGTCCGCGCGGCACTGCCGACGACCTCAAGAAGCTCACCGGCGTGTCCGGCGAGATCGAGAAGAAGCTCAACGACCTCGGCATCTTCCACCACTGGCAGTTGGCAGAACTCGACAGCGCGACCGCGCACAAGATCGGCGAAGAAGTCGGTCTGCCGAGCCGCGCCGACGCCTGGGTCGCGCAGGCCAAGGCGCTTACCGCCGAGGCGGAATAATTTTTCGCGCGCGGCGGGGGGACCCGGCCGCGTGCTTTTTCGGCTTTATCACTTGATAGATTCCTGATGGTGAGCGGCGCGGCGGCAACGTCGCGGCGTTCGCCCGAACAGGCAAAGGAAAACGGACATGGCAACGATCAGCGCGGCAATGGTCAAGGAACTTCGCGAGACCACCGGTGCCGGCATGATGGACTGCAAGGCGGCGTTGACGGAGAACGGCGGCGACATGCAGGCGTCCATCGACTGGCTGCGCAAGAAGGGGCTTTCGAAGGCTGCCAAGAAGGCTGGCCGCGTTGCCGCTGAAGGTCTGATCGGTGCGATGACGTCCGGCAACAAGGGCGTCGTCGTCGAGGTCAATTCCGAAACCGATTTCGTCGCCCGCAACGATCAGTTCCAGGGGCTGGTCAAGATGATCGCGCAGGTCGCGCTGCACGCCGGCGCCGACGTCGAGAAGATCAAGGCGACCAAGGTCGGCTCCGCCACCGTCGAGGCCGCGATCAACGACGCCATCGCCACTATCGGTGAGAACATGTCGCTGCGTCGCGCCGCTTCGCTCGAAGTCGGCAAGGGTGTGGTCGCGAGCTACGTTCATGGCGCAGTGATCGACGGCGCCGGCAAGATGGGCGTGATCGTCGCGCTGGAGTCGGCCGGCAAGGCCGACGAACTGGCCGCGCTCGGCCGTCAGATCGCGATGCATGTCGCAGCCGCAAATCCGCTGGCGCTCGATGCCTCCGGCCTCGACCCCGAAGTGGTGAAGCGCGAGAAGGACGTGCTGGCCGACAAATATCGTCAGCAGGGCAAGCCGGAGAACGTGATCGAGAAGATCGTCGAGTCCGGCCTCAAGACCTACTACAAGGAAGTCTGCCTGCTCGAGCAGGCCTTCATCCACGACACCGGCAAGTCGGTGGCGCAGGCGGTGAAGGAAGCCGAAGGCAAGGTCGGCGGTCCGGTGAAAATTGCCGGCTTCGTGCGCTATGCTCTCGGTGAGGGAATCGAGAAGGCCGAGTCGGACTTCGCCGCCGAGGTCGCCGCGGTAAGCGGACAGACCAAGGCTTGATGCCGGGAGAACGGCATCGGGAGGCGTCGGCGTAGAAGCGAAGGCTCATCGGAGGATCGATCGCATCATGGGTGAGCCAGTCTACCGCCGGGTCGTCGTCAAGCTGTCGGGTGAGTACTTCGCCGGCGGCAAACTGTTCGGCATCGATCAGGAAACCATGGATCGGGTCGCCGGCGATCTTGTCGCGGCCCGGCAGCTTGGTGTGGAGATTGCCGTCGTCGTCGGCGGCGGCAACATCTTTCGCGGCGTCGAGGTCTCGTCGCGCGGCGTATCGCGCCCGACCGGCGACACCATGGGCATGCTCGCCACCGTCATGAATTGCCTGGCGCTGGAAGCGGCGCTCGAACGGCGCGGCCAAGCGGCGCGGACATTGTCGGCGATGGTGATGCCGCAGGTCTGTGAACTGTTCACCCGGGGCACCGCCCATCGCTATCTGGCCGAGGGCAAGATCGTGCTGCTCGCCGGCGGCACCGGCAATCCGTTTTTCACCACCGACACCACCGCCGTGCTGCGTGCCGGCGAGATTGGTGCGCAGGCGGTACTGAAGGCCACCAATGTTGACGGCGTCTACAGCGCCGATCCGAAGCGCGACCCGACTGCCAAGCGGTTCGACCGGCTGACCCATTCTCAGGCGCTGGAAGGTGGTTATAAGGTGATGGATGCCACTGCATTCGCCCTTGCCCGCGAAACGTCGCTGCCTATCATCGTGTTTTCCATCGTGGAGGCGGGATCGATCGGGGCGATTCTCAGCGGGACGGGGTACGGTACGATTGTCGCTGGCTGACGCCCTGAGTGGAGCGATCCGCTTCGCGGCGACCGAAGGGCAAAGCCGGGCGACGTTCGGGAATAAGGCTACTCAAGAATAAGACTGCGATTTCAAGAAGGAGAGCGGTATGCCGTCCGGAAGTTTCGACATCAGCGAATTGAAACGGCGTATGCAGGGCGCAACCCAGTCGCTCAAGCACGAGCTGGGTGGATTGCGTACCGGGCGCGCCGCGGCGTCGATGCTGGAGCCGGTACAGGTCGAGGCCTATGGCAGCCACATGCCGCTGAATCAGCTCGCCACCGTCAGCGTGCCGGAGCCGCGCCTGCTATCGGTGCAGGTCTGGGACAAGTCGATGGTCAAGGCGGTGGAGAAAGCCATCGTCGATTCCAATCTCGGCCTCAGCCCGGCCACCGAAGGGCAGGTGCTGCGGCTGCGTATTCCCGAACTCAACGAGGAGCGCCGCAAGGAACTGGTGAAGGTTGCGCACAAGTACGCCGAAGCCGCCAAGGTCGCGGTTCGCCACGTTCGCCGCGACGGCCTCGACACGCTCAAGAAGCTTGAAAAAGCCAGCGAGATTTCCGAGGACGATGAAAAGCGTTTTGCCGCCGACGTGCAGAAGGCCACCGACAGCGTGATCGCGGAGATCGACCAGATGCTGGCCGGCAAGGAAAAGGAAATCCTCACCGTTTAACGTCAACGGAGCGCAGCTGGCGCTTCCAGGAACCTCGCCGATGTCGAATGTCGCAATGCCCTTGACCGATGGACCGGATCGTTCCGGCACGCCGGAGCATGTTGCGATCATCATGGACGGCAACGGACGCTGGGCTGCGGCACGCAGCCTGCCGCGCGCCGAGGGGCATCGGCGCGGCGTCGAGGCGCTGAGGCGGGTGGTGCGCGCCGCCAACGAGTTGGGCATCCGTTATCTGACGATCTTTTCGTTCAGCTCGGAGAACTGGTCGCGGCCGGCGAGTGAGATCGGCGATCTGTTCGGCCTGCTGCGTCGCTTCATTCGCAACGATCTTGCATCCCTGCATCGCGATGGCGTGCGGGTGCGGGTGATCGGCGAACGCGAAGGGCTCGAGCCCGATATCGTGGCGTTGCTTGACGAGGCCGAGGAATTGACCCGCGGCAACGTCCGGCTCAATCTCACGGTTGCATTCAATTACGGTTCGCGGCAGGAAATCGCCAATGCTGCGCAACGGCTGGCGCGCGAAGTGGCCGAGGGCAAGCGTGATCCGTCCAGCATCGACGTCGCCGCGATCTCCGGGTACCTCGACACATCGGAGCTTCCGGATCCCGATCTGATTATCCGCACCTCGGGCGAGCAGCGATTGTCGAACTTTCTGATGTGGCAGGCAGCTTACAGCGAACTGGTGTTCGTGCCGGTGCATTGGCCGGATTTCGACAAGGCCGCGCTTGAAGATGCCATTACCGAATACGCCAAGCGCGAGCGCCGTTTCGGTGGGCTTGCCGCCAAAGCCGGAGCTGGCCGCGCGTGACGCCGCAACAGGCGCCGCCGGCCGGGAACGACGTGCGCGATTCCAGAAATCTGATGCTGCGGATATTGGCCGGCGCCGTGCTGGCGCCGCTGACCATTGCCGCCGCTTATTTCGGCGGTTGGCTGTGGGCTGCTCTCGCCACGCTGGCGACGATGGGCATGTACGCCGAGTGGCTGCTTGTGGTGCAGGCGACCCGGCCGCGCATAGTGGCTGCGGGCATCGCGCCCCTTGCCGTTGCCGGGATTGCGTTGGCCATCGGATTTTCCGGAAAGGCGCTGCTCGCGATCGCCGCGGGGCTGATCGCGATTGCGTTGCTGGCGCGCATCAATCGTGGGTGGGCGCTGGCCGGATTGATTTATGCCGCGGCCGCACTGTTCGGCGCGGTGCTGGTTCGTGCCGATCCGCAGTCCGGCTTCATCGCGCTGCTGTTCGTGCTGCTGGTGGTCTGGGTCACCGACATCGGCGGCTACTTCGCCGGTCGCGGCATCGGGGGACCAAAACTCTGGGTCCGCGTTAGCCCGAAGAAAACCTGGGCCGGTGCCATTGGCGGCTTTGCCGGGAGTCTTGCGGTGGCCGCAGGTTTCGCCGCTTCGGGATTCGGCCGAATGTTGCCGTTGCTGTTGCTCGGCGCGGTATTGTCGATCGTATCGCAGTGCGGCGATCTGTTCGAATCCGCGGTGAAGAGGCGCTTTGGCGTGAAGGACTCCAGCAACGTCATTCCGGGCCACGGCGGCTTGCTTGATCGGCTGGATGGTTTCGTCGCGGCCATTGTCATGGCCGCCGTGATCGGCGTAATGCGTGGGGGTCTCGATGGAGCCGGCCGCGGCCTTTTGATGTGGTGATTGAATGAGTGCAGTACCGTTAAGGAACGATCCGCCGGCCATCAACGGTCCGCGCGCCGTCACCGTGCTCGGCGCGACCGGTTCGATCGGCGACAGCACCATGGATCTGCTGCGGCTCGCACCCGAGCGCTATCAGGTCGAGGCCTTGACCGCGCACAGCAACGTGGAAGGGCTGGCCAAGCTGGCGCGCGAGTTCAACGCGCGCTTCGCCGCGATTGCCGATCCCGCGCGTCTCGGCGAGTTGAAAGAGGCGCTGTCCGGCACTGGTATCGCCTGCGGCGCCGGCGAGAGCGCGATCATCGAGGCGGCGGCGCGCCCCGCCGACTGGCTGATGGCGGCGGTGAGCGGCGCGGCCGGTCTGAAGCCCGCCTTGGCGGCGGTCGATCGCGGCACCACCGTCGCGCTCGCCAACAAGGAATGCCTGGTCTGTGCCGGCGATTTCTTCATGCAGCGCGCGGTTGATGCCGGCGCGCGCATCCTGCCGGCGGATTCCGAGCATAACGCGCTGTTTCAGGCGCTCAGCTCCGGCAATCGCGCCGAATTGACTCGGGTGATCATCACCGCATCCGGCGGTCCGTTCCGGACCTGGGCCGCGGCCGATATCGAACAGGCGACGCTGGAGCAGGCGCTCAAGCATCCGAACTGGAGCATGGGGCAGAAGATCACCATCGACTCCGCGTCGATGATGAACAAGGGGCTTGAGGTGATCGAAGCCGCCTATCTGTTCGCGTTGAGCCCGGACCAGATCGACGTGCTGGTGCATCCGCAGTCGATCGTCCATGGCCTCGTCGAATTCTCCGACCGCTCTGTGGTGGCGCAGCTCGGTTCGCCCGACATGCGCATCCCGATCGCGCATTGCCTCGGCTGGCCGGACCGCATCGTCGGCCCGTCGACGCGGCTCGATCTGGCCAAAATCGGCCAACTGACCTTCGAGGCGCCGGACTTCGAACGATTCCCCGGCCTGCGGCTGGCGTTCGAGGCGCTGCGGACCGGGCAGGGGGCAACTACGGTTTTCAACGCCGCCAACGAGATCGCGGTGGCCGCGTTCATCGGCAAGAAGATCCGGTTCGGCGCCATCGCGCGGCTGGTGGAGGCAACGCTGGAGCAATGGGTCCGTGCCGGCAATCTCGCGCCGCTCACGTCGGCCGACGACGCGATTGCTGTTGACCATAACGCGAGAAATCTCGCTGCCTCCCTCTTGCCTCAAATTGCCGCAAAGGCATCCTAGGAACTTCGTGACAAGGTCGGGCGGTTCTGCGCGTGACTGCCGGTCTTGGTGAGGGAATACGAATGTCAGAGTTTTTTCTGCATGGTTTCAGTACGTTAAGCCATGGCGTGATCGGTTACATCGTTCCCTTCCTGTTCGTTCTGACGATCGTTGTTTTCTTTCACGAACTCGGACACTTCCTGGTGGCCCGCTGGGCGGGCGTGAAGGTGCTGACGTTTTCCTTGGGATTCGGCCCCGAGCTGGCCGGGTTCAACGACAGGCATGGCACGCGCTGGAAGCTGTCGGCGATCCCGCTGGGCGGCTACGTGCGTTTTTTCGGCGACGAAAGCGAAGCCAGCACGCCGGATAGCGCCAAGCTCGCGACCATGACCGAGGACGAGCGCAAGGGCAGTTTCCATCACAAGAAGCTCGGGCCTCGCGCCGCCATCGTCGCCGCCGGGCCGATCGCCAATTTCATCCTGGCGATCGTGATCTTCGCCGGCCTGTTCACGTTCTTCGGCCGACCGAATGCGACCGCGCGCGTCGACAAGGTGATGGAGGGCAGCGCCGCCGCCGTCGCCGGTTTCCAGTCCGGCGACCTCGTCACCGCGATCGATGGGACCAAAATCGGCAATTTCTCCGAGATGCAGCGCATCGTCGGGACCGAGGCGGGACGGCAATTGTCCTTCACCGTGAAGCGGGGCGAGGCCTCGCTGACGCTCCAGGCCACGCCGGAACTCAAGGAAATCAAAGACAATTTCGGCAATGTCCATAAGCTCGGCGTGCTCGGCATCACTCGCTCCAACGCGCCCGGCGACGTCCTGACCGAACGGGTCGATCCGGCAACCGCGCTGTGGCTCGGCGCCAAGGAAACCTGGTTCGTGATCGACCGCACCCTGGCCTATGTCGGCGGCGTCTTTGTCGGTCGCGAAGCCGCCGATCAGGTCGGCGGCCCGCTGCGCATCGCCCAGATCTCGGGGCAGGTGGCTACGATCGGCCTCGCCGCACTGATCCATCTTACGGCGGTACTGTCGGTATCGATCGGCCTGCTGAACCTGTTCCCGGTGCCGCTGCTCGATGGCGGGCATCTTTTGTTCTACGCGGTGGAGGCGATCCGGGGCCGTCCGCTGTCGGAACGGGCCCAGGAAGTGGGATTCCGCATCGGACTGGGCCTTGTGCTGATGTTGATGGTGTTCGCGACTTACAACGACATTCTGCACTTCGCGACGTCGTGATGTTCCCGATGGCGTGACTATTGGGCAACGTCTTGGATTGAAATTGAAATTGCGTTGCGAAAGAGCGTTTGCCAGGTGGGCAAAATTGGCTACAAGCAGGGCAACACGAGAGAATCTGCCGGTGTTCCGGGGGATGGGGCTGGACACTGGAAATGAAGAATAAGGGCGCACGGCGCATGAAGGTCGGAATGCGAGTTCTACGGGGCAGTCTCCTTGCCGCTTTGATCATGATCGCCATGCCGGTCGCGGCGACGATGGGAACCGTTCTGGTTTCGTCGGCTGCGACAGCCCAGACGGCGTCCTCCATTGCGGTTCAGGGCAACCAGCGCGTCGAAGCGGCGACGATCCGTTCCTATTTCAAGACCGGCGCCAGCGGCCGCCTCGATCAGGGTGCCATCGACGACGGCCTCAAGGCCTTGATCGAAACCGGCCTGTTCCAGGATGTGAAGATCAATCACGCCGGCGGCCGTCTGGTCGTTTCGGTGGTGGAGAACCCGGTCATCAACCGCGTTGCTTTCGAAGGCAACAAGAAGGTCAAGGACGAGCAACTCTCGGCCGAAATTCAGAGCAAGTCGCGCGGCACCCTGTCCCGCCCGATGGTGCAGGCGGATGCGTTGCGGATCACCGAAATCTATCGGCGTTCCGGCCGCTACGACGTGCGCGTCGATCCGGAGATGATTCAGCAGCCGAACAACCGCGTCGATCTGATCTTCGTCATCACCGAAGGCGAGAAGACCGGCGTGAAATCGGTCGAATTCATCGGCAATCATGCCTTCTCGTCCTATCGTCTGAAGGACGTCATCAAGACGCATGAGTCGAACTGGCTGAGCTTTCTGTCGTCCGGCGACGTCTACGATCCGGATCGCGTCGAGGCCGACCGCGACCTGATTCGCCGTTTCTATCTGAAGAACGGCTATGCCGACGTGCAGGTGGTCGCCGCGCTGACGGAATACGATCCGGCGAAGAAGGGCTTCCTGGTCACCTTCAAGATCGAGGAAGGTCAGCAGTATCGCGTCGGTTCGGTGAACTTCCAGTCGACCATCCCGACGCTCAATGGCGATTCGCTGCGAAGCTGGTCCCGCGTCAGTGTCGGCGGCGTCTACAATGCCGAGGCATTGGAGAAGTCGGTCGAGGAGATGCAGGTCGAGACGTCGCGTCGCGGTTACGCGTTCGCGGTAGTCCGGCCGCGCGGCGAACGCAATTTCGAGGCACACACGGTGGCGATCACGTTCGCTATCGACGAGGGCCCGCGCACCTACATCGAACGCATCGACGTGCGCGGCAATACGCGGACCCGCGACTATGTCATTCGGCGTGAGTTCGATATCTCCGAGGGCGACGCCTACAATCGCGCGCTGGTTGATCGCGCAGAACGGCGCCTGAAGAATCTCGACTTCTTCAAGTCGGTGAAGATCACCACCGAGCCGGGCTCGTCGAACGACCGGGTTATCGTGGTGGTCAATCTCGAAGAGAAGTCGACCGGCGACTTCTCGGTGTCGGGCGGCTATTCGACAACCGACGGCGCGTTGGGTGAAGTCAGCATCGCCGAGCGCAACTTCCTCGGCCGCGGTATGTTCGCCAAGGCGTCGGTGCAGTACGGCCAGTACGCGCGCGGTTACTCGCTGTCGTTCGTCGAGCCGTATCTGCTCGACTACCGCGTCGCGCTGGGCCTCGACCTGTATCAGCGCACGCAGTTGCCCAACAACTACTACATTTCGTACGGCACCAAGACGTTGGGCTTTAGCCCGCGTCTCGGCTTCCAGTTGCGCGAAGATCTGAGCTTGCAGTTGCGCTACTCGCTGTACCAGCAGGAAATCACCCTGCCGGCCGGAACCGATACGACGTACATCTCGTATCCAATTCTCAAGGAATTGACCGAGGGCGCCAAGCTCACGTCGATGGTCGGTTACACGCTGACCTACAACACCCTCGACAACAACAAGAACCCGACCGACGGCTTGTTGATCGACTGGAAGCAGGACTTCGCGGGCGTCGGCGGTGACGTCAGCTACTTCAAGTCGACGATCGACGCGAAGTATTACACGCCGCTGGTGTCTGACATCGTCGGGATCATCCGCCTGCAGGGCGGTATCCTGAACAAGGTCGGCAACAACGAAATCCGGATGCTGGATCATTTCCAGATGGGTCCGAACCTGGTGCGCGGTTTCGCCCCGAACGGCATCGGTCCGCGTGATATTTCGACGATCAACCAATTTGGTTACGGCGATGCGCTGGGAGGCACCCAGTACTGGGGCGCATCGGTCGAATTGCAGATGCCGTTCTGGT
>JAFKKL010000138.1:0-25351 GCA_017305595.1 Hyphomicrobiales bacterium | reverse complement strand
GCCGGACAGGCGCCGGACGTGGACCCGATATTGCAGGCCAAGCGGCTCGCTTTCGACCCCTACAGCGACTCAACGGTCCGCAGTTCGGTGGGCGTGGGTCTGATCTGGCAGTCCCCGTTTGGACCGCTGCGCTTCGATTACGCTATACCCCTCACCAAGGGTAAGTATGATCGCGTGCAGGAATTCCGGTTCGGCGGCGGCACGACGTTCTAAGCGTGCCACCGCGACCGGTCGTAGCGGGTGGCATGGCGCAGCAGACATTCTTCCGACAACCGCCGAGGTTGACGCTGGCTGAAATAGCCGCGTTGACCAAGGCGCATTTGGTCGACGCTTCGCGTGCGAGCCAGTCCGTCCACGGGCTGGCTTCGCTCGACGAGGCCGGGCCGATGCACCTGGCCTTCTTCGACAACCTGAAATACGCCGACCAACTGGCCCGGACCCACGCCGGAGCTTGTCTGGTCCACGAAAGGTTCGAGGGCAGGGTGCCGGCGCATGTCGCGGTACTCCGGGCGGCGCAGCCGTTCCGCGCGTTTGTCGAACTCGCCCGTCATCTTCACGCCGACGTACTGCGCCCGCAGTCGTCCTGCGGCAACACCGGCATTTCGCCGTCGGCGATCCTCGATCCGTCCGCGCATCTGGAGGATGACGTCGTCGTCGATCCGCTGGCGGTGATCGGTCCCGATGTCGAAATCGGCTCGGGCACCGTGATCGGGGCCAGCGTGGTGCTTGGCCCCGGCGTCAAGATCGGCCGGGACTGCAATGTCGGACCGAACTCATCGATCCACAACACCTTCATTGGCAACAACGTGCTGATCCATCCCGGCTGCCATCTCGGTCAGGATGGCTACGGCTTCGTTTTCGGCAAGGACGGTCACATCAAGGTGCCGCAGACCGGCCGCGTGCTGATCCAGAACCACGTCGAGATCGGCGCGGGCACCACGATCGATCGCGGCAGCCTGCGTGATACCGTGATTGGCGAGGGCACCAAAATCGACAATCAGGTGCAGATCGGCCATAACGTGACCATCGGCCGCCACTCGCTGATCGCGGCCCAGTGCGGGCTGGCGGGCAGCCTGACGATCGGTGACAACGTGGCCATGGGTGCCAAGGTCGGCGTCAACAACCATGTGCATATCGGCGACGGGGCCCAGATCACCGCCATGAGCGCCGTCAAGGACAGCATTCCCGCGGGCGAGCGATGGGGGGGCTTCTTCGCCAAGCCGACCAAGCAATGGTTCCGGGAGTTTCTTGCGGTGGAGCGTCTGGTCCGCGAGGGCGGACTGCAAGGCACCAAGGAATCCAATACCAAGGCTGAGGGACAGGGCTGATGCAATCGCCGATCGCCATCGAGACCGTCGATATCAATAAAATCCTCCAGACGCTGCCGCACCGCTATCCGTTCCTGCTGATCGACAAGGTGATCGATATTCGCGAAGACCACAGCGGCATCGGCATCAAGAACGTCACCATGAACGAGCCGGTGTTTCAGGGGCACTTCCCCGAGCGGCCGGTGTTTCCCGGCGTGCTGGTGATCGAGGGCATGGCGCAGACCGCCGGCGTGATCGGCATCCTGTCGGCGGGCAACGGCATTCAGCCGCGCGCGGTGTATTTCCTCACCATCGACAAGTGCAAGTTTCGCAAGCCGGTGCTGCCGGGTGACACCATCGAATATCACATGCGCAACACCAGCCGCCGCAAGACCATGTGGTGGTTTCACGGCGAAGCCAAGGTCAACGGCGTCGTCGTCGCCGAGGCCGATGTCGGCGCGATGCTGACCGACTGACGCTAGAGCGCGATGAATTAAGATTGAATCGTCATTGCAGGCGAAACGAAGCAATCCAGAGAACCGCAGGGAAGAACTGGATTACTTCGGAGTTCACGCTCCTCGCATGACGGATAAAATGAGTGATCGAACCTAAGTTCATCTGACTTCAGGTCCACGGCCTCAGTGAATATATAGGCGAGCATGAGCAAGATTGATCCCACCGCGCGGATTGCGGATGGCGCGGTGATCGGCGAGGGATGTTTCATCGGCCCGTATTGCGTCATCGGCCCTGACGTGGTGCTCGGCGAGGAATGCCAGCTCGACGCGCACGTCTCGATCATGGGGCACACCACGATCGGTGCACGCTGCCGGATGTCGCCGTTCGTGTCGCTGGGCAGCGCGCCGCAGTCGTTGGCCTATCGTGGCGAGCCGACGCGGCTTGAAATCGGCGAAGCCTGCCAGATGCGCGAAGGCGTCACCATGAATGTCGGCTCCGTGATCGGAGGCGGGGTCACTCGCGTCGGCGCGCGCGGTTACTTCATGAACAACGCCCATGTTGGTCATGATTGTCAGGTCGGCAACGACGTGATCTTCGCGACCTCCGCGACCCTTGGGGGACATTGCGAGATCGGTGACTTCGTCTTCATCGGTGGTCTGTCCGCTGTGCATCAGTTCACTCGCGTCGGCTCACAGGTGATGATCGGCGGCGTCTGCGGCGTGCGCGGTGACATCATCCCGTATGGCCTCGTCAACGGACAGTATGCGCGGCTCGAAGGTCTCAATATCGTCGGTATGCGCCGTCGCAAATTCACGCGGGATCGGCTCGCGCGCGTGCGCGGTTTCTATCGCAAGCTGTTTCAAGGTGCCGGCACCTTTGCCGAGCGTCTGCAAGAGGTGCAGCCGATGGCGGCGGACGATCCGGCCATCGCGGAAATCCTCACATTTATCAACGAAGGCAAGCTCCGGCCGCTTTGCCTGCCCGGAGATACCAGCGACAAGTCGTGACGACGAGGCGGTGAGACACGAGCCATGACCGACGACACGTTGCCGATTTCATCGCCGGTCGGACTGGTTGCGGGCGGTGGCGTGTTGCCCTTCGCGGTGGGCGAGGCGCTGAGCGCGCGCGGCGTCACGCCGGTTATCTTCGCGATTCAGGGATTTTGCGATCCGGTCGCGGTCGCGCGATTCAAGCATCACTGGATTTCGCTGGGTCAACTTGGCCGGCTGACGCGGCTGTTGCGCGCCGAGAACTGCCGCGAACTGGCTTTCATCGGCACGCTGATCCGGCCGGCGCTGTCGGAAATTCGATTGGATTGGGGAACGCTGCGTGTTCTGCCGCGCGTATGGGCGGCGTTTCGCGGCGGCGATGATCATCTGCTGTCGAGCGTCGGACGTCTGCTCGAGAAGGACGGTTTTCGTCTTGTCGGCGTCAGGGATCTCGCGCCCGACCTGTTGATGCCGGCCGGTTGCCTGACGCGGGCGGCGCCGGATCGCGATGCCGACGCCGATATCAACAAAGGCTGCGATGTACTGCGTGCGCTCGGCCCGTTCGATATCGGACAGGCCGTCGTGGTGATCGATAGTCATGTCGTCGGCGTCGAGGGAATCGAGGGCACCGATGCGCTGCTGGCGCGCATCGCGCAGTTGCGTGCCGACGGTCGTATTCGCGCCAAGATCAGGCGCGGCGTGCTGGTGAAGATGCCGAAGCGTGGTCAGGACTTGCGCTTCGATCTGCCGACCACCGGTTTGCAAACCGTCGAAGGCGTAATCGCAGCGGGGCTGGCGGGACTGGCCACCGTTGCCGGCCATACTATCGTCGCCGATCCGCAGCCGATGATCGATGCGGCCGAACGCGCGGGCGTCTTCGTCACCGGGATGCCCGCATGATGCGACGCGATGCGCGAACGATATTCCTTATAGCGACGGAGGAATCCGGCGACCGGCTCGGCGCCGGTTTGATGCGCGAACTGCACGCGCGTCTCGGTGACGGCGTGCGCTTCGATGGCGTCGGTGGTCGCGCGATGGCGGAGGCCGGGCTCGCGTCCCGGTTTCCCATCGAGGAGTTGTCGATCGTCGGTCTTGCCGCGGTCGCGAAACAGTTGCGCAGCATCCTCCGTCGCATTCGGGAAACCGCCGATGCCGTGATCGCGGCGCAGCCGGACGCGCTTATCATCATCGACAGTCCGGACTTCACGCATCGTGTCGCCAGGCGGGTGCGCGCGCGCGCGCCGTCGATTCCGATTGTCGACTACGTGTCGCCACAGGTCTGGGCGTGGCGGCCAGGACGTGCCCGCTCCATGCGCGGCTATATCGATCATGTGCTGGCGATCCTGCCGTTCGAGCCCGAAGCGTTACGGAAGCTTGACGGGCCGCCATGCACCTTCGTCGGTCATCCGTTGACAGCGCAGATCGGTTCGTTGCGGCCGAGCGACATTGAACAATCGCGCCGTGACGAAGCGCCCCCGATTCTGCTTGTTCTGCCCGGCAGCCGGCGCAGCGAGATCGGCCACCACATGGCGGTGTTCGGTGAAACGCTAGGGCAATTGCAAGCGCAGGGTGTACTGTTCGAAGCGGTGCTGCCGACGATGCCGCACCTCGAAAGCGCGATTGCACGCGGACTGGAAAGCTGGCCGGTGCGGCCGCGCGTGGTGATCGGCGAGGACGCCAAGCGCGCGGCATTTCGTGTGGCACACGCCGCCTTCGCCAAGTCCGGCACCGTCACGCTCGAGCTTGCACTGGCGCAGGTGCCGATGGTGACGGCTTATAGAGCCGGTGCGGTGGAAGCCTGGATCGTGCGCCGGCGCATCACGTCGTCCTCTGTCATCCTCGCCAATCTGGTGATCGGCGAGAACGTTATTCCCGAATTCATTCAGGAAGACTGCGCTGCTGCCAAGTTGGTGCCGGCGTTGCGTGACGTGCTGACGGAGACGCCGATGCGGCGGCGGCAGCAGGAGGCGTTCGCGCGGATCGACGATATCATGTCGACCGGGGCGCTGTCGCCGAGTGCGCGCGCCGCTGGCGTGGTGATGGAGCTGCTTCGCGGCTGAACGTGGCCGGTGTGGGATCGATGTTGCAACCATTACCGTAAAGCAAAAGCCTCGTTTCCGATCCAGGCGTTCCCATCAATACTATTTAAAGACGACCCGACGATAATCTTGCCAAGCTACGGATCGTTGCACGTGTCGCGTCGGCCGGAGCCGATAGATCAAGGCTGGCCGGATCGGTCGCAAACAGGGCGGGAAGCATGGTCTCTTCTTCGAAGGCGAGCCAGTCATTGTTGGACGCGTTGTTTTCGTCGGCACGCGTGGTGCATCGGCGCCATTTCCTCGCGGCAGGCGCCGGGATCGCGGCGGCATCGTTCGCCGGCGACGGGGCGCAGGCCAAGACGGCTCCTCGCGCAAAGCGGACCATCACCGAGCAGGATCGGCAGCATATGGCGCAGGCGATCCAGACCATGCGGCAGGCTGGCGTCGTGGACAAAACCGGCGGCCCCTTCGGCGCGGTGGTGGTGCGAGACGGCGAAGTGCTGGCGGTCAGCGGCAACAGCGTGTTGCGCGACAACGATCCGTCGGCCCACGCCGAGGTCAATGCCATCCGCATGGCGTGCAAGAAGATCGGCGCACCCAACCTGCGTGGCGCGACGCTGTTCACCAGTTGCGAGTGCTGCCCGATGTGTTACGCGACCGCTTACTGGGCGCGCATCGGCAAGATTTATTATGCCGCGGCATGGACGGACTATGCCGATCTGTTCGACGATTCCAATATCAGCATCGACATGAAGAAGCCCTATGCGCAACGAGTGCTGCATCCCGAACAGATGATGCAGAGCGAGGCACAGAAGGTCTGGCTTGAATTCCGCAAGATGCCGGATCGCGCCCGCTACTGAGCCGCGCTGATCAGCACATCATCGCGGACGATGCAGACGCCGGCGCGATAGACCGAGCGCCCCTTGGGCACCGCGACCACGGCTTCCGGAATATGCGCGGCGCGCAGCGTCACGAAGTCGGCGCGCGCGCCGACGTGCAGGCCATAGTCCGCGATGCCGAGTGCTTTGGCACCTGCCACTGTGACCGCATCGAACGCGATGCCAAGCTCCTCGTCGGTGCGGAAGTCGGAGCGATGCCCGATCATCATGGCGCGGCGAAGCATGTCGCCGTCGCCGTAGGGGCTCCAGCTATCGCGGATGTTGTCGTTGCCGCCGAACACCGTGACGCCGGCTTCACGCAGCGCCAGTACCGGTGGAAACGCCCGCGCACCGGGCGCGGTGGTCATGATGGCGATGCCGGATTCGGCGAGTGTATCCGCAACGCGCCGGACAGCATCGGCGGGGATATCGCCGAGCGCATAGGCATGGCTGATGGTCACCTTGCCCTGCATCCCGTGCGCCCGTGTGCGCGCCGCGATCTCTTCGATCGAGAACAGGCCCATCGTGCTCGCCTCGTGCAGATGGATATCGACGCCGACGCCGCGCTTCCCGGCGATGCCGAAGACGACATCGAGATGTCCTTTGACATCACGATCGACCGCGGCGGGATCGAGCCCGCCGACCACATCGGCGCCGTGATCGAACGCGGCATCCAGCAGCTCCGCGGTGCCGGGGCAGGTGAGGAGGCCGCTTTGCGGGAACGCCACCAACTGGATATCGATCAGATCGCGGTATTGCTCGCGTACAGCCGCGATGGTTTGCAGCGATTTCAATCCGACACTGGCATCGACCATGACGTGGCTGCGCATCCGGGTCGAGCCGTTGGCAATGCAGAGGTCGAGTTGATTGCGCGCGCGTGTCTCCATCGGCGCGGCGGCTGCCATGTTGTGATGCTGAATCTCCACGCGCTCGCCAACGTTGAATCCGGTCGTGTAGGGCACATATGGCCGCCAGGCATCACCGTAGAAACTGGTGTCGAGGTGGACATGACCTTCGACGAATCCGGGCACGACCAGCCGTCCGCCAAGATCGATCTCGGATGACGCGGCCATGCCGTGCGCTGCCGTCTGTTGTTCGATCGCGACGATGTTGCCGTCGGTGACGGCGATGACGGCCAACGTCCCGTCGGCCAGGCGAGCGTTTCGAAACAGCGTATCGATCATCGTGGCTTACCTCATCGACGCGAGAGCTTGGCCGAAAAGCAACAGGCCCGATCCGGATTGTCGGATCGGGCCTGCAAATCTTCAAGTCGTCGAAAAGCGAATGCGTTTACTTGCGCTTGCCGAGATCGACGTAATCGCGCTTGGCTGCGCCGGTGTAGAGCTGGCGCGGGCGACCGATCTTCTGCGCCGGATCCTCGATCATCTCGCTCCACTGGCTGATCCAGCCGACGGTGCGGGCGACCGCGAACAGCACGGTGAACATCGAGGTCGGGAAGCCCATCGCCTTCAAGGTGATGCCCGAATAGAAGTCGACGTTCGGATACAGCTTGCGCTCGATGAAGTATTCGTCGCTCAGCGCGATCCGCTCCAGCTCCAGCGCGATCGGCAGCAGCGGATCGTTGGCATGCCCGGTCTCCTTGAGCACGGCATGACACATCTTCTGCATGATCTTGGCGCGCGGATCGTAGTTCTTGTAGACGCGATGGCCGAAGCCCATCAGGCGCACCGACGAATTCTTGTCCTTCACCTTGGCGATGAATTCCGGAATCTTGTCGACCGAGCCGATCTCGGCGAGCATCTGCAACGCAGCCTCGTTGGCGCCGCCATGCGCCGGGCCCCACAGGCAGGCGATGCCGGCCGCGATGCAGGCGAACGGGTTGGCGCCCGACGAACCGGCAATGCGCACCGTGGAGGTCGAGGCGTTCTGCTCGTGGTCGGCGTGCAGGATGAAGATCTTGTCCAGCGCGTCGGCCAGCACGGGATTGATCTTGTACTCCTCGCAGGGCACCGCAAAGCACATCCGCAGGAAGTTCGACGCATAGTCGAGATCGTTCTGCGGATAGACGAACGGCTGACCGACCGAATATTTATAGGCCATCGCCGCCAGCGTCGGCACCTTGGCGATCATGCGCATCGACGCGATCATGCGCTGCTGCGGATCGTTGATGTCGGTGGAGTCGTGATAGAACGCGGCCAGCGCGCCGACCGAGGCGACCATCACCGCCATCGGATGCGCGTCGCGGCGGAACGCCTGGAAAAAGCGCGTCATCTGCTCGTGCACCATCGTGTGATGGGTGACGCGATGGTCGAAATCGTCCTTCTGCGCCTTGGTCGGCAATTCGCCGTGCATCAGGAGGTAGCAGGTTTCGAGGAAGTCGCCTTTTTCGGCCAGTTGCTCGATGGGATAGCCGCGATAGAGCAGCACGCCGGCATCGCCATCGATATAGGTGATCTTGGATTCGCAGCTCCCGGTGGAGGTGAATCCCGGATCGTAGGTGAACATGCCCGCCTGGGCATAAAGCTTGCTGATGTCGATAACCTCAGGGCCGACGGTTCCAGCTTTGACCGGGAAGTCATACGACTTGCCGCTGACGGTCAGGGTGGCTGATTTTGAATTGGTTTTTGCGTCCATCGCGTATCCCCGATGAGATCGTTGAAAGGCCGAGCTTGCCAGACGTCAAGATTGTGGCGACGGATGGCAGCCGGGGTGGCCGAAAAGCGCCGGGCCAAGGGGTATCGCATTGCAGTATGCACCGCAAGATGCGGTTTTACGCCTTTGGTAGCGTCAGGCCGCGGCCTGATCCGCGAGGCGTCCAAGACATTCCTCTCGCCCGAGAACGGCCAGCACGTCGAAGATGCCCGGAGATGTCGTACGGCCGGTCAAGGCCACGCGCAGCGGCTGTGCGACAGAACCCAGTTTCAGGCCATTCTGTTCCGCGAAAGCACGCATGGCGGCCTCGATGGTGTCCTGCCGCCAGTCCGTCACCGCCGCCAGTGCCTCGCGAAGCCGGCCGATCAACTGCCGTGTTTCCGGCGTCAGCAGAGCGGCCGCTTTTGCGTCGATCGGCAGCGGCCGGTCGGCGACGATGAAGTGCGCGCCGTCGATGAGATCGATCAGGGTCTTGGCGCGCTCTTTCAGCCCGGGCATCGCCCGCAGCAGTTGTGCGCGCGTGGTGTCGTTCAGCTTCGCCTTCAGCGTCGCGCCGTTGGGCAGATGGCCGGCCTCGTTCGCCAGCACGGTCACGAGAGATTGATCGTCGCTGTTGCGGATGTAATGGCCGTTGAGGTTTTCCAGCTTGGCGAAATCGAACCGCGCGGCGGAGCGCCCGATGGCGGGGAGATCGAAAGCGTCGATCATGTCCTGCGTGGAGAAAATCTCCTGATCGCCATGGCTCCAGCCGAGCCGCACCAGATAGTTCCGCAGCGCCTCGGGCAGGTAGCCCATGGTGCGATAGGCATCGACACCGAGCGCGCCGTGCCGCTTCGACAGCTTCGAACCGTCCGGCCCATGGATCAACGGAATATGTGCCATGCTGGGCAACTCCCAGCCGAGCGCGTCATAAATCTGTTTCTGTCGCGCCGCGTTGGTGAGGTGGTCGTCGCCGCGGATGATGTGAGTGACGCCCATGTCGTGATCGTCGGCGACCACGGCGAGCATGTAGGTCGGGTTGCCGTCGGAGCGCAGCAGCACCAGATCGTCGAGGTTCTCGTTCTGCCAGACCACGCGGCCCTGCACCTGATCCTCGATCACGGTTTCGCCGGTGAGCGGGGCCTTGAGACGGATCACCGGCGCGACGCCGGCGGGTGCTTCGGAGGGATTGCGATCGCGCCACAGCCCGTTGTAGAGCCGCGTGCGGCCTTCGGCGCGCGCCTTCTCGCGCATCGCGGTGAGTTCGTCCTGCGTGGCGTAGCAGCGATAGGCGTTGCCGCTGGCGAGCAGTTGGGCGACCACCTCGCGGTGACGCTCGGCGCGCTGAAACTGATAGACGACGTCGCCGTCCCAATCGAGCCCGAGCCATTTCAGGCCATCGAGAATGGCGGTGATGGCGGCGTCCGTCGAGCGCTCGCGGTCGGTGTCCTCGATCCGCAGCAGCATCTTGCCGCCCAGATGACGGGCGAACAGCCAGTTGAACAGCGCGGTCCGGGCACCGCCAATGTGCAGGAAGCCGGTGGGCGAGGGCGCAAAGCGGGTGACGACAGGTTTGGTCATGATACCGGTATTGAAGAAGAAGGGGCGGGCTGAAAACGCGCGGTCGGTGTATAGCAGGATCGCGGCATAACTAAAGCCTTCTTGAAGTGGTCCGTGTCCGATATGCGGGCTTGGCGGCGGCAGGTGGATTTGGCTAAGGAAGGCGCTGGACAAGGTAGCGAACTTCGGATTCGGAACACTGAAATGACGGCAGAAGCGACAACGGCAGAGGCAGGGCGCGATTTCATCCGCGACATCGTTCAGGCTGACCTCGACAGCAAGCGGCACGCTCAGATCGTGACCCGCTTCCCGCCGGAGCCGAACGGCTACCTGCATATCGGTCATGCCAAATCCATCGCGCTGAATTTTGGCATCGCGAAGGAATTCGGCGGCAAGTGCCACCTGCGCTTCGACGACACCAATCCGGCCAAGGAAGAACAGGAATATATCGATTCAATTCAGCGCGACGTGCGCTGGCTCGGCTTCGATTGGGGCGACAACCTGTTCTACGCCTCGGACTATTTCGAGCGGCTCTACGGCTGGGCGGAAGATCTGATCCGCGCTGGCCTCGCTTATGTCGACGACCAGTCGCAGGAAGAGATCCGCCTCGCGCGCGGCACCTTGACCGAGCCCGGCAAGAACAGTCCTTTCCGCGACCGCAGTGTCGAGGAAAACCTCGATCTGTTCCGGCGCATGAAGGCGGGCGAATTTCCCAACGGCGCGCGGGTGCTGCGCGCCAGGATCGACATGGCGTCCGGCAACATCAACCTGCGCGATCCGGTGCTCTATCGCATCCTGCACGCCGTGCATCCGCGCACCGGCAAGGCGTGGTCGATCTATCCGAGCTACGACTACGCGCACGGCCAGTCCGACGCCATCGAGGGCATTACGCACTCGATCTGCACGCTGGAGTTCGAGGATCATCGGCCGTTGTACGATTGGCTGCTCGACAAGCTGCCGGTGCCGTCGCATCCGCATCAGTACGAATTCGCGCGGCTCAATCTCACCTACACGCTGCTGTCCAAGCGCGTGCTCACCGAACTGGTGCGCGGCGGCCACGTCAGCGGCTGGGACGATCCGCGGATGCCGACCATCGCCGGCCTGAAGCGGCGCGGCGTGCCGCCGGAGGCGATCCGCGAATTCATCAAGCGGATCGGTGTGGCAAAAGCCAACAGCGTCGTCGATGTCGGCATGCTGGAATTCTGCATCCGCGAGGTTTTGAACCGCACGTCGCAGCGGCGCATGGCGGTGCTGCGGCCGCTCAAGGTGGTGATTGAGAACTATCCGGAAGGGCAGAGCGAGGAGCTTGAAGCCGTCAACCATCCAGATGATCCGGCGGCCGGCACGCGCACGATTACCTTCGGCCGCGAACTCTACATCGAGCGCGACGACTTCATGGAAAACCCGCCGAAGAAATTCTTCCGCCTGTCGCCGGGCAAAGAAGTGCGGCTGCGCTACGCTTACTTCGTCACCTGCCGCGAGGTGGTGAAGGACGCGACTGGTGAAGTGATCGAACTGCGCTGCACCTACGATCCCGAAACCCGCGGCGGCAACGCGCCGGACGGCCGCAAGGTCAAGGCGACGATGCACTGGCTGTCCGCCGCGCAGTCGGTCCCCGCCGAGATCCGGATCTACAACCCGTTGTTCAGCAATCCGGCACCGGATGCCGCCAATTTCGCGGCGGACCTCAATCCGGACTCGCTCGAAGTGCTGCGCGACGCCCGCATCGAGCCGGCGCTGGCAACGGCGAATTCCGACGACGTGATGCAGTTCGAGCGGCAAGGCTACTTCGTGTGCGACCGCGACTCGACGCCGGAAAAACTGGTGTTCAACCGCACCATCGGTTTGCGCGACAGTTTTGCGAAGGATGCGGCCAAGGGCTGACGCGGATATAGTTTATCGCAAGGCGGATCCTCATCCACAGCGTCGTCCCCACGCAGGCGGGGACCCATACGCCGCAGCAGTTCGGCTCTATCACCAAGGCCAGTCAACTTTATTATAACGAACGCCAGGGGGTTCTGGGCCCCGCGTGCGCGGGGACGACGCCGGGAATGTTGCGACGGCGCGCATCGTTTGCGGTGTCTATTTTAGTGCGGCTCACCGGCCTCATTTTGATTAGTCTCCGAGACCGCGTTGCCGCAGGCCGTCTTTTGCCTCATGCTGCCCGTCCGCTTGGGGGTGAGGCGTGGCGGACGGGGGCGAGGGCAGGGCCGGGAGCCCAACCAGGAGCACAGCCAAGGCAAGAACCTGGCCGACGTCGGCCGGCGCCCGAACGGCCGCGATCTTTCCTGGACGCCTGACAGTATTCCCACTCGCCGCGCGTCTGCGTGAATGGCTGCGCGCGGAGGCGGGCGACGGACGCCTGTTGCCATGGGTGCCGATTGCGTTCGGCATCGGCATCGCGCTGTATTTTTCCGCCGATCGCGAGCCGATCGCCTGGGTCGCGGTTGTCGCGGCGGCGGCGCTGTTCGGCGTTGCGTTTCTGCTTCGGTATCGCAAGGCCTTTGTCGTTGCGCTGATGCTGGCCGCGACGGCCGGCGGCTTTGCTGTCGCATCCTTGAAGACGGCGCGGGTGGCGCATCCGGTGCTGGCGCATCCGATCTATTCGGCATCACTGCAAGGCTTCGTCGAAACCCATGAGGAGCGCGAGCGTACCGATCGTTTTGTGCTGCGTGTCACCGAACTGACTGCTACACGCAATGCGGTGGCACTGACGCGTGTGCGGCTGTCGGTGCGCAAGGGCACCGCGCCGCCGGTCGGCAGCTATGTCGCGTTGAAGGCGCGGCTGTTGCCGCCGCTGTCGCCGCTGCGACCCGGCAGTTATGACTTCGGCCGCGATCTCTATTTTCAGGGCATCGGTGCATCGGGCTTCGCGATGGGCGCGATCAAGACGCTCGATCCGCCCGCGAGCGGCGGCTGGAAGCTGCGCTATGCCGCCGTGATGCAAGGGATGCGTAATGCCATCGATGCGCGCATCCGCACCGCGCTCGAAGGCGACAATCGCGCCATCGCCACCGCGTTGCTCACCGGCCGGCGCGACGCCATCACGCCGCCGGTGAATGACGCGATGTTCATTTCCGGCTTGGGCCACGTGCTGTCGATTTCCGGCTACCACATGGCGGTAGTCGCGGGCGTGGCGTTTTTCGCGGTGCGCGCGCTGCTGGCGCTGATTCCGGGATTGACGGTGACGTTCCCGATCAAGAAATGGTCGGCGGGTGCGGCGCTGCTGGCTGCAACGTTCTATCTGCTGCTGTCCGGCGCCGAGGTCGCGACGCAGCGCTCCTACTTCATGACGGCGGTGGTGCTGCTCGCGGTGATGGTCGATCGCCGCGCCATCACCTTTCGCACGCTGGCGATTGCGGCGATGGTGGTGCTGATCGCAGCACCGGAAGCGCTGGTGCATCCGAGTTTCCAGATGTCGTTCGCAGCGACGCTGGGGCTGGTGGCGCTGATCCAGATCGGCATGCCGCGCCTGTTCGCGACGCCGGACAATTCGGCGGCGGCGCGTGCGGCGCTGTGGGGCGGTCGCGAGATCATGACGCTGGCGCTGGCCTCACTGGTCGCCGGGCTTGCCACTACGCCTTACGCCGCCTTCCACTTTCATCGCGTCACGCCTTACGGCGTGCTGGCGAATCTCGCGGCGATGCCGGTGGTGTCGGGTGTCGTCATGCCGGCGGGGTTGATGGGCCTGATCGCCGCGCCGTTCGGGCTCGATCGCGTGTTCTGGGAGATCATGGGCTTCGGTATCGACTGGATGATCGCGGTCGCGGTCTGGGTCGCGGCGCTGCCCGGTGCCATCGGCCGCATGGCGGCGTTCGGGACCGGGCCGTTGCTGCTGGCAAGCGCCGGGATCGTGCTGCTCGGCCTGCTGCGCACGCCGCTGCGTTGGGCGGGCGGTGTTGCCGTGGTCGCGTCAACGGTTTGGGCGTTGTCGGTGGCGCAGCCTGACGTGCTGGTTGCCGGCGACGGCCACAGCGTCGCGGTGCGGGGCGGCGATGGTCGCCTGCGGATGATGCGGACGGCGAAGGATACGTTCCGCGTCCGGGAATGGCTGGCGGCGGATGCCGACGCGCGCGGCGCGGCGGATGCGGCGCTGGCCTCGGGCGTCTCCTGCGATCCCGACGGCTGCGTCACGGCGCTGGGCGACGGCCGGTTGGTGGTGTTGACCTTGCAACCTGCGGCGTTCGACGACGATTGCGTGCGTGCCGCGATCGTCGTCACGCAGCAGCAGGCGCCGTCCGACTGCGCCGCCATGGTGATCGATCGGACGCGCTTGCAGCGGTATGGCGGACTGGCGCTGCGCAAGGCGGGCGAAGGTTTTTCGATTACTGCGATCCGGCCTGATGGTGTCGATCGGCCGTGGTCGCCCGCGCCGCCAGCAGAAACGACGGCGCTCGCCACGAAAGCGAGTCCGCGTCCCGCGCCGCCGGTCGATGCGACACCGGCAGAAGCGGATCGGGAGGGGGAGGATTGAGCCGAATGTTCGGAGTTCGAACTGGATAGCTCTCCGTCATGGCCGGGCTTGTCCCGGCCATCCACGTCTTTAACCTTGCGGCGTCGTCAAGGACGTGGATGCCCGGGACAAGCCCGGGCATGACGATCTCGATAAGANCGATAAGACGACCAAGCGCAAACGCTCAGTATCGCCGGTACAGCCCGATCAGCTTGCCCTGAATCCGCACGCGGTTGGGCGGCAAGATGCGGACTTCGTAGGCTGTATTGGCTGGCTCCAGCGCGATTGACGCGCCACGACGGCGGAAGCGTTTCAGGGTGGCTTCTTCCTCGTCGATCAGGGCGACGACGATGTCGCCGGTGTCGGCGCTGTCGTTCTTCTGGATCAGCGCCATGTCGCCGTCGAGAATGCCGGCCTCGACCATTGAATCACCGCGCACCTCAAGTGCGTAATGCTCGCCGGAGCCGAGCATGTCGGGCGGGACGCTGATGGTGTGGCTGCGGGTCTGCAAGGCCTCGATCGGGGTACCGGCGGCGATGCGGCCCATCACCGGCACGGCCACGGGATGCTCGGCGTCGTTGTCGGAACTGCTGGCGGCCGGGCGGACCTTGCCGAGATTGCCCTCGATGACGCTCGGCGTGAAGCCGCGCCGTGTATTGCCGCCGGTGCTCGTCTCCGGCAGCTTGATGACCTCGATGGCGCGGGCGCGGTTGGGCAGGCGGCGGATGAAGCCGCGTTCTTCCAGCGCGGTGATGAGGCGATGGATGCCGGATTTGGAGCGCAGGTCGAGCGCGTCCTTCATTTCGTCAAAGGAGGGCGGCACGCCGCTTTCGCTCAACCGCTCGTTGATGAACCGCAGAAGCTCATATTGTTTGCGTGTCAGCATGTCGGTCCCATCCCCAAATCCCAGAACAGCTATCAAGCAGTTGCTTCGTCGCCGGTCATCCACCGGCCGATACTCACGTCGAACGAGATATCCGTTCGAAACAAATCATGAACGGACACTATATGTTCGATATGTGTTCCGCAACCTCTTAATTTTCGGTCAATGCCGGTTCGATCAGGGACATCAATCCGGCAGGCGGATCAGGGTGCAGGGCTCGCCGGCCGCAGCGGCGGGAGCGAACGGCGGCCGGATCACCAGCGCCTGAGCCGCGGCCAGATTCGCCAGCAGCGAACTGTCCTGCTGGCTGACCGTGGTGGCGACGGTCACGCCATCGGCGCGTCGCGCGAGGCTGGCGCGCAGGTAGTCCTGCCGCTGGTCGTTGGCGGCGAGCGCGTTGCCGAGCACGGCGGGCTCGAGCGCGTGGTGAATGTCGGCGCGGCCGGAGAGGGCACGTAGCAGCGGCGCCATGAACAGGAAGGCGCAGACGTAGGACGAGACCGGATTGCCGGGCAGGCCGATCACCCGCATGTCGCCGAGACGGCCGTGCATCATCGGTTTGCCGGGGCGTAGCGCGATCTTCCAGAACGCAAGATCGACGCCCTCGGCCTGCAACGCGACATGCATCAGGTCGTGATCGCCGACCGACGCACCGCCGGTGGTGACGAGGACATCCGCGCCGCTGTCGCGCGCCTTGCGGATCGCGGCCGTGGTTGCCTCCATCGTGTCAGCGGCGATGCCGAGATCGATGGTGTCGGCGCCTTCCTGCCGCGCCAGCGCGTGAAGCGCGAAGCCATTTGATAGCACGATCTGACCGGGCTTCGGATCGGAGCCGGGCAACACCAGTTCGTCGCCGGTCGCCAGCACCGCGACGCGCGGGCGGCGATGCACCGGCAGGCGCGGATGGTTCATGCCGGCCGCGAGCGAGAGGTCGCGATCGGTCAGGCGGCGGCCGGCGCGGAGCAGCACGTCGCCTTCGCGAAAGTCGATGCCGGCGCGGCGAATGTTACGCCCCGTAGCGATCGGCTCGTTGATGACGACGATTTCGCCGTCGCGTGTGGTGTTTTCCTGAATAACGACAGCGTCGGTTTCGAGCGGCACCACGCCGCCGGTGAAAATGCGGACCGCTTCGCCGGACCTTACCGGTGCATCGAACGGACTGCCGGCAGCAGCTTCGCCGATGACTGTCAGACGCGCGGGAATTTTCGCTGCGTCGGCGGTGCGCACCGCGTAACCGTCCATTGCCGACATATCGGCGGGCGGCTGCGTGCGCAGCGAGGCGATGTTGCGGGCGAGCACGCGATGGTGCGCGTCGGGGAGTGCGACCATGTCCTCCGGCAGTGCTTTGACACCGTCCAGCACCGCAGCCATTGCATCGGCGACCGGCATCAACGCCATGATGAACTCCACGGCTTGCGATGCGCGTCGTTCATTTCGACGCCTTGGGCGCCGGTGCCTGATAGTGGCCGGATTTGCCGCCACGTTTTTCGACGAGACGTATGCCTTCGATGCGCACGCCGCGCTCCACCGCCTTGATCATGTCGTAGACCGTCAGCGCCGCGACCGACACGGCGGTGAGCGCTTCCATCTCGACGCCGGTGGGGCCGGTGACCTTCACCGTGGCTTCGATCCGGCAACCGGGTAGCGCGGCATCGGGCTTGATGTCGAGCGTCACTTTCGACAGCGCCAGCGGATGGCACAGCGGAATCAATTCGGACGTCCGCTTCGCCGCCATGATGCCGGCGATGCGCGCGGTGCCCAGCACGTCGCCCTTGGCGGCGTCGCCTTTCACGATCAGGTCGAGCGTCGCCTTGCTCATGACCACGCTGCCCTCGGCGACCGCCACGCGTTCGGTCGCGGGCTTGGCCGAAACATCGACCATGCGGGCTTCGCCCTTACTGTCGATGTGGGTGAGGGCAGGCTTGCGGGCCATGATGGTCAATGCGCTCCGGCGGTGGTGCGCGCGAGCAACGTTCGCGTAGCTGCGGTGACATCGTCCTGTCGCATCAGGCTTTCGCCGACGAGGAAGGTCGAGATGCCGACGCGCGCAAGCCGTGCCAGATCGTCAGGCGTGAAGATGCCGCTTTCGCCCACCATCAGCCGGTCGGCGGGCATGTGCGCGGCAAGATCCTCGCTGGTCTTCAAGGTGGTTTCGAAGGTGCGCAGGTTGCGATTGTTGATGCCGATCATCGGCGAGCGCAGTTTGAGCGCGCGATCCAACTCCGCGCGATCGTGCACTTCGACCAGCACATCCATGCCATGGATGCGCGCAGTGTCCTCGATCTCGTGCGCGGCACCGTCGTCGAGCGCCGCCATGATGATCAGGATGCAATCGGCGCCATGAGCGCGGGCTTCGACCACCTGATAGGGATCGAACATGAAGTCCTTGCGCAGCACCGGCAACGACACCGCCGCGCGCGCTGCCACCATGAAATCAAGATGTCCCTGGAACGAGGGCGTATCGGTCAACACCGAAAGACACGCCGCGCCGCCCGCCTCGTAGGCGCGGGCTAGCGCAGGCGAATCGAAATCGGCACGGATCAGGCCTTTCGACGGCGAGGCCTTCTTCACTTCGGCGATCAGCGCGTAGTCGCCGTTCGCGAGCTTGCGGCGCAGCGCTGCAATGAAGCCGCGCGGCGCGGTCGCGGCGCGCGCCAGATGTTCGAGGTCGGCGAGAGAACGCACGCGCTTGGCGCTCGCGATCTCCTCGCGCTTGTAGGTTTCGATCTTGGTCAGGATATCGGACATGGCCGCCTCCTGCATATCAACTGTTGGAGACGGCAATAAGTTGCTTCAGCCGCTCGGCGGCCGCGCCGCTGTCGAGCGCCTTCGCGCCGATGGCGACGCCTTCCTTCAAATCCTTGGCGCGGCCGGCGACGATCAGCGCGGCGGCCGCGTTCAACAGCGCGACGTCGCGATAGGCGCCCGGTTTGCCGTCGAGCACGCCCTTGAGCGCAACGGCATTGGCGTCGGCGTCGCCGCCTTTCAGCGCATCGCCATTGGCGCGCGGCAGGCCGGCGTCGTCCGGCGTGACTTCGAAGGTGCGGATGTTGCCGCCTTCAAGCGCGGCAACGAAAGTCGGGCCGGTGAGGGTGATCTCGTCGAGCCCGTCGGAGCCGTGCACCACCCAGATCGATTTCGCGCCGAGATTCTTCAACACCTGCGCTAGCGGTTGCACCCATTGCCGCGAGAACACGCCGACCATCTGGCGCGTGACGCCGGCGGGGTTCGACAGCGGGCCGAGCAGATTGAAGATGGTGCGGGTGGCGAGTTCGACGCGGGTAGGGCCGACGTTCTTCATCGCCGGATGATGTGTCGGCGCGAACATGAAGCCGATGCCGGTTTCCTTCACGCAGCGCGACACCTGATCCGGCGTCAGGTCGATCTTGACGCCGAGCGCCGCCAGCACGTCGGCCGCGCCGGACTTCGACGACAGTGCGCGATTGCCGTGCTTGGCGACCGGCACGCCGGCACCGGCCACGATGAACGACGCGCAGGTGGAGACGTTGACCGAACCGGAGCCGTCGCCGCCTGTGCCGACGATGTCGACGGCTTCGGGCGGGGCGGTCACGCGCAGCATCTTGTCGCGCATCGCCGACACAGCGCCGGTGATCTCGTCGACCGTCTCGCCGCGCACGCGCAGGCCCATCAGCATCGCCCCCATCTGCGAGGGCGTCGCTTCGCCGGACATCATGCGGTCGAATGCGTTTGCGGCTTCGTCGCGGGTGAGGCTGGCGCCGGTGGCGACCTTGGCGATAATCGTTTTCAGATCGTCCATCGAATCGGTGCCTTCAAGTCGTTCTCAATTGTTCGCGCCGGTGATCTGCGCGACCGCCGGCTGATTGATCGTCACGCCGATCTCGTTTTCCATCTTGATGACGTACTGCCCGACCAGTTCATCGGCGAGGCCGCGCTCGACCGATGTCTTGAGCTTCTTGGCATCTTCGGAGGCGAGGTCCAGCGTCGGTTCGATCACGTCGGTCACACGAAACACCACCCACTCGGTTGCGCTTGCGCCTTCGCTTTGGCCAGCCGCGTCCTTGACGGTGCGGAACGCGCTCGCGACCGCGCCGGCGGGCAGGTTGGCGACGGTGGCGTCGCGCTTGAACTTCTCCGCGGTCTCCACCTTGACGCCAACGGCCGAAGCCTCATCGGCGAGTTTACCGCCCTTGTTGAGCTTCTCGACCATCTCGGTCGCCTTGGCGCGCAGCTTGTTGGTGATCTGATCGGTGCGCCAGCGCGCTTCGACCTGATCCTTCACCTCGTCGAGCGCCCGCTCGCGCGACGGCGTAACGCCGAGGACGTCGAAAGACACGTAGCCGCCCTGATAGGAAATCGTCTCGTTGTCGACGCCGACGTCGCTGGCGAAAGCCTGCGAGACAAGATCGAGGCCCGGCGGGATCGACGTCACCGGCTTGCCGTCCGGCGCGCGACCGGAGCGGTCGACGGCCTCGATAGTGGTGACCGGCAGTTTCAGTTTCTCCGCGGCTTCGGTGACATTGGCGCCGCCGCCGCGCTCGTCTTCCAGCTTGTCGTGCAGATCCTTCACCGACTTGCGCGCACGCTCCAGCGCGATTTCCTTCTTGAGGTTCGCGGCGACGCTCTCGTAGCTGGCCTGACTGCCGGGTTCGATCTTGCCGACCTTGACCAGCACCGTGCCGAACGTGCCCGGTATAGGTTCGCTGATCTCGCCGGTCTTCAACGTGAAGGCGGCGTCGGCCACCTTGGAGTCGATGATCGCCGATTTGGCGACCAGACCGAGATCGACGTCGGACGGCTTGAGGTTACGCTCCTTGGCGAGGTCGTCGAAGGAGAGGCCGCCGATCAGGCGCGCGCGGGCGGCGGCAGCGTCCTCGGCGTTGGGAAACATCATCTGCGAGACTTCACGCTTTTCCGGCGTCGCGAACGTATCCTTGCGCTCCTCGTAGACCTTCTTCGCATCCTCGTCGGACACCGTCGTCCACTTCGCCAGTTCGTCCGGCGTGATCGCGACGAACGCGATCTTGCGATATTCGGGCGCGCGGAACTGGACCTTGTGCGCATCGTAGAAACTCGCCAGCGCTTCCGGCGTCGGCGTGTCGATGGTGCCGGCCTGCGCCGCCTCCAGCTTGACGAATTCCACTGTGCGCTGTTCGTTCTGGAATTGGTTCAGGACGGCAACGGCGGTCTTGCTCGGCTCCATCTCCCCGGAAATCGAGCCGGCGAGCTGGCGCCGCAGCGAAACCTTCTTCTGTTCGGCGACGTAGCGCTGCTCCGAGTAATTGGCCTGGCGGATGAGCTGGGCGAAGCGCACCGGATCGAACGCGCCGTTGGCGCCCTTGAAATTCGGATCATTGGTGATCGATTTCATGATCTCGTCGGTTGACACCTGCAAGCCAAGCTTGCGCGCGGATTCGTCCAGCGTCGTCTCGGCGATCACCTGCTGCAGCACCTGGCGGTCGATGCCGAAAGCGCGTGCCTGATCGGGCGCGAGCGGGCGGCCGATCTGGCGGCTGATTTGCTGCAGCCGGTCGGTATAGAGCTGGCGGAATTGCTCGATGGAAATTTCGGTCTTGCCGATCTTGGCCAGCGTCGACTGGCCGAATCCCCGGAAGATGTCGCCGATGCCCCAGACGCCGAAGCTGATGATCAGGACGCCCATCACGATGGTCATGATGGTCTTGCCGAACCAGTTGGATGAGGCGTTACGTATTCCGCGGAGCATGGGCCTATCTTATTGCAGGAGGGGCGGGCCGCTTCCGGGGCGAGTTCGGCGTCATGGCAGCGGTGATGCGCCAAGCCGCTTCGCCGGCACAAAATCCGGGGTGGTCCTGGCACGAACCGGCGTTCCACGTCGCCGGAAGGCGTCCGAAGGGCAGCACGAAGTGATCCGGTTATCATAAAGAGCCGGCCGCGCCGTCGCAACCGTGGCGGAAACGCGCAATTCGTCGCCAATTCCCGCCTTGTCCCGTCCTTGGGCGTTGTCAGCGCCGGCCGCTGCGGCTATTGGCTCGGCCATCCCAATTCCGTGATGATGCTTTAACCGTCGTCGCAAAGTCACCCCGAGCGCGAGAGTTCGATCCCATGACCAAGCCGATTCGTCCGCTGATCGCGGGCAACTGGAAGATGAATGGCCTCAAGGCCTCGTTGAGCGAGATCGCGGTGATTGCGCAGGGGGCCGGCGCGTTGTGGCGCAAGGTCGATCTGCTGATCTGCCCGCCCGCGACATTGCTGTTCACCTCGGCCGCGTCGGTGATCGGCTCGCGGGTGGCGATCGGGGCACAGGATTGCCATGTCGCGACCTCGGGCGCGCATACCGGCGACATTTCCCCGCAGATGCTGGTGGACGCGGGCGCCACCGCCGTCATCGTCGGGCATTCCGAACGCCGCGCCGATCATGGCGAAACCGATGCGCTGGTGCGCCGCAAGGCCGAAGCCGCCTGGAACGAGGGTCTGGTGGCGATCATCTGCATCGGCGAGACGCAAAACGAGCGCGACGCCGGACAGGCGCTCGACGTGGTTGGGCGTCAGCTCGCGGGTTCGGTGCCGGACGGCGCCACCGCAGCCAATACCGTGGTGGCCTATGAGCCGGTCTGGGCGATCGGCACCGGCCGCACCCCGACTGTCGCGGAAGTCGCCGAAGTTCATGATTTCATGCGTAAAACCCTTACCGGCCGGTTTGGCACCGAAGCCGCCGGCATCCGCCTGCTCTACGGCGGGTCGGTCAAGCCGTCGAACGCCGCGGAACTGATGGCCGTATCCAATGTCAACGGCGCGCTGGTCGGCGGTGCCAGCTTGAAGGCGGCCGACTTTCTTGCGATCGCGGCCGGCTGTCCTTAATTAAGCGCCAATCGATCAGGTATCGGATTGCGTACCTGAACGGCCGGGCAGGGGTGACAATCGCCCCGCCGGTCGTGTAGACACCCTGCGAATTCATGTTTCGCCTGCTGCCTGCGGATTCGATCCGCCGGCGCTGCGATGGAAGGTCTCGATGGAAACCGTCATTATCGTCATTCACCTGATGCTGGTCGTGGTGCTGATCGGCGTGGTGCTGATCCAGAAGTCCGAAGGCGGCGGCCTCGGAATCGGCGGCGGCGGCGGTGGAGGCGGCTTCATGTCGAGCCGCGGCACCGCGAACCTGCTGACGCGGACCACGGCCATCGTGGCGGGCCTGTTCTTCGTCACCAGCCTGCTGTTGTCGTGGCTTGCGAATTACGAGCGGGCGCCGACCTCGATCATCAACAACACCTCCGCGCCGTTGTCGCAGCCGGCAACTCCGGTCGCGCCGAGCGGCGGCGGTGTGCTCGATTCGTTGAAGCAGCAGGAACAGCAGGCCCCGAGCGTTCCGCAGCCTCCACGATCGCAGTGAGGCCCTGCAATTCTGCAAGGCTTCTCAATGTGAATTGTTGAGAAACGTCTTCAAGAAGCTGTTTTCGCTTTGAATCTTAAGTCACCCACAGCATGGCTCGTCATCGGGCCGTGGTTCCGATTCGTTTTGGCGAATCGCTCAGGTCAGCGTAGAGGTTAAGTCCCATGGCGCGGTACATTTTCATCACCGGCGGCGTGGTCTCCTCGCTCGGCAAGGGCTTGGCATCGGCGGCGCTTGGCGCGTTGCTGCAAGCCCGGGGCTACAAGGTCCGGCTTCGCAAGCTCGATCCCTATCTCAACCTCGATCCCGGCACGATGTCGCCGTATCAGCACGGCGAGGTGTTCGTCACCGACGATGGCGCCGAGACCGACCTCGATCTCGGCCATTATGAGCGGTTCACCGGGCGTCCAGCGACCAAGCAGGACAACATCACCACCGGCCGCATCTATCAGGACATCCTGACCAAGGAGCGGCGCGGCGATTATCTCGGCGCCACCATTCAGGTGGTGCCCCACGTCACCAATGCCATCAAGGACTTCGTCCTCACCGGCAACGACGGCTACGACTTCGTGTTGGTCGAGATCGGTGGCACCGTGGGCGACATCGAGGGCCTGCCGTTCTTCGAGGCGATCCGCCAGATCAAGAACGACCTGCCGCGTGGCCACGCCATCTACGTCCACCTGACCTTGCTGCCGTTCATTCCGAGCGCCGGCGAGTTGAAGACCAAGCCGACCCAGCACTCGGTCAAGGAACTACGCTCGATCGGCATTCAGCCGGACATCCTGCTGTGCCGGACCGACCGGCCGATTCCGAAGGAGGAGCGGCGCAAGCTCGGGCTGTTCTGCAACGTCCGCGAGAGCGCGGTGATCGAGGCCCGTGACGTCGACAACATCTACGCCGTGCCCGAGGCCTACCATGACGCCGGGCTCGACGACGAAGTGCTGGCCGCATTCGGCATCGAGCCGAAGGCACCGCCGGCGCTGGAGAGCTGGCACACCATCAACGAACGCGTCCGCAATCCGGAAAGCGCGGTGACCATCGCCATCGTCGGCAAGTACACCGGCATGAAGGATGCCTACAAATCGCTGATCGAGGCGTTGTCGCACGGCGGCATCGCCAACAACGTCAAGGTCAACCTCGACTGGATCGAGAGCGAGGTGTTCGAGAAGGACGATCCCGCGCCGATGCTGGAGCACGTCGACGGCATTCTGGTGCCGGGCGGCTTCGGCCAGCGCGGAGCGGAAGGCAAGATCCGCGCGGCGCGGTTCGCGCGTGAGCGCCGCGTGCCGTATTTCGGTATCTGCTTCGGCATGCAGATGGCGGTGATCGAGGCGGCGCGTAATCTCGCCGGCATCGAGAAGGCCAACTCCACCGAATTCGGCCCGACCTCTGAGCCGGTGGTCGGTCTGATGACCGAGTGGTTGCGCGGCAACGAACTCGAGAAGCGCTCGAAGGCGGGCGATCTCGGCGGCACCATGCGGCTCGGCGCCTATCCCGCCGCGCTCAAGAAGGGCAGCCGCGTCTCGCACATCTACGGCGACGCGCTGGAAGTGTCCGAACGCCATCGCCACCGTTACGAGGTCAACACCGCCTACAAGGACCGGCTCGAACAGCACGGCCTGCGTTTCTCCGGCCTGTCGCCGGACGGTGTTTTGCCGGAGATCGTCGAATACGAGGATCATCCGTGGTTCATCGGCGTGCAGTATCACCCCGAACTGAAATCGCGCCCCTTCGAACCGCACCCGCTGTTCGCCTCGTTCATCCAGGCGGCGGTGGTGCAGAGCCGGCTGGTCTGACGATTTATTTGCCGGACCGTCCCAAGCCGGTGTCGCCGCCGAATGTGGTCGGGCCGGACTGTCCCAGTCCGCTCGATTCGCGCCAATAGATCGATTCTTTCATACAAGCCCCCAAGGAGGAGCCGCCGCATGTCGCGTGACGGCCGGAATTGCTTTGTCCTGACCGGAGGCCCGGGCTCAGGCAAAAGCACGTTGATTGAGGCTCTTGGATCTGTTGGCTTTCGAACGGTGCCTGAGGCGGGCCGCTCTATCATCCGCGAACAGGTTGCCATTTCGGGTCGTGCATTGCCCTGGATCGATCCGGCATTGTTCGCCGAGATGATGTTATCTCGCGATTTGCAGTCTTACGAACGCCACGCCGGTCACCAAGAGGTGGTGTTTTTCGATCGCGGTCTTCCCGACGTGATGGGCTATCTGCGCCTGCTCGATCTGCCCATTCCAGATCATGTGCGGAAGGCCGTGGACCTGCATCGTTACCATCCCTGTGTTTTCATCTGCCCGCCTTGGCCCGCTATATTCACGCAGGATCGCGAACGCAAACAGACGAGGGAAGAGGCGGAACTGACCTATGAAGCAATGATCCGGGTCTATTCGGATTGCGGCTACAGGCTTATCGAAGTTCCTCGTGCCGTGGTCGATGATCGTCGGCAATTCATTCTGGATGCGATCTCGGGGGCATTATGCGGCTCGGCGCCTATCCCTCGATGCTGATGAGGCGCGTCGTCGTCGCGGTGCACACGAGAATACCCACAAAGTTCTTGTTGTTCCTGCCTGTGCAGGGACGACGCTGTGCAGGGCGTCCAGTATCGGTCTTGACAATATTCCTATAGGATAACATGCCTATCAACGTTCCGTCCCGATGAGAGGGGCGGCTCGCGATCGTCACGGTTCGCGGGGCGGGATGCGGTGGACGCGGCAGCGTTCGGCGCGAAGTGTTGGCGGCAGGGCGGGTCCTCCATGGCGAGGGCTCCGTGAGCCGTCATCCTTGCGCAGACGACGACGCTGCGCGGTGCGGCCGGGGTGGAGATGCACCCCACCGACACCCACTTT
>JAFKKL010000203.1 GCA_017305595.1 Hyphomicrobiales bacterium | reverse complement strand
GTCTTGGCGTATTCGGTCTGGGCCTCAAGCGCCTTGTCGAGCGACTTCGACGCCACCAGCTTCTCGAAGTACGCGTTGCCGTCTTCAAACGACTTCTTCGAATAATCGCCGAACGCCGTCACGATTGCCTGCAGCGTCTGCTGGAAATCGTTAGCGGCCGAAACCGCGCTTTCGAATTGCTCTTTGCCGTAGTTCTGCAGTTCTTCAACCTTGACCATGGGGAACATCCTTCATCAGCTGCGGGGTAAAACCTAAGGCATCGGCGGCCGAAACCACGCGACGCCGCTATGACCATCACACTATCGCATTGCACAATTATGTCAATAAAATTGATGCAACGCACAATTGCCGGATCGCACGAATCCGAGCTAGTCCGGCAAGGGTTCTTTAACCTTTTCGAAACTCCGGCCCCTTACCCTGTTTCGGTATTTGTTGCGGTCTGTCGTGAAGCTCGAAAAGCTACGCAAATGCAGGCTCTTAGCCAATCAATGAACCTGACATGGATTGGCTCGGGGCCGATGGTGCGTCGCCGCGCAACGAGATTCGTTGTCGGCCGCCGGGCATAATTTGGCCTCACGGCTCGGTGATTGAGATGACAATCTGACGGGGACGTCCATGCTTCGCACCTCAGCCTCTTCACGTATCCTGCGGGTTTGCGTTCTCGGACTGGCCACCATCACCGCCGCCGTTATCTTCACCACCGACACCGCCGACGCCCGACGACGCCACCGGCACCACCGCCATCACCATCACACCGTTAAGCAGAGCTACAATCCGGCATTCGCCTCGATCATCGTCGACGCGAACTCAGGCGCGACGCTCACCGCCACCAACGCCGACGGCCTGCGCTTCCCCGCCTCGCTCACCAAGATCATGACGCTGTATCTTTTGTTCGAGCGTCTCGACGCCGGTAAAGTCAGCCTCAACACCGAGATGCCGGTATCTGCGCACGCGGCCTCGCAGGCGCCGACCAAGCTTGGCCTGCGCCCCGGCCAGACCATTCGCGTCGAGGATGCAATCAAGGGCCTCGTCACCCGTTCCGCCAACGACGCGGCCGTGGTAATCGCGGAATTCCTCGGCGGCGACGAAGACGATTTCGCCAAGATGATGACGCGCAAGGCGCGCGCGCTCGGCATGACCCGCACCGTGTATCGCAATGCATCGGGCCTGCCCAACAACGACCAGGTCACCACGGCGCGCGACCAGTCCACGCTCGGGCGCGCTATCCAAGACCGCTTCCCGCGCTACTACCGCTACTTCGCAACGGCCTCGTTCAACTTCCGTGGCCGCAACATCCGCAACCACAATCACCTGCTCGGCAAGGTCGAGGGCGTTGACGGCATCAAGACCGGCTATACCCGCGCATCCGGCTTCAACCTCGTCACCAACCTGCGCCGCGGCAATCGCCATCTCGTCGGTGTCGTGATGGGCGGTCGCAGCTACAGCTCGCGTGATGCCATCATGCGTAATCTGCTGGCCGAGAACCTCGATAAGGCATCTGGCCGGCGCACCGTTGCTGCGATCGCGGAACGCAGCTCATCGGACGCCAATGCTGCCGTCGCCGAGGAGGCCGCGCAGTCGCGGCCCGCCGCGCCGGTCCAGGTGCAGGGCGCGATTCAGGTCGCCGCCGACACGCCGCCTCCGCTGCCGCCGACCCGCCCTGTCGCCGCTGCCGCGCCGACACCGAAAGCGCCGGTCGAGCCTGCCCCGCTCACCAACGGCGTGATCCAGAACAAGGCGCTTGCCGCAATCCCCGGCTCGACCGAGCCGATGAAGCCGGTGCGCGTCAAGACCGTGCAGGTCCGTTCCGGTCAGGTGAAGGTCGCCTCCGCCGGTCCGACGCCGCTTGTCTCTGTGCCAAACGACGCGGATATTTCCGGATCGGTGAACGCCCGCGAACTGCCGGTGCAACCGCCGAACCACGGTACCGGAAAGGGTATCCTCGGCGTCTTGCCGGCTTCCAGCATGGCCGCCCCGGCCGAGCGGCCCGTCCAGCAAGCGGCGGTCGACACGTCATCCCGCGCCGCTCCGCAGGCGGTACAATCCAACGGCGCCGTCAAGCCGGTCGCCGTACATAGCGGCTGGATCGTGCAGGTCGGCGCGCTGGAGAGCGAAAGCCAGGCGCGCCAA
>JAFKKL010000383.1 GCA_017305595.1 Hyphomicrobiales bacterium | reverse complement strand
TCAGCATGCCGGGCGTGCAATAGCCGCACTGCAGGCCATGACACTCATGAAAACTCTGCCGGAGCTGAACGATCGTCGGATCGTCCTTCAAGCCTTCCAGCGTCCAGATATCGGCGCCGTCCATGGTCGCGGCGAGAGCGATGCAGGATCGCGCCATCTTGCCGTTGATGACGATGGTGCAGCCACCGCAAACACCGTGCTCGCAGCCAAGATGGATCGAGCGCGCATCCGCATGCTGGCGTAGAAAATCGGCAAGCGTGGTGCGCGGGTCGATCGCCGTCTCGATCTCCTCGCCATTGACGCGCAGTTTGATGATCTGCATCACACGCCCTCCGGTCTGACCGGCTCGAAACCGAGGCTCATTTGAATGGAGCGCAGCAGGCAGGTCCGCGATTGCCACAGTTGGATATCGGTGAAGTCGCGGCCGCTCTCGGCAATGTCCGCCTCCAATGCCTGCGAAACCAACGCGGCGTGGCCGCTCTCCCAGTTGCGGAAATCCGCGACCAGCTTTTCCGTCTGCATCAGGCGGATTGGTGCACCATCGGTGGCGCCGAGAAACGCACGCGATCGAGCGCCAGCGGATATCACCATCGCCATCGCGTGCGCGAACTCCCCCGCCTTACGGCACAGCTTGTAGGTTCCCCATGTCGCATCCGGCGGCAGGCGCGGAATGCGCACGCCAGTGAGCACATCGGAGATATCGAGCTGGGTCGTATAGGCCGCGAAGACGAATTCCTCCGCAGGACAACTCTTCTTGCCGTCGGGACCTTCCCACTCGATGGTCGCGCCGAGCGCCGCCGTCGTGGTCAGCCAATCCGCCGCGGGGTCCGCCAGCGAGAGACTGCCGCCGATGGTGCCGCGATTGCGCACGGCCTGATAGGCGATCTTCGATGCGACCTTCGGCATCAGGCCGTTGGACGGATCGGCAACCTCGCCGATCTGGATTTGATCGTGCGTCACGCATGCGCCGATCCAGATTTCGCGATCATCCGCCGACCATTGCTTCATCTCGGCGATGCCACCGACGTCGACCAGCCGCTCGGCCGCCACCATGCGCAGATTGAGCATCGGCACCAGCGACTGACCGCCGGCGATCACCTTGGCATCCATGCCACCCTCGACCAGCAGACCGATTGCCTCGGTCACCGTCGTCGGCTTGAAATAAGCGAGCGCTCCCGGTTTCATGCGGCGGCACTCCCGGCTTGTGCGTCAAGCAGCGCACGCAGCACGCGATCCGGCGTCATCGGCGTCTCGTTGATCGACGCGCCGAGCGAACGCAGCGCATCGTTGACCGCGTTGCAGAGCGAGGCAGGCGGCGGAATCGCGCCGCCCTCACCCATCCCCTTGATGCCGTAACGCGTGATCGGCGACGGCGAGGACAGATGCTTGATGGTCGCGCGCGGCACTTCGGATGCGCCGGGCACCAGATAATCCATGAAGGTCGACGCCAGCGGCTGGCCTTCGGCGCTGTACGGCATTTCCTCGTAAAGCGCGGTGCCGATGCCCTGCGCCAGCCCACCCATCATCTGGCCGTCGACGATCATCGGATTGACGATGGTGCCGCAATCATGCGCGATCACGTAGTCGAGGATGTGCACCATGCCGGTCCCGCGATCGACCGCCACGATCGCGGCGTGCGTGCCGTACGACCAGGCGCCGGTGTCGCGCGATGTCCTGTAGGATGCGACCACCGAAAGACCGGGATCGACACCGTCGGGCAATCGCTCCGGGCGCAGGAACGCCGCGACGGCGATCTCCTTCAGCGATATCTTCGCGCCGCCCGGCGCGTTGACGGCGACGAAGCCGTCCTCGAGACGAACATCGCTTTCCTGCACTTGCAGCAGATGCGCGCCGATCTTGCGCAGCTTGTCGGCGAGAAGCGCGCTGGCGCACCCGACGGCGCCGCCCGACATCACCATCGAGCGCGATGCAAACGTGCCCATGCCGTAGGGCGCCATGCTGGTGTCGCCATGGCGCACCACCACCTGCGCGGGATCGATGCCAAGCTCCTCGTTGGCAACCTGCGCCAGTGTGGTCTCGAGCCCCTGCCCGTGATTCTGAATCGGCACGTCGATGATCAACATGCCGTCCGGCGTCATCTGCAACGCGGCCTGTTCGTAGCCGAACACCACCGGCAGGCCGCGCGCCCGGGCGTCGGCAAGGACATGGCGGGCCAGCCGGCTGGCGATCCCC
>JAFKKL010000382.1 GCA_017305595.1 Hyphomicrobiales bacterium | reverse complement strand
CCGAAATGCTGGGCATCGCCGAAGCCGAACTGCGCGGCGGCGAAGTAACCGGCGAGGCCAGCGATCGCACCCGAGACCACAAAGGCGATCAGCCGAATGCGGTAAATCGGAAAGCCAAGCGACCGCGCGCGGCGCTCGTTGTCGCGCGCCGCCGCCAGCGCATGGCCGAACGGCGATTGCACCAGCATGGTCAGGATTGCAACGGTCGCGATCAGGAAGAACAGCACCACGAAGTAGAATGCCATAGGGGACGCGAGATCGAGCAACTGATGGCCGGCGATGGCGATCTCCGGTTTGGCGTTGACGTAAGCGCCATCCGAGCCGCCGGCGATGCCGGTGTCGTGAAACAGGAAGAACAGCATCTCGCCGAACGCCAGCGTCACCATGATGAAGTAGACGCCACGCGTGCGCAGCGCCAGCGCCCCGATGATGAGTGCGGCCGCGGCCGCCGCTAGCATCGCCGCCGGTAGCGTCAGTAACAACGACGCAGGATCATAGCCCGGCGACAGCAGCGCGAGGACATACCCGGCGAGCCCGAAGAACGCGGCGTGGCACAGGCTGACAAGTCCGCCATGCCCCACAGCGAGATTCAGCGCCATCGCCAGAATGCCCATGATGAACGCCTTGCTGACGAACTGGACATAATAGGTCGGCACCACGAACGGCAGCGCGATCGCGGCAGCGAGCAGCACGACGGGAATGAGCCATCCGCGCATGGGCGTCATACCTCCCGCCGGCCGAGAATGCCGTTGGGCCGCCACAGCAGCACCGCTGCCATCAACACGTAGATCAGGATGCTGGAGACGCTGGGGAAGAACACCTTGCCGAAGGTATCGGTAAGGCCGATCAGCAGCGCGCCGACCGCCGCTCCCGCCACCGAGCCGATGCCGCCGAGCACGACGACGACGAAGGACAGGATCAACATGCCGTCGCCCATACCGGGGAACACCGTCGAGATCGGCGCGATGACAATGCCGCCGAGCGCGGCCAGCGCGATCCCGACCGCGAAGACGTAACGGTTCACCACATCAAACTTGATGCCGAGTACCCGCGTCATCTCGCGGTTCTCGGCGCCGGCGCGCACGATCATGCCGATCTTGGTACGGGTGATGACAAGAAAGATCAGCGCCGCGACGATCAGGCAGAAGCCGCAGATCGCCAACCGATAGACCGGATAGGATAGATTGTCGGTGAGTTGGATCGAACCTGACAGCCACGCCGGCGGCGCAACCGAATGCACATCCTTGCCGAACAGGATTTCGCGCGCTTCGTCGATGACGAAAATCAGGACGAAAGAAAGCAGCACCTGCACCAGGTGATCGCGGCCATAGAGCCTGCGGATGAACACGTTCTCCAGCACCAGCCCGACCACGAAGGCGATCGCTACGCCCGCGACCATCGCGATCCAGAAACTGCCGGTGTAGGCGGCAATCCAATAGGCCAGATAAGCGCCGAGCATATAGAACGCGCCGTGTGCGAGATTGATCACGCCGAGGATGCCGAACACCAGCGTCAGTCCGCTCGCGACGAGGAACAACACCATTCCGTACTGGATGGCGTTGAGCAGTTGCACGCCGAAGGTGACGAGGTCCATTCAAGTCATTCCGTAAAACAGAACAGTCAACAACCCGGCCAAGAATCGGAGCGTCATTGCCGGGCTTGCGCCGGCAATCCATCGCTTTGAAGATTTTCTTGTCAGATGGATGCGCGGGTCAAGCCCGCGCATGACGATCATTGTACCAATATAATGCGTAAGGTTGGCTAGACCTCTTACGCCAGCTTGCAGCCGCGCGCCGGATCGTCGACGTCCTTCTGTGCGATCGAGATCATCTCGTTGCGGCCGTTGCGCACCTCACGCAGATAGATGTTCTGGATCGGGTTGTGCGCCTTGTTGAAGCTCAACGGCCCGCGCGGGCTGTCGATCTTCGCGGCACCCATCGCGGCGATCATCTTGTCGCGCTGCTTGTCGTCGCCGCCCACCGCCGTCATGCCGGCATCGAGCAGCGCCGCCGCGTCATAGCCCTGCACCGCGTAGATGTCGCCGACATTGCCGGTCTTCTCCTTGAACGCCTTGAGGAAGGCGACGTTGGCCGGAATGTCGAGATTGTCGGCGTAATGCAGCGTGGTCCGGATGCCGTTGGCGGCATCGCCCTGCGCCGGCAGGGTGCCGTCGGTCAGGAAACCCGCACCGTAGAGCGGAA
>JAFKKL010000381.1 GCA_017305595.1 Hyphomicrobiales bacterium | reverse complement strand
GAAGGCGGCACGCTGTTTCTCGACGAGATCGGCGACATGCCGATGGAAGCGCAGACGCGACTGTTGCGCGTGTTGCAGCAAGGCGAATACACCACGGTCGGCGGCCGCACGCCGATCAAGACCGACGTGCGCATCGTCGCCGCCAGCAACAAGGACCTGCGCATCCTGATCCAGCAGGGCCTGTTTCGCGAAGACCTGTTCTTCCGCCTCAACGTCGTGCCGCTGCGCCTGCCGCCGCTGCGCGAACGCATCGAGGATCTGCCCGACCTGATCCGCCACTTCTTCGCGCTGGCGGAAAAGGACGGACTGCCGGCGAAGAAGCTCGACGCGCTCGCATTGGAGAAGCTGAAGCAGTATCGCTGGCCCGGCAACGTGCGCGAATTGGAGAATCTCGCGCGGCGATTGTCGGCGCTCTACCCGCAGGACGTCATCACCGGTGCGGTGATCGAAGGCGAATTGGCGCCGCCGGCGGTGGTGGCGAGTGGCAGCATGTTGCAGAACGTCGAGAACCTCGGCGGTGCGGTCGAAGGCTATCTTGCGTCATACTTCTCCGGTTTTCCCAACGGCGTGCCGCCGCCGGGGCTCTACCATCGCATTCTCAAGGAGGTGGAGTTGCCGCTGCTGACGGCGGCGCTGGCCGCCACCCGGGGCAACCAGATCCGGGCCGCTGACTTGCTTGGGCTCAACCGCAATACCTTGCGGAAGAAGATCCGCGACCTCGATATCCAGGTTTACCGTTCGGGCGGGTAGCTGACTGCGCGGCGCGAGCAGGCGTTCGTCCACAGCTTTCGGAGTGCGAAGCCGTCTAATCACCGGCTTTCGCAGTTGGTCGCGCCGTGGAAATGTCGCAATCGGGCAACATTGTTGTAGGAATGCATCACTTTTCCTGTTCCAGTGGTCCTCGAAATCTCGACGCCTAGCCGATATGCAATGACGAGCGCTGAAACGCCGGCTCCCGTTTTCGAGCAGACATCTCCTGAACCGCGTGGCGGAGCGCTGCGGCGGTTGCTGGCGCCGTTTGCCGTCGGATTGGCGCTGCTGTCGGCCTTCCTGACCTTTGTGGTGCTGGTTGGGCTAACGCCGATCGTCCCGACCAGCCCGGTCGTCATCACCTTCCTGCTGATCAACGCTGCAACGGTTCTGCTGCTGATTGCGATTATCATCCGGGAGGTCTGGCAGGTTGTGCAGGCCCGCCGTCGCGGGCGGGCTGCCGCTCGGCTGCATGTGCAGATCGTCAGCCTGTTCTCGGTGATCGCGGTGATTCCGGCGGTGCTGGTGTCGATCGTCGCTAACGTGACGATCGATCGCGGTCTCGATCGGCTGTTCTCGGGGCCGACGCGCGCAGTGATCGAGAAGTCGCTGATCATCGCCAACGCGTATCTGCAAGAACACGCGCAACTGATCGGCGGCGATATCGTCGGTATGGCCAACGACCTGTCGCGGGCGCGGCCGCTCTACGATCAGGACCGGCAGTCGTTCCGGCAAATGCTGACGGAAAGCGCCGCGAAGCGAAATCTTCCCGGTGCAATGCTGATCGACAAGGATCGCAACATTCTCGAGTCGGCGCAGACCGGCATTCAACAGGAGTTCGCGACGCCGGCGCCGGAATTTCTGAAGGGCGTCACTGCCAATGAGCCGCAGATTGCGGTGCTGTCGAATTACGTTGCGGCGGTGATCCGGCTGCGAGCCTTCGACGATACCTTCCTCTACGTCGCGCGCTTGCTCGATCCGCGCGTGGTCGAACAGGTGCGACAAACTCAGGCCGGCGTCGCCGAATATGCCGATCTGGAATCGCGGCGGCTCGGCATTCAGGTGACATTCGCGCTGATGTTCACCGTGATCACGCTGACGGTGGTGATGTCGGCGGTTCTTATCGGGCTCAATTTTGCGTACTGGCTGGTGGCGCCGATCCGGCGGCTGATGGGCGCAGCGAACATGGTGTCGACCGGCGACCTCAATGTGCAGGTGCCGGTGTTGCGGTCGGAGGGTGATCTCGCGCAACTCGGCGAGACCTTCAACACCATGACGCAGGAGTTGCGGACGCAACGCGATGAGTTGGTCAATGCTAGCGATATGATCGACAGCCGGCGGCGTTTCATCGAAACGGTGCTGTCGTCGGCCAGCGCCGGCATCATCGGCGTCGACGGTTCGGGCCGCATCAGCATTCTCAATCGCTCCGCCGAGAAGCTGATCGGAAGCTCGG
>JAFKKL010000137.1 GCA_017305595.1 Hyphomicrobiales bacterium | reverse complement strand
GCTGAACGGTCGGCTGGCAAGCGGTCGGCCGCGGATAAGGATTGCGTCACGGACATCTCCGGTTCAGGGAAAAACGCAACTCTGGCGGATGGGTTCCGAAGAAAAATCTTGTCAGCGGTAAATCTAGGAACGCGGATCGCGATGTTAACCCCCGCCAAAGGGCGAAGATGGCGATCGGAGGAGGGGGCGGGCCCGCGCATGACGCAGCGTTGATCGGTGAACAAGCCCGAAAAACGAGCATTTTTCTTGGGATGCAAAGGCTTTCGGGCTACATATATGAGCAGCAGGTTGGTTCGCGGGCGGTCGCGGACAGCACCGCAAGAGGATGCAAGATGAGCATTGAGCAGTTTATCGAGAACGAAGTGAAGTCGAACGACGTGGTGCTGTTCATGAAGGGCACCCCGCAATTCCCGCAGTGCGGGTTCTCCGGCCAGGTGGTGCAGATTCTCGACCACATCGGCGTCGGCTACAAGGGCCACAACGTGCTGGAATCGCCTGAGCTGCGCGACGGCATCAAGGTCTATTCGAACTGGCCGACCATTCCGCAACTCTACGTCAAGGGCGAGTTTGTCGGCGGCTGCGACATCATCCGCGAGATGTTCCAGGCGGGCGAATTGCAGAAGATGTTCGCCGACAAGGGCGTCACCCTCGGCGCTCCGGCCTGACGCCGTTCTCACGACAGATCGGCGCGACGCGTTACGACGTCGTCGTCGCCGACATCACGACACTTAAGGTCGATGCCATCGTCAATGCAGCGAACAATTCGTTGCTTGGCGGTGGTGGCGTCGACGGCGCGATCCATCGCGCCGCCGGACCCGAGTTGCTGGCCGAATGCCGCACGCTAGGCGGCTGTGCCACTGGCGACGCCAAGATCACCAAGGGTTACCGGCTGCCGGTCCGCCATGTCATCCATGCGGTGGGGCCGGTCTGGCATGGTGGCGACCGTGGCGAGGAGGCGGCACTGGCGTCCTGCTACCGCCGCGCAATGGCGCTTGCGGCCGCGCATGACCTTCACTCCATCGCCTTTTCCGCCATTTCCACCGGCGTCTATGGCTTTCCCGCCGAGCGGGCGGCGCGGATTGCGGTCGCCACCACGGTCGCGGCCAACGCTGCGACATTGCCTCTTGAGACTGTCATTTTCTGCTGTTTTTCAGAGCCGAGCGCGGACTTCCACTGGCAGGCGCTGAGCGAGATTGCGCCCTCTTGATAAGCTCTCGCCGCCCACGCATTGTCCGGATCGGGACGGAGACTGAAATCATATGACTGCAAGATCGATGATTGGCCGGGTGGTCGGGGCAACCCTGCTGTCTTTCGTGGTGTCGAGCGCGGCGCATGCGGAAGGAACATTCGACATTCCCGCCGGCGCCAAATTTTCGCAGACGAAGCTCGCGAAGATCGCCGACTTCTTCAACAACGAGATCGCGCAAGGCAAAATTCCCGGCGCAGTGCTGGTGATCCATCAGCACGGCAAGCCGGTCTACACCGGTCTGTTCGGCGTCCGCGATGTCGCGACCAAACAGCCGATGTCGCTTGATACCATCTTCCGCATCTCCTCGATGACCAAGCCGATCACCAGCGTCGCGGCGATGATGCTGATCGACCAGGGTAAGCTGAAGCTCGACGATCCGGTTTCGAAATACATTCCCTCGTTCGCCAACATGAAGGTCGGCGTCGAGAAGAAAACGCCGGATGGCAAGGTGTCGCTCGAACTGGTGCCGCTGAAGCGGCCGATCACCGTGCTCGATCTGCTGCGGCACACTTCGGGCATCACTTACGGTTTCTATGGCGACAGCGCGGTGCGCAAGGCCTACGCCGCCGCCAACATCTTCGACGGCGATCCAACCAATGCCGAATTCGCCGAGCGCATCGCAGCCCTTCCGTTGCAGGAGCAGCCGGGCACACTGTGGGATTACGGCCATTCCACCGACATTCTCGGCCGCGTTATCGAGGTGGTATCGGGCAAATCACTGTATCAGTTCGAGAAGGTGGCGCTGCTCGACCCGCTCGGCATGACCAGCACGGGCTTCTACGTCACCGATCCGGCCAAGCGCGATCTGGTGGCGCAACCGATGCCGAACGACAGCGATTTTCGCGTCGGCTACAAGCTCGATCCGCTGGTGCCGCGCAAACGTGAAGCCGGCACCGGCGGCATGATCTCGACGCCGCACGACTACGCCCGTTTCGCGCAGATGATCCTCAACGGCGGATCGTTTGACGGCAAGCAGTATCTCAGCCCCAAGGCATTCAAGGAAATGACGACCGATCATGTCGGTCCGAACTCCGGCATCGAGCGCGACTGGGCTTACTTTCCAGGCGACGGTTTCGGCTTCGGGCTTGGCTTCGGCGTGCGTACCGATCCGGGCAACGCCAAGCCGCCGCCGCCCGGCGACCTTGGCGAACTGAAATGGGATGGCGCCAGCGGTTGTTACTTCGTGATCGATCCGAAGCAGGACATGTTCTTCGTGCTGATGGAGCAAACGCCGACCCAGCGCCAACGCATCCAGCGCACGGTGAAACAACTGGTTTATGAGGCGCTGGAGAAGTAGCGAGAAAATTTGTCATGGCCGGGCTTGTCCCGGCCATCCACGTTTTTGCGGCCCATCGTTAAGAAGGACGTGGATGGCCAGAATAAATCCGACCACGACGAAGGGATAGGCGCAACACGATGCACGCTACTTCTTCTTACCCTTCGTTTTGTTCAACGCCACAGCCGCGCGGATCAGCGCTTTCAATGCCTTCCCGTCGATCTTGTCGCCCTCGTGAAAATCGATGGCGCGGCGTGTGTTGCCGTCGAGGCTGGAGTTGAACAGCTTCGCCGGATCGTCGAGCGACGCGCCCTTGGCGAAGGTCATCTTCACGGCGGCCTTGTAGGTTTCGCCGGTGCAGATGATGCCGTCGTGCTCCCACACCGGCACGCCGCGCCACTTCCATTCCTCGACGACGTCGGGGTCGGCTTCTCTGATGATGGCGCGGATGCGTCCGAGCATCTCGCCGCGCCAGTCACCGAGTTCCTTGATCCGTGCGTCGATCTGTTGCGACGGCGTTTTCGGTTGCGATCCGCTTGTTGCCATGTGTGTCTCACATCCGGTCGTTCTAGTCGGACGGGGCGGCACTGTCGGGCGACAGATGCCGCCTCCCGATCCTCAATCCGGCCGTGCCAATACTTGCTCGAGATTGGCGAAGAATTTCGGCCATCCGAATTTCGCACCCTGATAGGCCTGTTGCTGATCCGGCCGGAAGCCGGTCTGCTCCATGCGAAGATGCGTGCCGGAGGAGGTCGGCGTCAACGTCCAGGTGACGACGGTCTCAAGGCCGAGTGCGTCCCACCGATAGGACAGCGACCTGTTCGGCTCGATCGCCGTGACCTGACAGTCGACCGTGCCCCATTCCGCCCGCAGCGTGAAGCGATGATCCACCGTCGGCTTGAAGTCGGTCTTCATCAGCCACTCGTCGATCAGGTGCGGTTGTGTCAGCGCGCGCCAGACTTTCTCCGGCGGGTGCGGCATGTCGCGTTCGACGACGACGGAGAGAGTTTCGGCTGCGAGAGTGTTCATTGGTCCATCCTTTTCAGTACGTCTTCGAGTTTGTCGAACCGGCTGTTCCAGAAGCCGGTCATCTGGCTGGTCCAGTCGACCAGCGGTGCGAGCGCGCGAACCTGCGCGCTGTAGTGGGTCTGGCGGCCTTCGTGGCGGTCGCGCACCAGCCCGGCCTGCTTGAGCACGCCGAGGTGCTTCGAGACGGCGGGCTGCGAGATGCCGGCGCGCGCGGTGAGGGCGCCGACTGTCAATTCGCCGTCGCGGCACAGCCGCTCAAAGATCGCGCGGCGGCTTGGATCGGCAAGAGACCTGAATAATTGGTCAGGGGTGGAAGGGTTCATGATTCATAACTCACTGGCTATGGGTTTATTCATAACCATCGAGTTATGTATGAGTCAAGAGGAAAGACTTGATCGGCAAGTGCGGCAACCGGTCAGGACTGAGGGAGACCGAGATTCAGGAGCCGCGCAGTATCTCGCGGACCAGCCCGATGGTCTCGTCGATCATCGCGGCCGAGACGTCCAGATGCGTACAGGCGCGGATGCGGCCGTCCATCATCGCGAGCAGCACGCCGCGTCCGCGTAGCGCTGTCACGAGTTTGTCGCTGGACATGCCAGCGCCGGAAGAGTCGAAGAACACCAGATTGGTTTGCGGCTCCTGCACGCTCATGCCGGCGATCTGCGACAGGCCGCGCGCCAGCGTCTTCGCATTGGCATGATCGTCGGCAAGGCGATCGACGTGATGGTCGAGTGCGTGAATGCAGGCCGCCGCGCAGACGCCGGCCTGCCGCATCGCGCCGCCGAGCCGCTGCTTCCAGCGCCAGACCTGATCGATGAAGTCGCGCGATCCAGCCATCGCCGCACCGATCGGCGCGCCAAGACCTTTGCTGAAGTCGATCCATGCTGAGTCCCATCCCGCCGCCATGTCGCGCGCGGAAATGCCGGTGGCGACGCAGGCATTCATCAACCGCGCACCGTCCATGTGGGTGGCGATGCCGTGTTGCTTCGCCAGCGCCGCGATGTCGGCCAGCGTCTCGTGCGGCCAGATGGTGCCGCCGCCGATATTGGCGGTCTGCTCGGCGCTGATGAGTGTTTGCGGCGGCTGATAGCGCGTCGGCGGGCGCAGCGCGGCGCGCAAGGTGTCGAGCGTGAATTGTCCGTCGCGGCCGTCGAGCGGCATGATCTGGAATCCGCCGAGCGCGGCATGCGCGCCGCCTTCGCGCGCGATCAGGTGCGCGGTGCGCTCCGCGAGAATTTCGTCGCCGGGGCGACAATGCGCCAACGTCGCCGCGACATTGCACATGGTGCCCGACGGCATGAACACGGCCGCTTCCTTGCCGGGCAGATCGGCGACGCGTTCGCACAACAGGTTGACGGTGGGATCGTCGCCGATCTGCTCGTCACCGACCTCCGCATGCGCCATCGCCTCGCGCATCGCAGGCGTCGGCCGCGTCTGCGTATCCGAGAGCAGATTGATGCGGATCGGCGCTTGTTTCGGATCGGTGGGCGAGGGGGCGTAGGGCATATGCACTCACAATCGAAATTGTCGGAGCGCATCATAGGCAAACAAAAAGGCCCCGGCAAAACCGGGGCCTTCGTATTGCGACAGTCGCGCGGAAATTAGCGCGAATAGAATTCGACGATCAGATGCGGCTCCATCTGCACCGCGAACGGCACGTCGGCCAGTTGCGGAATGCGGATGAAGGTCGCGGTCTGCTTGCCGTGATCGGCTTCGATGAAGTCCGGCACGTCGCGCTCGCCGAGCTGGTTGGCTTCGAGCACGATGGCGAGCTGCTTGGAGGCGTCCTTGACCTCGACGACGTCGCCCGGCTTCAGCTTGTAGCTGGAGATGTTGACGCGCTTGCCGTTCACCTTGACGTGGCCGTGGTTGATGAACTGGCGCGCGGCGAACATGGTCGATACGAACTTGGAGCGGTAGACGACGGTGTCGAGACGACGCTCGAGCAGGCCGATCAGGTTCTCGCCCGAGTCGCCCTTCATGCGGGTTGCCTCGACGTAGATGGCGTAGAACTGGCGCTCGGAAATGTTGGCGTAATAACCCTTCAGCTTCTGCTTGGCGCGGAGCTGGGTGCCGAAGTCGGAGAGCTTGCCCTTGCGGCGCTGGCCGTGCTGGCCGGGGCCGTATTCACGCTTGTTGACCGGGCTCTTCGGGCGGCCCCAGATGTTCTGGCCCATACGGCGGTCGATTTTGTACTTGGCTTCTGCACGCTTTGTCATCGCGTCCTCTATGAGTTGGTGGTTGAGGAAACGCGCCCTCCTGTGCAACAGGGCCAAGCCCCGCTGCCGACAGGTCCGTCCTTAAAGCTTAAGGGGAGGACCACGGGTCGCGAAACGCAACGCGGGCCGAAAACGGCCCGCGAGCAAGCGGTTTCTAGGGGGATCGCGCCGGAATGTCAAATCCCGCCGGAGCGGTTTCTCAGCCCGGTTCCTGCCCGGATTACTTCGCCGGCGAGGCCAATGGCTTGGTCTTGTCTACGACGTAAACCCCCAGCACTTTCATGGACTTGTCGCCATGAACCTTGGCATCGTGCACGGCGCCGGCCGGGATCTGGTAGGAGTCGCCGGGCTTCAAGAGCTTGGCCGGCTGACCATCGATTTCGAGGTTGAGTTCGCCCTCCAGCACATAGCCGGTCTCGATGCCGGGGTGAGTATGACGGCCGGCAGCGGCGCCGGGCGGCAGTTCGGCGAGGCCGGTCACGGTGACGTAGCCGTCCGGAAACTCGACCTTCTGCAATGGCGTGCGCTTGATGCCGCCCTGTTGCGCAAACGCGGCGCCCGCCAGCGCGAACGACATGACACCCAGCCCAAGTACGATCTTCCTGATCATCATTGTTCCTCCCAATGGGACGCTCACGCTAGCAGCGCGCCGCGAATGGGAGAAGTCCATCGATGGTTGGGTTAAGCCGCGACCTCGTCGGCAAAGGAATGCACCAGCGCTTCGGCCGCCGGATGTCGACGCCCCGAGGTAAAAATCAGTCGCGGATCGCCGGCCGGCGGAAGGCTGGCGCTGTCAGGGCCGAGCAGGTTGGAGACGCGGCGCGCGATCGCCGGCGCCGGATCGATCCACTCCACCGGCCACGGCGCTAGCCGCTCCAGCCGGTCGAGCAGCAGCGGATAGTGGGTACAGGCCAGCACCACGATATCGGTGCGGGCTTCGCCGTCGACGAAGCAGGGCGCGATTTCGGCGGCGATATCGGTGTCCGCGATGCTGTCCCCATTCAGCACAGCCTCGGTCAGCGCGGCGAGGCGGGGCGAGCCGACCAGCGTGACCTCGCAGTCGTGGGCGAAATCGCGGATCAGCGCGCGGGTATATTCGCGCTGCACGGTGCCCTTGGTGCCGAGCACCGAGACGTGACGGGTTTTCGAACGCTCGCAAGCGGGCTTGATCGCCGGCACGGTGCCGACGAACGGCACGCCATAGGCGGCGCGCAAATGGCTCAGCACCAGCGTCGAGGCGGTGTTGCAGGCGATCACCACGAGGTCCGGCGCGTGCGCGGCTATCAACTCGCCCATCAGCGGCACCACGCGGGCGATCAGTTCGGCCTCGGTATGCTGGCCGTAGGGGAAGTAGGCGTCGTCGGCGACGTAGACGTTCCGCGCCTCCGGCCGCGCCCGCACGATCTCGCGCAGCACGGTGAGGCCGCCAAGACCGGAATCGAACACGAGAATGGTGGGACGCTCAGGCACCTGACAGTTCTACCCCCAGCGTGGTTACCAGTAGGTTGTCATTGCGGCGGCGCGAGGGCGATGGCGTCGCCGTGACGCTCACACCGGTTGCAATGACCGATGCGGCCCGGCCGGTAGTTCGATCCGAATGGCATCGCCGGGGCGAAGGTCGCCGTCGGCGAGCACGATGCTCATGATGCCGGCCTTGCGGATCAGGTTGCCGGCGGCGTCACGGTCGAGCGTCGCCGCCATCAGCCCTTGCTGGGAGCGATCAATCTGGACGCAGGGATTGCGCAGGCCGGTGACTTCGACGACGGCGCTACTGCCAAGATGCAGCCGCGTGCCGGTCGGCAGGCCAAGCAGATCGACGCCGCGCGTGGTGACGTTCTCGCCCATGTCGCCGGGCGCGACGCGAAAACCCTTGCCGTGCAGTTCGTCGAACAGTTCTTCGTGCAGCAGGTGCACCTGCCGCAGGTTCGGCTGCGTCGGGTCCTTCGCCACGCGGGAGCGATGCTTGACGGTGACGCCCATATGCGCGTCGCCAACCACGCCGAGCCCCTTGATCAGGCGGATTTCCAGCGCGGCCGGCTTGCTGAAGCGATGGCTGCTATCGAGGCTGACGGCGGTGATGACGCTCATCCGATCAGCTTGCTCCGAATACCCGCTTGAAGATCGTATCGACGTGCTTCAAGTGATAACCGAGGTCGAACTTCTCGGCGATCTCGTCGTCGGTAAGATACTTCTTCACATCGGCGTCCTGCTTCAACAGCGTCTGGAAGTCGCCTTCGCCGCGCCATACCGGCATCGCGTTGCGCTGGACCATCTTGTAGGAGTCCTCGCGGCTCGCGCCCTTCTGCGTCAGCGCGATCAGCACGCGTTGCGAATGCACCAACCCGCCGAGGCGATCGAGGTTCTTCTGCATGTTGGCGGGATAGACGAGCAGCTTCTCGATCACGCCGGCGAGGCGGTTGAGCGCGAAGTCCAGCGTCACCGTGGCGTCAGGGCCGAACATGCGCTCGGCGGAGGAGTGCGAGATATCGCGCTCGTGCCACAGCGCGACGTTCTCCAGCGCCGGCGTCACATAGGCGCGCACCATGCGGGCGAGGCCGGTGACGTTCTCGGTCAGCACCGGATTGCGCTTGTGCGGCATCGCCGACGAACCCTTCTGGCCCTCGGAGAAGAATTCTTCCGCTTCCAGCACTTCGGTGCGCTGCATGTGGCGGATTTCGATGGCCAGCCGCTCCATCGACGAGGCGATAACGCCGAGGGTTGCGAAATACATCGCGTGGCGGTCGCGCGGAATCACTTGCGTCGAGATCGGTTCGGGCGTCAGCCCCATCGCCTTGGCGACGTGCTCCTCAACGCGTGGGTCGATCTGCGCGAAGGTGCCGACCGCACCGGAGATGGCGCAGGTGGCGATGTCCTTGCGCGCAGCGATCAGACGTTCCTTGGCGCGCGAGAACTCGGCATAGGCGTAAGCCATCTTCAGGCCGAAGGTGACAGGCTCCGCGTGGATGCCGTGCGAGCGGCCGATGGTCGGCGTCATCTTGTGTTCGAACGCACGCGTCTTCAACGCGGCGAGCAGCTTGTCGAGATCCTTGAGCAGGATGTCGGCGGCGCGGGTGAGCTGAACGTTGAGGCAGGTGTCGAGCACGTCGGACGAGGTCATGCCCTGATGCACGAAGCGCGCTTCGGGGCCGACGATCTCGGCAAGGTGCGTCAGGAAGGCGATGACGTCGTGCTTGGTCTCGCGCTCGATTTCATCGATGCGCGCGACGTTGAAGACGGCATCCTTGGCCTTGGCCCAGATCGTCTTGGCGGCGTCCTTCGGGATCACGCCCAGGTCCGCCAGCGCGTCGGCGGCGTGCGCCTCGATCTCGAACCAGATATTGAAGCGGGTTTGCGGCTCCCAGATGGAGGCCATTTCGGGGCGGGTATAGCGCGGGATCATCGACAACTCGCGAGTTTAGGGATTTTGCCCGCGCTGTAGCAGTTTGCGCCCTGTGAAGCCACCCTTGGGTACGCATTTTTGCCCTGAAAGCACGGCGGATCGGGCGGTCGGATAATCCAATAGGCCGACCGGAAGCCGTCACCCTGAGGTGCATTGCGTAGCAATGCCTCGAAGGGCTACGGCGATCCTTCGAGGCTCGCGGCATGTGCCGCGAGCACCTCAGGATGACGGCGGCGCTTGCATTCAAACGATCATGCTCCAGCCGCTTACGGCAGTCGGCGGGTGACCGCCATCAAGCGGCGGTTCGGCCCGGCGTGGAATTCGTGGGCGTCCACTGTCTCGATCAGCACCGCGAGCGTCTGCGCGCCGTCCTTGGCCTGATGGTGATAGATCTCGGCGATGCCGTAGGCGGTGACACAGCGGCGGTTCTTCGGCAGACGGCTGTCGTCGTTCAGCACCATCGGCGGGCCGCCGTCGATGGTGAGCGTCAACGTCATGCCGGTGACGATGACGTCGCCATAGGTGCCGCGTCCGCCGGCGCCGTAACACGACGCCTTGCCGAGCGCCTTGTCGGTGATGGTGAGCGCCAGCTTGCGGCCATCGGGCAGGGTGATCTCCTGCGCGGTTGCGAGCGGCTTCGGGTCCATCTGATAGACGCCGATCTCGTCCAGCTCCATTGAGGGCTTGCCGACGAAATGCGTGCCGACATCGTGAACGAGCAAAGGATCGGTGATCAGCCGCGCCTTGCGCATGACCTCGTTGCGCAGTTCCGGCAGATCGTGGCCATCCTCGTTGCTTTTCATCGTGATGGGCGTGCCTTTGACGAAGGCGTCGCGGCGCGTGTCGATGACTTCAATGCGCGCGATGTTTTCCAGCGAGTCGTAAAGCGTGGTGTATTGCTCGAAAGCGAAATGATTGCCGCTGGGCGAGAAACCGATCACGCGGCGCGCGGCGGCATCGCCCGCCATCGCGAACGGGGCGTTGCCGAGCGAGGCGCTGGCGACAATGAGAGCGACACGGGCGAATGCGGCGAGCCGCTTTAAATGAACGAATACGTTTTGCATGTCGCCTCTGTCGCGGCGCGCGGAAACAAAGTTCATGCGCGCGAACGTTGGTAAGCGCGCTGCATACAGCGTTCAATGGTGCTCACTGATCGAATATGAAACGATGTTCTTTCACGTTGAAACCGAATTGAAACGCGCCAGACATTCTTGCGTGTTCATCGCGCTCCACGTTTCGTCATTGCGAGCGAAGCGAAGCAATCCAGTCTGGCTTTGAGCCTGGATTGCTTCGTCACTGACACTCCTCGCAATGATGGAGAAGCGCGATTTTGTGTTGCTTAGTTGCGAGGCGAGGCTTCTTCCTTCTTTCCCTGCGGGAGAAGGTGGCGCGGATGAAGTCCGTGCCGGATGAGGGGTTACCCTCATTTCTCGCTACGCTCGAAACCACTTCTCTCGCAAGGGGAGAGGGGAAGATTACGGGACGGGCGATGGTGCTATCCGCCGCGTCAGATGCTTGTGAAAGCGCGACCCGTGACACCCTCGCTGCGCTGTGGCGGCGTCTGCGAACCATTTCTTGGGCCGGCAGGTTAACCGAAATTGCAATCTTGGATTGTGCGCAACCTCGATTTCGATCATTTCAGGTTGGTGCTGTTGTCGATGCTTTGAACCGCCACGGCAAGTTTTCCCGCGCAATGGAGAACGAGTTGATTGTTCTGCCGAGATGGTTGGCCCGCTGCGTCCTTGTCGTTGCGCTGCTCGCGCCGTTTTGCTCAACGGCATTGGCGTCCGGTATTCAATGGTACCTTACAAAGGGCGCTATCGCCATCGCGAACCTGGAGTTTGAGCGCGCTATCGATGTTTATTCGAAAGGCCTTGAACAACAGCCAAGCATCAAGGACCGGGCGGAACTGCTGATGGCGCGAGGTCTAGCGTTCGACCTGGCGAAGAAGCCGGATCTCACCGAAGTCGATTACACCGCGGCGATTGATCTTGTCGGCGATTCCGATCCGCGCGCTTATCGTCATCGCGGATACTTCTATTACTATCATGATCGTCTGGATCGCGCGTTAGCTGATTACTCCGCTGGAGCCAAACTTTTCCCGAAAGACGGCGATTTTCCGAACGGTCAGGGGCTGACTCTCTCCAATCAAGGCAAGTTCGACGAGGCGATCGGTCGGTTCGATGAGGCAATCAGGCTCGATCCGAAGTCTGGCAGTTTCTACCTCGGGCGAGCGGAGGCCTATAATCGCTCGTACCGACCTCAACGTGCATTGGAGGACTACACGAAAGCTCTCGCCCGGGGAGATCTTTCAAAACGTGAAATACAGCGCCTTCGAGCGGGTCGCGGACACGCTCAGCTTGGGTTGCAAAATTACGATGCGGCGATCGCGGATTTCAACGCCGTGCTCGGCTCCAGTCCGGACTTTGTCAACGTCCTGAAGTGGCGGGGCCTTTCCTATGAGCGTCTCGGCGATACCGGAAACGCAATTCGTGACTATGAGGCCACTTTGAAGCTCGATCCGTCTGAGGAGGCCGTCGCGAAGCGATTGCAGGAGCTCCGCGGGAAGTAACCTGTTCTTACACCATCTCCCCGCGCGCTGTCGCCGCCGCATGGCGGATGGCATCGATGTTGGCCTTGTAACTCTCCTGCGTGCCGCCCTTGAACACGGCCGATCCCGCGACCAGCGCGTTGGCGCCGGCGGCGGCGAGTTTCGCCGCGACATCCGGCACCACGCCGCCGTCGACTTCGATATCGACGGGGCGGCCTGCGAGCATCGCGCGCAGGTCCGTCACCTTGTTGATCATCGCCGGAATGAAAGCCTGGCCGCCGAAGCCGGGATTGACCGACATCACCAGCACGAGATCGACGAGGTCGAGCACGTATTCGATCGCGGAGAGCGGCGTCGCCGGATTGAGCGACACTCCGGCTTTTTTGCCCAGCGCGCGGATCGATTGCAGCGAGCGATGCAGATGCGGTCCGGCTTCCGCGTGCACCGTGATGTGATCGCAGCCGGCCTTGGCGAAGGCTTCGAGATACGGATCGCACGGTGCGATCATCAGATGAGCGTCGAAGATCTTCTTGGTGTAGGGGCGCATCGCCTTGATGACGTCCGGACCGTAGGAAATGTTCGGCACGAAGTGGCCGTCCATCACGTCGAGATGCATCCAGTCGGCGCCGGCCTGATCCACGGCGCGCACTTCCTCGCCGAGGCGTGCGAAATCCGAAGCCAGGATCGATGGGGCGATCACTAGCGGGCGCGGCGCGAAAGGTTGGGACATGGCGGCTTCCCGGGCTGTTGCGTTGGAATGCGCCCCGGTATCACGCACGGCGTGGCGGGGCAAATCGCCCGTTTAACCGGCCGGACGGAGCGGCAAGGGTTGCCGCGGCGTCGGTGATGGCGGCAGCATTTGCCGGGCGATGTCGCATCGTCTACGGAAATTATCTCGTTATTACAACGAGAAGAGACGCGGCATGCGGCTTGCTTTTATCCGAGGGTAGCGGGTGTTGTGCCGTCTTTTGCGTTCCGGGCGGCCACGTGCAGGGGATGAACATGCTGGCAGCGTTGGGTGCCGTATCCACGATTTTCGATGCGTTGAAATCGCTGTCGTCGTCGACGTCGGCTTCATCGCAGGGAACCACGGGTTTCTCGCAGGCGACAGCATCGTTCTCGACCACGACGACCTCGTCGATGGCCGTGACCTTGCCGGTGTCCGGCAACGGGTCGAGCGGCGGCAGCCTGTCGCCGGATACGCTGAATGCGCTGTTCGCGGCGCAGGACCAATCCGGCGTGAGCGCATCTCGCAAGAGCAAGGCGGATGCGCTGCACGATCTGTTCGCGCTGCTCGATCACGACGGCGACGGCGCGATTAGCAAATCCGAATTCGAGAATGCGCTGGGCGCGGGCGGCACTAACGTCGCGGCTGCCGACAATGTTTTCGCCAAGATGGACAAGGACGGCGACGGTTCGGTGAGTTCGGACGAGTTGGCGTCGGCGCTGTCGGGATCGCGGCGAGGCCACGGCCACCATCGCCACGCCGGCGGCGTGAACGGCGGGAATGCCGACCCGCTGATGCAGGCGCTGGGCGGTGCATCGACCACCACAACCGGCAACAGCGATGGCTCTGTCACCACCACTGTCACTTATGCCGACGGCTCCAAGGTGACGCTGACCAGCCCGCCGAGCAACGCCACGGCGGGCACGGCCAGTTCGTCCTATAACTTGGTCGAGCAGGCGATCCAGCGTCAGGCGCAAGCCATCGCTGTGTCGACCGCCGCCGGTGCAACCGGATCGCTCTCGGTGAGCGCCTGAGCGATGCGCGAGCGTTGTCTGGTCGACGCTCGGATGCGGTAAGCTTCGGCTCTTGATATCCGAAGCAATTCGCAATTCGGCCGTAATCGGTCGGTGGTTCATTTTTCGCTAACCATACGCGCCAGTAATCAATCCCACCGCAAAGTATTGCGAGGGATCGATGCGGAGCGCGCAAGTATTGATTGTAGTATTTCTACTGATCGGAATCGGTGGCGCGCGTGCCGCCGACACGGTTTCGCCGACAAACCAGCACGACTTTGCCGCATCATTCTTGCTGCGCGGCGGCTACGACACCAACCCGGAATTTTCCTCCGGCAACGGCATCGGCGGCAGCGCCTTTATCGGCGCCGAGATGGCGCTGATCGCGGGCAGCAAATTCGATAACGCGACCGTGGGCGTCGCCGCGGAGGCTGGCACTGTTCACTACGCCAATCCGGAGGCGACGCCGACCGAGCGCGGCAAGGTGATCCTGCGCGGTTCGCTCGGCGACGATGGCCTGAAGCTGAGTTCGACCACCACCATCGCGGATGTCGCGAGCTATAACCTGCGCTCGTCCGAGGTCAGCCATGCGCTGAAGCTGGAAACGAAGGTCGATCAGTTCAAGCTGTTTGTCACCGTGGAGGGCGGGCAGTCGAGTCTCAACCAGACCAATGCGATCTTTCAGGATTTTCTGCCGTCGCCGCATCGCTTCATGCGCGGCGCTATCGTGCCGGGCGTCTCCTTCGTGCATGGCAAGGCGGAAGTCGGCGTCTCGGTCAATCTTTCGGCGCGCCGCTATCATGACGAATTCGATGACTTCGGCTATCGCCGCGACAACGAACGGATGCAGCCGTTCGTGTTCGTCAAGTATGACGGCGAGAGCGTTACAGCCTTCGGCTCGGTGTCGCGGCTGTACGGCAAATGGCATGACGTCGATTTCAGCGACGTCGATCGCCTGCTGTTCGACGCCAATATCAGTTGGCGCGTAAAGCCTTTCAAAATAGACTTTCTGGCGACACGCCGCGCGTCGGAGACGACGTTTCCGATTTCGCCGATCACCATCGATACGATATACTCCGCGAAAGCGTCATGGACCATCGATCCGAAATGGACGCTCGCGGCTTCGCTCGGTTATGCCGACACCGAATATCTGGATTCGCCGTTCGTCGCGCGCACGCTGACATATGGCCTCGGCGTCACGCGTGATCTCGGCAATGATCTGACGCTTGGCCTTGACCTGACGCGCGCGCAGGGAACGCTGATCTCCGGTGCGCGCGCCGATGCGTTGATCGTGATGTCGTCGCTGACCAAGAAATTCGGCGCGCCCGCCAAGGCCACGCCGCCGCTTCACCCATTGAAATTCGCGACGGCGCAATAATACAGGATCATGCGGGCGGGGAGGTCCCCCGTCCGCAATCGCATCGTTCAGTAGCAGCCGCAGCCGCCGTGTCCGCCGCCGAGCAGCCCGCCCAGCAGGTTGCCCTTGCCTAGCACCGCGCCGAGCACGCCGTTCTTGCCGGTGGTGACCGAGACATTGGTGACGAGCGCGCTACGCCCGTTCACCAGCCCCA
>JAFKKL010000136.1 GCA_017305595.1 Hyphomicrobiales bacterium | reverse complement strand
GATTTGACGCCCGGCGTGTTGATGCCGAAGTGCTGCATCAGCGCGGTGAGGCTTTCGCCCAGCGGCGTCAGCAGGATGGCGCCGACGAGCGGCCCGAACACGGTGCCGAGGCCGCCGATGATCGGCGCCATGATGATCTCGATGGAGCGGCCGATATCGAACACCTGCGATGGAAACAGGTTGCGATAATAGAAGCCGTAGAACACGCCGCCCACGGCGGTCATGCTGGCGGAAATCAGCATCGCGATCATCTTGGCGCGGAAGATGTTGATGCCCGCGGCTTGCGCGGCTTCCGGGTCCTCGCGCACCGCGAGCCAGCGATAGCCGAGCGGCGAGCGGCGCAGCCATGCCACCAGCAATGTCGCGGCGGCGGCGAGGATCAGCGCGAGATAGTAGTACAGCAACGGCCCGCCGCCGAGATTCCACCATTTGTCGGAGCCGGGGCTGTTGACTGACAGAAACAGGCCGGCGGATGCGCCGGTGATTTGCAGATGGTCGAAGCCGATCCGAGTGAACTCGGCGAAGGCAATGGTGAGAAGCGCGAAATAGACGCCTTCGATGGCGAAGCGCCAGCCGAGCCAGCCGACGATCATTCCGGCAGCGGCCGCCACCGGAATGGCGATGAAGACGCCGATCCAGGGACCGATGCCGAACAGCGTCCACAGCGCGGTGGCGGTATAAGCGCCGAGCCCAAGATATAGCGCGTGGCCGAGCGAGAGCTGCCCGGCAAAACCCATCAGCAGATTCCACGCCTGCCCGAGATAGGCGAAGTAGAACACCAGGATCAGCACCGACAGCAGATAGCGGTCGGCGGCCAGCGGCGCGGCGATCGCTGCCGCCAAGGCTGCAAGGCAGAGGATTTTGCCGCGTGTGGGCAGGCGCTGCCAGATATCGCTCATAGCCGCCGCCCCATCAGGCCCTGCGGGCGCAGCACCAGCACGAGGATCAATAGCGCGAAGGAGAACATGCTTTTCATCGACGGCTGAATGTAGAAGCCCGCAAGCGCTTCGGAGATGCCGATCAGGACGCCACCGACCAATGCGCCCGCCATCGAGCCGAGCCCGCCGATGATGACGATAACGAACGCGAGAAGGGTATAGGCCGGTGCAAGGCCCGGCGATGCGTCGGCGATGGTTGCCATCAGCGTGCCGGCGGCTCCGATGCAGGCGAAGCCGAGGCCGAACGTCACCGCGTAGAGTTGCTTGACGTTGAGGCCGACGACGCCGGCGCCGGTGAGATTGTCGGCGCAGGCGCGGATCGCCGTGCCGGTGCGCGTATAGCGGAAGAACAGGAACAGCGCGATACAGATCGCGAATGCGCCCAGCGCCGCGAACACGCGCACCTTGTCGATGAACAGGGAGCCGATGGTGTAGCTGTCGAAACTGTAGGGCAGGTTGATGGGTCGTGCATCGGGGCCGAAGATCAGCAGCAGACCGTTGACGACCACCGTAGCGAGCCCGACCAGCAGGATGAACTGCTCGTGTTCGGCGCGGCTGATGAAGGGTTCGACCAGCGTGCGTTGCAGGGCATAACCGAGAAAGAAAAAGGCCGCCGCGATCGGCAGCAGCGATATCAGCGGTGAGACGCCCAGCATGTCGAACAGCAGGAATGCCGCGTACATCGCCACGACGGTGAACTCGCCGTGGGCGAAATTGACCACGCGCATGACGCCGAAAATGACCGAGAGGCCAAGCGCCATCAGCCCGTAGACGAGCCCGGTGAGAATCCCTTGAACGATAATATTCAAGGTGATCGCCGTCATTCGTAACTCCGGCTCCGGGCGTTATCGCGGGAGCATCTTGAAAGGGATTGCATATCGGGACAGTGAAGCACCGCGCAGTGCGCGATGCTTCACGATGGTGAGCGTGCGGAAACGTCAGATCACTTGCGGCCCTGCCACGGCGGCATCGGCAGCACCGGCGTCATCGTCGCGACCTCCGCCGGCAGCACCACTGTCGGGGTCTGGTTGCGGTTCTGCACACTAGCCGACGGAATGTCGTTGTTCTGGCCCTTCTCGTCGAACTTGATCGGCCCGCCGATCATGGTGTGCTCGACGAGATTGGTGGCCTTCAGCGCCTTCATCAATTCCGGCCCGTTGGTGGTGCCGGCACGCTTGAAGGCGTCGCCGGCGACCATCAAGGCGTCGAACGTGAAGCCGACGTTGAAGCATTCGACAGCGAAACGGAATTTCGGCTGCGCCTTGGTGTAGGCCGCTTCCAGTGCCTGCGTGACCTTGGACTTCGGATTGGCCCACGGCAGCGCGTCGATGTGGTAATCCGCCAGCGGACCGAGCGCCTTGTAGAATTCCTCATCGTAGAGGCCGGGTGCGCCGGGCGAGATGATGCCCATCGGCTGGAATTTCTGCCGCACCGTATCGCGCACCAGCTTGATGGCGTCGGCCGCGCGCGTCACCACCAGCAGCAGGTCCGGGTTGAGGCCGCGGATCTTGGTGACCTCCACCGAGAGGTCCTGCGCCTTCGGATCGTAGGGGATCGATTCCAGCAGCTTGAACGGCAGCCCCGATTTCGGGAACAGCGCGTCCATGCCCTTGCGCTGCGCCAGACCGAAGTTGTCGTTGGCGTGCAGGAAAACCGCGCTTTTCGGTGCGATCTTGGTGGCGTCGATCAGGGCCTGGATCTGATGCAGGCCGTTTTTTACCAGCATGCCGCCGGTTGGGAAGTTGCGGACGAGGAATTTGTAGCCCTGTTCGGTTAGTTGCGGCGCAGCGCCGATGTTGACGATCAGTGGCACCTGACGCTGTTCGCAGACCTGCGCGATCGCCAGCGTCCCGGCAGAATCGAACGCGCCGACGATGCAGTGTGCGCCTTCGTTGATGGCGCGTTCGGTCTGGGTGCGTGCGACGTCGGGGTTGGACTCCATGTCGATGTGCACCAGTTCGACCTTGTAACCGAGGTCGGCTAGCACCTGCCGTGCCACCAGCGCGCCGCGATGGCAGCTCTGGCCGGCTTGCGCGAGATAGCCGGACTGCGGCAGCAGCACCGCAATTTTCAGGGTCTGCGCCTGGGCCCGGACAATCCCCGGAGCGACGAGCAATGCAGCGCCGGCGACGCCGCCCGCGAGCACGCTGCGGCGACTGAATTTGAATTGATCGTTCGGCATGTCTTTCCCTCCTGGATGCCCGCCGTTGAACCCGACGCGGCCCTGATTGCTACGTCCCGATGTGATTATTGCGTGGTGCCGGCGCGATCACAAGCCGCCGGCGGCAGATGGCGTCTCATCACTTTGGTCTGCCCTTCTTGCAATGCGCAAGAGGCATTAAAAAGCATCTCCGATGCTACGGCTTTTGCCGTCGAATGAAGGTCCACGGGCTGGCCTCAGAGTCGGTCGGCACTTCGATGTCGATCAGGTAGGGCCCGCCGTCCGCCAGCGCGCGCTCCAGCGCCGGGCGAAAGTCTTGCGGCGAGGTCACACGGGCCGCGCCGACGCCGAAAGAGTCCGCGAGCTTGACGAAATCCGGATTGACCAGATCGGAGGCGACGACGCGGCCGTCGAAGCCCTCCAACTGGTCGCGTCGCACGTTGCCATAGGCGTTGTTGTTGAACACCAGCACCACGACGCCGATCTTGAACTGCACCGCGGTCGCCAGTTCCTGCACGGCGAACATAAAGCCGCCGTCGCCGGTGATGGCGACCACCGGTCGGTCCGGATTGGCGACCTTGGCGCCGAGCGCGGTCGGGAAGCCGGAGCCCAGCGTGCCCTGATAGCCGGACGTGATGAAGGTGCGCGGCTCGTAGACCGGGAAGCCGTACCATGACGCGAAGCCGACTTGTGAGAGCTCGTCGGTGACGATGGCGTTGGCGGGAAGCACCTCGCGCAGAATGTTGAGGTACGACATCTGCGGCTGGATCGCCTGGATCTGCTGCAGCGTCGATGCCGACGCGGCGCGGATCGCATCGCGGCGGCCAGGTTGCCGGGTGAAGCCGCGTTTTTGCACGGCGGCGAGCAGATCGCGGGTACCCTCGCGGGCATCGGCGATGATGGCGGTGTCCGGCGCGAAGCGCCGCATCTCCGCCGGATCGATATCGATGCGGATGGATTGCTGACCCTCGGGACGATATGGCCACCGCCACGTGGGCAATTCCATCCGGGTGCCGATGCCGATGATGAGGTCGGTCTGCGGCCACAGCTCATAGGCCGCGGCCATCGACATGCCGAGATCGTGCGTGTTGCTGACGATGCCACGTCCGCTGCGAAATGCCACCACGGGAGCGTCCAGCATTTCGGCCAGTTCGAGAATTTCCTCGCGGGCATGAATCGCGCCGCTGCCGACGAAGATCATCGGAGCCTTGCTTTTGGCGATCCGCTCGGCCGCCGCTTTAACGCGGTCGCTGTCCGGGCGTGGCGGCGGGAGAACGTCGAGCGGCTTGGCGTCACCGACATCGGTACGTTGCGTGAAAATATCCCACGGCATTTCCAGCACGGCGGGGCCTTGCCGCCCTGATTGCATTTCCTGAAATGCGCGCGAGACCAGCGCCGGCGCGGCGTCGGGATATTCGATGCGTTCCGCCCATTTGACGAAGGTGCGCAGCGTTGCGAGCTGGTTCGGCATTTCGTGCAGGTGGCCGCGTCCCTTGTCGAGGAAGGCGGTCGGGACCTGACCGGTCAGGCAGAGCACCGGCTCGTTACCCCCAAGGGCGGTGAGCAGCGCTGCGCCGGCATTCAGCACGCCGGGGCCGGGGACCACGCTGAACACGCCGGGTCGTCCGGTCGAGCGCGCGTAGCCATAAGCCATGTAGCCGCAAGCTTGCTCGTGCCGTGCGCCGATGACCTTCAACTGCGCCTGCTGAAATGCATCGAACAGGCCGTAGACCTGTGCGCCCGGCAGGCCGAACACCGTATCGACGCCGTGTGCCACAAGGCCGTTGACGATCGCCTCGCCGCCTGAAGTAGAAGCCATGATCCGTTCCAATCGTTCGGACGCCGGATCGCGTGTCCGCGCTTGGCGAAGATAAGTCGACCACGCCTGATCCGAGAATATCGGAACGATACTTGCTACGAAGCGTGTCGGGGATGCAAGAGACTTGTCGCGGATTCAATACGCGGCGTTTGGTGCGCTGCATGAGCGGTCTACGACGACGCCTTGATCCCGACGCGCATCGCGTGTGCCGTCACGTCGTGACGGAAATCCATCGCCGTGCGCTTGAACAGGCCGAACGCCTCGTGTTGAAACTCCGCGACGACCTTGTGCGGCGGCAATCGTCGGTCGCCGATCCGACGCTTGAGGTGTTCGAGGCGCTCAAATTGCTCCGACCACAATTGATCGATCAGTGCCATCATCAAACGGCGCAGAATATCGCCGAGCAACGCCTCGCCGATGCTGGCGACCTTACCTTCCATCCAGCGATCGGCCATCGCGTAAATCGTTTGCTTGAGATTTTCAGAATCGATGGCGCGTTGTGCCGAAGGTGGAGAGAGATCAATGGCGAGCGTCAGGATCGAGCGGATCGCGTGATCCAAGCCGTCAATGTCCCAAGAAGTATCGGGCGGGGCAAACCGCGCGATCAGGTCATCGATGGTTTCGTGTCGCAGTCGTTGCGCCAGAAAGAGAGGATTGTCGCCATCGCGAATGTCGCGGCGCATGTCGTAAAGCGTATCGTACTGGTGCTGAATGATTGCGTCGAAGCGGAGCAGTCCAAGTCGCCGATCGATATTTCGAGTTTCGTGTCGCCGCTGTGCTGTGCGTATCAAACGTTTTGCAACGCGCGATGTGACAGGGCCGTTCGGCAAGGGCGAAGGCGCGCGGACCGCGGCCGTCGTCAGGAACTCGTCCTCCAGCGAGGCATGGAATATCGATCGGCCGGGATCGCCCTGGCGGCCGGCGCGGCCACGCAACTGCCGGTCCAGCCGCTCCTGATCATGGTGGGTGCTGCCGATCACCAGAAGTCCGCCCGCGGCGATCACGTTGGCGCGCATCACATCATCGGCGTGTTCGCCGCCGAGCCGGATATCTGTTCCGCGTCCCGCCATCGCCGTGGCGATGGTCACCGCGCCAGGCGCGCCGGCGCTCGCGATGATATGCGCCTCGCGGGCATGATGTTTGGCGTTGAGCAACGCGAAGGTCTTTTCGGAAATCTCGTCGTTCGGCGGGGCGCCGCTCTGTCGCCAGCCGTTGGCTTCAAGCAGCGCAGCGAGTGCTTCCGAGCGTTCGATCGAAGGCGCGCCGATCAGAATCGGCTGGCGACGCGCGTGTGCGCTTTCGACCTCGCGCAGGATGGCCGCGCGTTTGTCGGCGGCGGTGGCGTGAAGCACCGATTCGTCGACGCGGATCAGCGGGCGGTGAGTTGGAATGGCAACCACATCGAGACCGTAGACATCGCGATATTCGGCGGCGTCGGTGATCGCGGTGCCGGTCATGCCGGCAAGCTTGGCGTAACGCCGGAAATAGGTCTGGAAGGTGGTCGCGGCCAGCGTGCGGGTTTCCTCGCCGATCGCGCAGCCTTCCTTCGCTTCCAGCGCCTGATGCAGTCCTTCGTCGTAGCGCCGTCCTGGCATCGGCCGTCCGGTCAGTGCGTCGACGATGGTGACCTGACCGTCCTGCACGACATAGTCGCGGTCGCGCGCCAGCACCACATGAGCGCGTAACGCCTGCACGACATGATGCAGCAGTGAGATCGACGCGATTTCATGCAGCGTGGTGTCGGCTTTCAAGAGGCCGCGTTGACGCAATCCACGGTCGACCTCACTGTAACCCGTTTCGGTCAATGCGACGCGGCGCCGATGATCGATGTCGTAGTGGGTCGGCTGCAACGTGGCGATCACCATGTCGATAGCCTGGTAGAATTCCGAATGATCGCCGAGCGGACCGAACAGCGCCAGCGGCATCGTGGCCTCGTCGATCAGGACGGCATCGGCCTCGTCGATCAACGCAAAGCCATGGCCGCGTTGCACGGTTTCGGCGGTCGTGAACTTCATGTTGTCGCGCAGATAGTCGAAGCCGAATTCGCTGGCGATGCCGTATGTGATGTCGCAGCGATAGGCTTCGCGCCTGACGTCGTCGTCCATCTCCTGGGTGACGACGCCGACGCTCAGACCAAGCAGGTCATAAACCGGCCGCATCCAGTTTGCGTCGCGCTCGGCGAGGTAATCGTTGGGCGTGGCGACGTGAACGCCGTGGCCGGATAGCGCATTGAGCGCGCAGACCAGCGTGGCGGCGAGCGTCTTGCCTTCACCGGTCTTCATCTCGGCGATATGACCGTCGTGGAGCGCGAGCGCGCCGATCAGTTGCGCGGGGACGGGATGTTCGCCGAGCGCGCGGCGCGCCGCCTCGCGGACCAAAGCGAAAACATCGACCTTGATGTCATCGAGCGCAATGCCGGCCTGTGCTCGCCGTCGCAACTCACCGGCCCGCTCGCGCAGTGCGGCATCCGTGAACTGCCGGCAGCTGGCGTCCGATGCGAGAATCCGGCGAGCCGTCGCTTCGTATTGTGTCAGCTTCCGGCGTGCCGGGAAGCCCAGCGCGCGCCGCGCCAGACGCAGGATCATTTCAGTTCGAAGAGGATCGGCACTGTGAACGCAAACTGCGCGCCGCCGACATCGGCGGGCGGCGTCGGCAACGGCTGGGCGCGTTGCAGCAGTTCGAGCGTTTCATGATCGAGCGCCTGCGAACCGCTGCCTTTCACGATCTTGCTGGACATGATGTGACCATGGCGGTCGACCACGAAAGCCACGCGCGCCGTGCCGGCCTCGCGGCGGACCTGAGCTTCATGCGGATAGCGCTTGTTGCGTTGCAGGTGCAGCGCCAGGCGGCGCTTCCAGCTTACCAGCGAGGCCTTGCGTGAGGCGGCGGCGGTCGGTGCGGTGGTGGTGGAGGCGGAAACCAGCGGAGGCGAGGCGTTCGGAGTCTTCTCCTTTTCCTCCTTCTTTTCCTCCTCCTGCTTCTTCGGCTCCGGAGGCGTTTCCAGCGCGACGTCAGGTTCCTTCACCTGCGGCAGCGGCGGTTCGGGCTCCGGCTTCTCCTCGACCTTCTGCTCGGCTTTCTCCTGAGGCGGCTGCGCCTCATCGGGCTGCATCTGCTCCTCGCCCGGGGCAACGTCGCGGGCAATGGCGTCCTGGAATGACTCGGTGGTGAAGTCGACCTCGATCGCCGTGGTGGTGTCGAAGGTATCGCCCTCTTCAGCCGGCGCCCTCAACAAAGCCGCGGCGACCGCGCCATGGATCGACAATACGGCAATGAAGCAGACAGCCCAGCGCAGCAGATCGCGGTGCGTGATGCCACGATAAGGCCGCGCCGCGCTCATTGCGCGCCTCCGCTCGCGGGAGCTGCGGCAGGCTGCGCGCCGGTGGACTCAAGTCCGACCAGCGCGATCTTGAGATAGCCGGCGCCGCGAATGTCGTTCATCAGCGTCATCACGTCGCCGTAGGGCACGGTCTTGTCGGCGCGCACGAACAGCCGCTTGTTGTGGTCGGACGACGTCACCGACGCGAGCGACGATGCCAAGGTGGCGCGCGAGATCGGCGTCTCGCCGACCGCCAGCGTGCGATCGGCCTTCAAGGTGATAAAGACGGGTTTGTCGGGGCGTGGCTGCTTGGTCGCCGTCGAGGCCGGCAGGTCCACGGCGATATCGACGGTCGCCAGCGGTGCGGCGATCATGAAGATGATCAGCAACACCAGAATGACGTCGATGAACGGCGTCACGTTGATGTCGCTCACCGGCATCATCTCGTCGTCGGACGAGGCTTGTGGAAGTTGGGCGCCCACGCGCGTTACTCCGCGGCCCGCCGGTGCGGCGTCAGTTCCGCCCGGTTGAGATCGCGGCTGACCATGCGCATCAGTTCGGCGGAGCCGTCGCCCAGCAAGCCGCGATAGCTGGCAATGGCGCGCGCGAACATGTTGTAGATCATCACCGCCGGGATTGCCGCGACCAGACCCATTGCGGTCGCGAGCAGTGCTTCGGCGATGCCTGGCGCAACGACGGCGAGATTCGTAGTCTGCGATTTCGAGATGCCGATGAAGGCATTCATGATGCCCCAGACGGTGCCGAACAGGCCGACGAACGGCGCGGTCGATCCGATTGTCGCCAGAATGCTGGTGCCGCGCGTCATGCGGCGGGACGCTGCCGCCTCGATGCGGCTGAACAGCGAGGCGACGCGCTCCTTGACACCTTCGTGATTCATCGCGTCGCGCGAACGATTGAGTTCGTCGAGCGCGGCATTGGTGAGAGTGGCGATATCGCCGCTGGCGTTCTGCAACTTGTCGCTGGCATCCTCGAGCGAGCGCGCGCTCTCGACGCGGCGGAGATCGCGCATCAGCTTGCGCCGTGCGCCCAGAAGCTCGAGGCTCTTGGCGAGCCACACCGACCATGTCACCACCGAGGCGAAGGCTAGGCCGATCATTACCGCCTTCACGATGTAGTCGGCGGCCATGAACATGCCGAGCGGCGTCAGTTCATGCGGCAGCACCGGACTGGCTTCGGTCGCAGGCGCGAGTTCGGTTGCGGGCGAGATTTGCGGCGGCGTCGCTTGCGGTGCGGCCGGCGGCTCCTGGGCGGCCGGTTGAGCGACGGACTGATTGACGGACGTTGTGGCTTGTGGTTGAGGCGCCGCCTGCGGTGTCACCGGCGAGGCGGAGGTAACGGGTGCGGTTGTGGTCGGCGTTGTTGTTGCCGGAGCAGGGGCCGCGGCGGCCGGTGCCGTCGGCGTGGCGGAAGTCCCGTTGGGCGTCGTAACCGAAGGCGGTGCGGATTGAGCGTAGACCGGGTGTGGCGCCAGCGAGAAAGTCAGCAAGGCAGCGAGTGCGATCATCGGCGCTTTCGTTCGCGATCGGCAATAGCGCTCCGTCACGCGGAAGGTCTTCAGAGATAGGTTCATTTCGACAGACTTTTTGTTGCGCCGCCGATCCAGGTCAATCGCAAGGCGGGCCGGAGGTGGATAGACGGCACCTCGGAGTGGTCTAACGTCTTGGCTTTCCGAATCAAACAAGCAAGCGAGCGGGAATTTTAGAATCGCTTTAAGGCCGAGCGCCGATCGGCGGGCCGATCATTGTCTCGCGAACTGATTATCCCGCGTCATTCCGTCCATTTCGAGGGGGCGTTCGCTAGAAGGTCTATAAACTGTATCGAATCCACGTGTCGGCGTGTTGCCCATCAAAAATCACGAAGTTATGACGAGCGAAGTTGTCGCGGGCATGGGCTTGCATCCGCGATGAGATCATTGGGGAACTGGGCATATGGGCATTTCATCGACGGATCACGCGAGCGCATCGCGTGATGAGGGCGCGATCGCGCGCAACATCTCCGCAATCGGATGGAGCAAGGCGATGATCGGCATCGCCGCGGTGATGCTGATCCCCGATTCAGCCGACGCCCAGCCGGCGTCGAGCAGCGACGATCTTCCGCAGGTCCGCGTCACCGCGCCGAAGCGGCAGGCCAAGCGGCAAGCCGCACGGCGCGCTCCGGTGCGAACCGCGCCGGCTCCGGTCGTCGCGGCGCCGAGCAACGTCCAGGTCAATCCGATCGTCGGTGACGGGCATGGCGTCACGGGTTATCAGGCGCCCGCGCAGGCTGGAATTTCTCGACTTCCGGTGTCGCTGGCCGACACGCCGCAGACCGTCAACGTGGTCACGCAGCAGGTAATTCAAGAGCAGCGCCTTCTCAGCATGGAAGATGCGTTGCGGACGGTTCCGGGCATCACTTTCAGCGCCGGTGAAGGTGGTGTGCAGGGCGATAGTCCGATTATTCGTGGCTTCGCCGCACGTGGCGACATGTTTCGCGACGGCATTCGCGATCCGGGCTGGTACACGCGCGATTTGTTCAGCAGCGATCGCGTCGAAGTGCATAAGGGACCGTCCGGGTTTGCTTTCGGTCGCGGTTCGACAGGTGGCGCGATCAACACTGTCTCGAAGTTGCCGCAGGCGACCAACTTCGTCGACGGTACCATTAGTGGCGTTACCAGCGGTGGTTATCGCGCCGAAGTCGATGCCAACGGCAAGCAAGGCAATCTGTCTGGTCGCATCGCGGCGATGTATCAGGATATACCCACCCAGGATCGCGACCACGTCTTTACCAGGCGCTGGGGCATCGCGCCTTCGTTCAAGGCGGAGTTCACGCCCGATACGCGCGCGATTTTTAGCTACGTCTATCAGGGCGAGGACGGCGTACCGGATTACGGTCACCGTTATCTACCCGCTCCGACCTACAGTGCCGCAACTGGCGCGCTGACTAATGGCGGCTACTATGGCAATGGCGCGGCGACGCCGCCAATGCCAGTGCCTCGCAATGTCTGGTATGGCGTCGCCAGTGGTCCGCTGGCTGACCGTCAACTCACCGATACCCATATCGGTACGGTGCGTTTCGAGCATGACTTCAATGCCAATCTGAAATTTTCCAACGCAACCCGCTACATCGCTGTCAACCGTATGGCGCGGCCGACCGCGCCGCGCGGCGAGTTGCAAGCGGACAACGCGACCGCCATCACCCCCGGCTATCCGGTCGATTTGATGACGATCGGTCGTCAGCATTTTGCAACGCAGACCGACAATACGCTGCTCATCAACCAGACCGATTTGACCGGAAAGTTCTGGACGGGCGGGTTGCAGCACACTTTCGCAATGGGCGTCGAAGCCGCGCGAGAGACCCGCGATCAGATGCGCGCCAACTACTGCGTGCCGGGCAATCTAGCGTGCCGAACCAGCGTGTGGGCTCCCGTGGATACGTCCTTTGGTGGGCCGGACACCGGTTTCGGTTTGCCGAACTCGACCACATCGACCAACTATGCGGTTTATGGCTTCGATCAGGTCAAGTTCAACGAATATTTCGAACTGCTTGGATCGATCCGCTACGATAGCTTCCGCTCGAAATATCTCGCTACGCCGACCAGCGCTGAACTCAGCCGCACTGATAACATGGTCAACTGGCGCGTCGGCGGTGTTTTCCATCCGACGCCCAATTCCAGTATCTACGCAGCCTATGGCGTTTCGCACAATCCGGCGGCGGAATTTCAGACGCTTAGCGACGCTACCAACAACGCCGCGAATGTTCTTCTCGATCCCGAGCGCAACACGACGCTGGAAGTTGGCGCCAAGGCCGACGTGCTGGGTGGCAAGCTGACGCTCAGCGGCGCGGTATTCCGCATCGAAAAGACCAATCTGCGCATTCCGGTCGACCCGGTCCTCAATACGGCGCTGGTTCTTGATGGTGTTGCTCGGGTCGATGGCGTCGAGTTGGGCGTCGCGGGCAAATTGACCGACCGTTGGGGTCTGTTCGCCGGCTACAGCTATCTGAAGTCCGAGATCGTCAACACCACGAATCTGGCTGAACTTGGCCGCGAACTGCCCAACACGCCGCCTCATAACTTCACGCTGTGGTCTACTTACGATATCACGCCGCAATGGACGGTTGGCGGGGGCGTGACCTATGCCGCGCGCACATTCGTGAACACGACCAATACGTCCTATGTGCCCGACTACTGGAAGCTCGATCTGATGGCGAGCTACAAGGTCACCAAGGACTCGCTGTTGCAACTCAACATCTACAATGTGACCGACGAACTGTACTACTCGCAGTACTACGGCGGTCATGCCGTACCGGCTCCGGGACGTACAGCGATGCTGACCTATCGCGTCCGCTTCACGCCGCCACCGGTTGCCGACATGCCGCTGAAGGCTGCGCGCTACGTGAGCAAGTAACTGACGCGACGGTCGATCACAGAAGTAACGTTGATTGGAGCCGGCGTCGCAAGATGCCGGCTCTTCTATGAAGGGCCCTTCGATGCTGGTTCGAATTCCGAATGTCCTGACGCCGGAGCAAGTGCGGCATTGCCGCGATGTGATGGCCCGGACCGAATGGGTTGATGGCCGGGTTACCGCTGGTCACCAGTCCGCTCAGGTCAAACGCAATCTGCAGCTGCCGGAAGGCACGCCGGATGCGCGCGAACTCGGCGACATGGTGCTGGCGGCGCTGAACCGCAACCCGCTGTTCATGTCGGCGGTGCTGCCCAAGAAAATCTTTCCGCCGCTGTTCAATCGCTACGACGCCGAAGGCGAGATGAACTTCGGCTCGCACGTCGACAATGCCATCCGCACCGTCCCCGGCACCGGCGATCGCGTGCGCACCGACGTGTCATCGACGTTGTTTCTATCCTCGCCGGAGGAATACGACGGCGGCGAACTGGTGATCGAGGATACTTACGGCACGCATGCGGTGAAGCTGCCGGCGGGCGACATGATCGTCTATCCCGGCACCAGCCTGCACCATGTCACCAAGGTGACGCGCGGCTCGCGCGTGGCGTCGTTCTTCTGGACCGAAAGCATGATCGGCGACGTCACCCGGCGTGCCATGATGTTCGATCTCGACATGTCGATCATCCGCCTCAACGCCGATCACCCGGAGCATCCGTCGGTGATCTCGTTGACGTCGCTGTATCACAACCTGCTGCGGCAGTGGGCGGAGACTTGAATTAAGCCAGCATCGCGTCGAGCGCCGGCGTCGTGCGTTCGACGATGTCGCTGCTGTTCTGCCGGAACAGAATCAGCGCGGCAAGATCGTGCGTAACGGCGAAGTCGATCGCCGCTTCCGGTCCCAGCACCATCAGCGCCGTCGCATAAGCGTCCGCTTCCATGCAGGAGCGATGCAGCACGGTGGCGGTAATCATGCCGTTGGCAACTGGATATCCAGTGCGCGGATCAATCGTGTGGGAGAAGTGCTGCCCGCTGCTGACGAAACTGCGTTCGCAGCCGGATGTCGCGATCGCGAGGTCGTGCAGAGCCACCAGCATCGGCTCCGTCTCGGCATCGACATTGCCGAAACGGTCGATCTCAACCCACCACGGGCTGCCGTCCGGTTTGACGCCCTGGCCGCGCAACTCGCCGCCGATTTCCACCAGCGCGTGATGAATGCCATGCTCGCGAAGCGTCTCCGCCACCAGATCGACCGCAAAACCCTTGGCGATGCCGCAGAGATCCACGAATCCGGTGTTGTGTCGACGCAGGCGGTGTGCATCGGTGTCGGATTCGAGTTGTTGCCAGCCGCAAGCGCGATGACAGGTCGCAATGTCATCAGGTTTCGGTGGTGCCTGTCGCGGGCCGCTTGGCCCGAAACCCCAGAGGTCGACCAGTGCGCCCATGGTCGGGTCATAAGCCCCGTCGCTCTCGCGTGCTATACGGATGGCGCTGTCCATCACCCGGTCGAGCTCGGGTGGCAACACCTGCCATTCGTTTGATGGCAGGCGATTGAATCGGCTGATGTCGGATTCGCTCTCCCACGGACTCATCTGTGCGATCACGCGATCGAGCGTGAGCGGGATGATCCGTTGCAGCGTTTGCCGGCTCGTGGTGGAGCCGACGAACTTCACCGACCATGTGGTGCCCATGGTCGTTCCCGCCAAAGCATGAACCGCGCCGCCCGCCGGCATGGCGCGGGGCGTCACCAACCCGGTCGGGATCGCTACGCGCCGGGAGGCGGACGCGGTTGGCTGCATCGCTTACTGCGGCAGCACTTCGATGGTGACGGCGTAGTTGCTGCGCCGCTGGGCGTTCTTGATCGTGCTCTTGTCGTCGCGCACCGAGGCGCTCATCCAGTAGTAGCCCGGTCCCGGCCAGGTGACGCTGAAGGTGCCGGACTCGTCGGTGGTGACCTTGCTGTCGTTCAGCTTGTCGCGATAGCGGATGCCGCCGGGGACGATCTCGACGTTGACGCCGGAGGCCGGCTGGCCGTCCAGCACCAGCCGGAACGTCGCCTTCTCGCCGGCCACCAGATTGTTCGGATGCGTCACCGGAACCATTTCGAGACCGGTGCCGGTGGGCTTCAGCGTCTCAGCCGACGGCTTGCCCGAGGTGACGAAGGATTCAATGCGGCCGCGACTCTCGGTGATCTTGACGTCGGTGGCATTGGCCGGGATGGCGGTCGCGAGTTGATCGGCCTTGCCGCGCCAGCGCTTGTTCTGTCCGTCCAGCTTGTAGCTTGCGAAGGCGCCGTTGTTGACCACCATCACCTTGTAGGTGCCGGGCTCGGCAAGCTTGACGTCGAACGTGCTGCGGAAGCGTCCCTTGGCGGTGTTCTCCGGTGCAACGGCTTTGCCGTCCGGTCCCATGATCGACA
>JAFKKL010000135.1 GCA_017305595.1 Hyphomicrobiales bacterium | reverse complement strand
CACCCGCACCGAAACCGACAGCTTCGGCCCGATCGAAGTCCCTGCCGTCCGCTATTGGGGCGCGCAGACCGAACGCTCGCGGCAGAATTTCCGCATCGGCGGCGACCGGATGCCGCTGCCGATCGTACGCGCGCTCGGCATCGTCAAGCTGGCGGCGGCGCAGACCAATCAAAAGCTCGGCCTGCTCGACAAGCGCCGCGCCACCGCGATCGCACGCGCCGCGCAGGAGGTGATCGACGGCAAGCACGACGATGAATTTCCCCTCGTGGTTTATCAGACCGGCTCCGGCACCCAGAGCAACATGAACCTCAACGAGGTGATCGCCAACCGCGCCAACGAACTGCTCGGCGCGCCGCGCGGCGCCAAGACGCCGGTGCATCCGAACGATCACGTCAATATGGGCCAGTCGTCGAACGACTCGTTTCCGACCGCGATGCATATCGCGGCGGCGCAACGCATCACCATCGATCTAATCCCGGCGCTCGACCATCTCGCCAAGGCGCTGCGCAAGAAAGAGAAGGCGTTCGCAAAGATCGTCAAGATCGGCCGCACCCACACCCAGGACGCAACACCGCTGACGCTCGGCCAGGAATTTTCCGGCTACGCCGCGCAGGTGGAAAGCGGCATCGCACGGTTGCGCGTCGCGCTGCGCGAACTGTATCCGCTGGCACAAGGCGGCACCGCCGTCGGCACCGGCCTCAACGCGAAACCGAAATTCGCTGCATCGTTCGCCAAACATGCGGCCACGATCACCAAGCTGCCGTTCACCAGCGCGCCGAACAAATTCGAGGCGCTCGCAAGTAACGACGCCTACGTTTCGGTGCATGGCGCGATCAATTCGGTCGCGACCGCGCTGTTCAAGATCGCCAACGACATCCGCTTCCTCGGATCGGGACCGCGCTCCGGCCTCGGCGAACTGATTCTGCCGGAGAATGAGCCCGGTTCCTCGATCATGCCGGGCAAGGTCAATCCGACCCAATGCGAGGCGATGACGATGGTGTGCTGTCGGGTTTTCGGGAATCAGACGACGATCACCACCGCCGGCAGTCAGGGGCATTTCGAATTGAACGTCTACAAGCCGGTGCTGGCATATTGTATGACTAATTCCATTCAACTGATTACCGATGCCGCACGTTCATTTACCGATCACTGTATAAACGGCGTTCATGCAGATGAACAACGCATTCGGGAACTCATGGAGCGATCGCTGATGCTGGTGACTGCACTGGCGCCAAAAATCGGCTATGACAATGCCGCAAAGGTTGCCAAAACTGCCCATAACAAAGGCACAACCTTGAAGGAGGAGGCGATCCGGCTCGGCTTCGTCACGGCTCAGGAATTCGACCGTCTGGTTCAACCCGAGAAGATGACCCGGCCCGGCTGATCAGCTGCGATCACAGTTCTAGCGGTATTCCGTTCGGCAGCGGTTAGTTTGCTGAATAATTATGAATCATACGCCTTAAGGACTGGTAGATTCGGAAAATAATGGTGCAACAGTGCGTTATCCTGCTCAGCGGGTATCGCACCGGATCACCCAACCGAGACGCAGCGAGATCACGCCCACCGATGGCAACAAGCCAGTTCAAATTGCAGTACCATCACTCCTTGGGCGATAGCGCTCCACACTCTTTCGGCAACAGCATTCCGCGCTGCGCCGGTGGCAGTGCTATGTGCTCGGCCGACGGCGGCTGATGGAGGCAACGTTGGGCGATCTCGTCAATCTCAATCGGCACAGGAAACGCGTCGAGCGTGATCGCGCCGCCAAGCAGGCGGATGCCAATCGTGCCCGATTCGGCCGTAACAAATCCGAGCGCACCCTCGAAGACGATCGTGCGCGCAGGGAAAAAGCCCTGTTGGATCAGCATCGCATCGACAAGGATCAGACATGAAATCGCCGGTAGTGAAACGCTCCATCGTAATTGCCGGACACAAGACCAGCGTCAGCCTGGAAGAAGCCTTCTGGAACGGCATGAAGGAGATTTCGGCGCGACGTAACATGACCTTGTCCGAGTTGGTCGGCGAGATCGATAGCAATCGCCAGCAGGGGAACCTGTCATCCGCGATCCGCCTGTTCGTGCTGGATTACTTCAGGAATCGCACCGCGCCGGCGGCGGCAGAGGGTGAAATTCGGCCAAGCGTCTGATCGTCTTCGGTCATCGAAGCGAAGCATCGCGACGCACGGTTCTGCCCAGGCCGCCTCGCGAATCCGTCGCTTGAGTGAGGTGAATATCGGACACAACGACTTGGATCTCCCGACCGCCTACTCGCGTTACAGCCACGCTCCTGCAAGTCCGCAAAGCCTTCATCGTTTCCATCACGCTCTAGGTTGTTTCCCGAATACCGAGTCCCGACAGTTTGAGCTAATTTTGCAATGACCGTGTGACGCACAAGGCCGGTCCACGTTGGGGGACGTTTCATGGTGATCGACGAGCTTCATCGAATCAGTGCAACGACGCCGGCTACCGGCAACCTCAAATACGCGGTAGTCAAACGATCGGTGATGATCGGCAGCCACAAAACCAGCGTCAGTCTCGAAGATGCATTCTGGGATAGCCTGAAGGAAATCGCGGCGCGGCGCGGCGTCAGTCTCTCGACGCAGCTGGCGGGCATCGACACCCACCGCAACACCGGCAATCTGTCGTCGGCGATCCGGCTCTTTGTGCTGGATTACTTCCGCACCCGCGCTATCAGCATGATGATGATTGGCGAAAGCCGAACCGACTCGCCCGGCATTGCGCCGTTTGCCGAGCCGATTGAGGCCGAGAGTGCGTTGGCATTGCGCTAGGTAGCTTTCGTTTAGATAGAACCAGCAATTCGTCATGGCCGGGCTCGTCCCGGCCATGACGGATTGAGAGTTTCCGTCAAACCGCAAACAGAGCTAATGCGCGATCTGCGGCGTCAGTACCAGCGGTGGGCGTGGCTTGGGCGCGGTCTTCGCGCCGGGTGCGGGCCGCACTTCGATCGGCGGCGGCAACGGCGTTACCGGATGCCCCGATGGTGCATCGGCGGCTTGCGGAGGCGTTACCGGCTTCTTCGGCGCGGGCTCCCTCGGCTTCGACGGCGCGCGGCGCGGATCAATGTCGGGAAGCGGCACATCGGTTAGCGGTGGCTGCGGCATCTCCGCAGGTTTCGCCGCTTCAGGCTTCGGTGCTTCAGGCTTCGGCGCTTCCGGCTTCGCGGGCGCTGCGGGAGGTTGTGGTGCGACTGCCGGCGGTGTCGGTGCGGCCTCGCCACGCGAGATCGCATCGAGCCGCCGCGTTTCGCGCTCGATGGTGCGCAACGCCAGCCACGACGACAGGCCGGAGACATCGACGGTGCGCGCCAGCGCATCGGGCGTTCCGACCGCAAAGATATCGAGTTGCGGTGGACCATTCGTCTTCTCCGCCGTGCGCGAGGTCAGGCTGGCGCGAATGTCGACCTGATCGGCGACGATATCGTAACCGCCGGACACCACAGCGCGCGCACCGTCCGTCTCCAACGTCGTGGCGCCGACGCTGAAGCGGCCGTCGCGCAGCAAAAATGGAATCTGTGCCTGCTTGATCGCGAGATCGCCACGCGTCAGTTCAGGCGCGACGATCTGGCGGAGTTGATCCTCGTTCGCGGCCTTGCCGGCATCGCTGGCCTTGATCGCGATGTCGAACGCATCCGGATTAAGTCCGGCGATGCGCGCGGCATCGATGGTCAGCATGCCGCTTCCGGTCATCGCGCCGGTCAATGCAGCGATGCTGCGGCCCTGACTTGCGAAAGTCATCCGCATCGACGCCTTGCCGGACGGCATCGCGAGGCCGCGATAACGCAGCGCCGCGCCATCGACGCCGTCAAGCTGCACACTGCCGTTTAACGCCAGCCCGTCCGCGGTCTGCCGCGCCTCCAGATCCGCCCTCGCCTCGCCGCCACCGATCTTGCCCTTCAACGCACTGATCGCGATCGACTGATTATCGCTTTTCAGCACGCCGCTGACCGGTTGCAGTTCGAGCCCGGCGGGCAACACGCCGCGCAGCGCCTGGAAATCGATCTTGCCGCGCCAGCCTTCCAACGCGCTGTTGCCGAGCGGCGCGCCTTTGTCGCGTCCGGTCGCGCCGATCAGCAGCGCGAAGGCTTGCAGCAGATCGAGCTTGTCCATGCCGAGTTCGCCGTCGAAGCCGCCGTTGTCGCCAAGTGTCAATCCGACGCGCCCGCGCAATCGCGTGCCGGCGACCGATGCATCGACATCGCCGAATTGAATCTTGTCGCCGTTGCGCGTGACATGCGACGACAGGCTTGCATCGCGCGCAATCGGGCTCGATGCATCGAGGCCAAGCAGCGGCGCAAGATTGGCGCCTTGCAGCTTGAGAACGAGATCCGCGGACTTTTTCGACGTCGGCGTCACGCTGCCGTGCACGTCGGCGGTGAGCGCGCCGGCGGACATCGCGGCCTTCACTTGCCATGCCGCGTCCCACATCCCACGCACCGAGCCGCTGACGCGCGCAACGCCCTCGCCGGCGGCAAGTACGCGGTCAAGCCCGAGCCATCGCAGCAACGTCGCGCCATTCTCCGCCGACGCATCGATGGTGAGATCGAGCGGTGTTTTCGCCAGTTCAGCGACATTGATGCCGACGCGCACAGCTTCGCGCTTTGGCGACGCCCGCAGCGTAGCGGTGCCACTCAGTTGCGGCGTGGTCAGTTCCAGCGTGGCGCGCGCGGCGGCGCGATCTGCGGTCTTGGTGTCCTTGTCGAGATCGAGCGCGAGTTTCAGCCGTGCGGCGCCCGGCGTTTGTCCGGCCTGCGCCTTCAGGCGTTCCGCAAACGACGGTGCCCACGGCGCGATCAGCTCGGCAAGATCGGACACCGATGGCGCCGCGGCCTGCAACGCGACGTTACCCGTCGTCGTATCGCGATGAAACGTGCCGGAGCCATCCATCGTCAGGCCACGCGCCTGTCCCACGCGAAGGCCATCGAGCGCGATCGTCTTGTCGTCATAGCGAAGCTTGGCCACGAACGGCCGCAACTCCTGCCCGGACGACACCGCGCGTGCGATGTTGAGGGCAAGTTGTCCGCGATCCGGCCAGTCCTGTTGCGGAATGCCGATGCCGCGCAACAGCGCCATGGCAGCGTCGAGATCGAGCCTGTCGGCAGCGAGATCGGCATCGAAGACGGACGCGTTGCCGTCCTTGCGCGCGGCCCAGGCGATGCGTCCGGTAATGGCGCCGCCATCGACGTCGGCCTTGAGACCGTCGATGGCGATGCGATCCGACGCGAGATGCACGTTGCCGGCGACATGCAACGGCTTCTGCTTTTGCGCTGCCATGTCGCTACGCCCGAGCAGCCACGCGGTGAAGCTACCGGGATCGGATGAATCGATCTTGAGCGCGCCCTTGAAGCTGTCATCCACATCGGACGATGCATCGTCCGTGCGGGATGACGATGCCAGCGCGCCTTGAATGCTGATGTCCGTCGTGCCCGGCGCACGCACTTCGAGACGATCGACGCTCCACGATCCGCTGGCGGCGCGCAGCGTCAGGTCGAGATCCTGCACCGGACGGCCACCGAGGATGATGCGCTCCGCATTGATGTCAATGCGGGTCGGCAACGGCGCATGCGGCAATGCCGCTAGCAACACGCGCAATCCCGGCATCATCTGCACCGGCTCGGTCGAGCCGCTCTGCTTCGCCAGCAACTTGTCGGCGTCGAGTTGCTTGGCCGACAACAGCGCTTGCAACAGCGGCTTGGCGCCGAAGCGGAAATCCGCCAGCCCCGTCAGTTTCATGGCTGCGTCATCGCGACCGTAGCTGATATCCAGTTGCGCCAGCGACGCCTTGACCGGGTCGGCTTTCAGCTTCGTCGTCAGCCGCCACGGCGTCACCGAATCCGGCGCGGTGCCGTCAGGTGCTGATCGCGCCACCGCCATGGTGCCGTCGAAGTGCGGGACCCGCGCCTCGAACGCCAGTGCACCGTCGAGATCGACCATCCACCCGTGCAAACCGGGATCAAGCGTCAGGCGCACACGCGCGCCGCTGGCGTCCTGCGACGACGAGACGCGAAACGGATAGCGCGTACCCTGCACCGTGAAATTGCCGTTGCCGCGGATCGATCCGGCGAGACCGCGCACATCGCCGCTGAACGCGATGTCGTTCAGTTCCAGCGTGCTGCGGCTCGCGGCATCGTGCAGCGCGACGCGGCCGGTGAGATTGACGCGGTCGATCGCCAGCGTGGCGAGATTGGAATTGTCGGAAGACACCGGCCAGTCAATGCGGCCTTTCTGATCGAGACCGAGATCGAGCGCGACGCCGTTGACGGTGAGTTCGGTGGCGCGCCATTCGCCGCGCATCAGCGAGCCGAGACTGAACTCGACCGCGAGGTTGTCGGCACGGATGCGGCCGGGATCGTTGGGGCCGCCGACCACGACCGATTGAAGGCGCAGCGAGGGCGTCGGCAGCAATGTCGCATTCAGCGATCCGCTAACACGCACCGGCGCGCCAAGAATGCGGCTCGCCTCGACCTCGAACTGCGGACGAAACCGGGTCCAGTCAATGAAGTGCGGACCGACCAGCGCCGCGACCAGCGCGATGATAAAAGCGATCGCCAATCCGAGCAGGGTTGTCTGCACGGCGTCTCCCTCTCCGGCGCGATGATGTGCCGGTCCCCACCCGAACCGGACTTCAAACCGCGCATCCGCTGCGACACCGTCGGCACATCGATCATGATGCCACGCGCGAACACGCTCGCTTGTCGCGGCAAACTTATAGCAACAAGTACGGCAAAGTCACAGCGCCGCGTACGCGCGATGGGCCCACATTCCTGTCATTGCGAGGGGCGCATTTTCGGTGCGTAACCGCGGCGTTATCGTGCCTCGGAAGTCACCGCCTTGGCGCGTTGATCGAACAGATGGGCACGCCCCGCCACCGCACGCACCTTGCCGGGCGCGGCGAGCCAGATTGCAACGCAGCCAAGCAGACTGAAAGCGATCGCCAGCAGAAACGCCGCAGTGTAGTCGCCATACCAGTCGTGCAACAGGCCGGTGATCCACGGCCCGGCCGCACCGCCGGCAAGCCCGGCCAGCATGATCGTGCCGAAAATGCTGCCGTAATGCTTGCCCTCGAAGATTTCCACCACGACGGCGGCCATGACCGCCGTCGATCCGTAGCCGATCAAGCCCTGCGCGACGATCATCAGATAGACCAGCGCCATGCTTGGCATGTAGGCGAGTCCGATCAGTGCGGCGAGGCAGATGACGAAACCCAGACCGCTGATGGTCCAGATCCACTCACGGCCGATCCGGTCCGACAGACCGCCCAGGACGATCTGGCTCGGGATGCCGAGCAGGCTGACCAGCCCCAACGCCCACACTGCAACACTGGAACTGAAGCCGACCTCGACGAGATATTTGGTCTGGTGAACCTGGACCGAATACCACGAATACAATCCGCAAAAGAATCCCAGCGACAGCCACCAGAACGGCGCGGTGCGCAGCGCGCGCGACAACGTCCAGTCGGTTGCAGCCCACGCCGGATCGACGATCACCACCGTCGGCCGCTTCGCCTGCACTGCCGCGTTGTCGGCGTGCTGGTCGCCATCCGGCATCAGCCCCATGTCCTGCGGGCGCTTGCGCACCATCAGATTGATCGGCACCAGCACCACCAGCATCACGATGCCGAGCGCGGTGGAGGCCGAACGCCAGCCCGCGTGCGCGATGACGTAGCCGATCCACGGGAACATGATGATCGAGCCGATGCCGACGCCGGCGAAGGCAAGCCCCATCGCAAGGCCGCGCTGACGGACGAACCAGTTCGGCAGATAGAGCGATTGGCCGGTGTAACTGAGGCAGACGCTGCCGCCGCCGACCAATAGACCCATGGTGAGATAAAGATGCCAGACCTCGGTGGTGAGCGGCGCCAGCAGCAGGCCGGCAGCCATCAGCAGCACACCGGTTTCCATCACGATGCGCGGACCGAAGCGGTCCATCATGCGACCGATCAGCGGGCTGAAAACGGCGGAGACGATGAAGCCGAACGAGAACGCACCGGCGGTGAGGCCCCGCTCCCAATGGAATTCATCGACAATGGAGGGGAAGAACAGCGAGAACGCCGTCCGCGCGTTGACGCCGATGGCCATCGTCACGAAGGTGACGGCGACGATCACCCAGCCGTAGAAGAAGCGCGCGCGCATGGATCACCGGCCCTCTGAGACGTGTCGCGAAGTCTGACGTTCGCGTACACAGCGCGGCCCTCCCGCGACTGCTCCGTATCGATTTGAGACGACCTCCGCCGCCCGGTCAATGACCTCGCAGGTCAAATCACGCCGGCGGGATGATCTTGCCGGGATTGAAGATGTTCTGCGGATCGAGCGCCCGCTTCAGCGCGCGCATGGCGTCGAGCGCCTCGGGGCCGAGCTCGCTCACCAGATATTTCTGCTTGCCCTGACCGATGCCGTGCTCGCCGGTGCAGGTGCCGTCCATCGATTGCGCCCGCTCCACCAGCCGGTGCATGAAATCGTCGGCCCGCGCCATTTCGTCGGGATCGTTGACGTCGCATAACAGCGAACAGTGGAAATTGCCGTCGCCGACATGGCCGACGATCGGCGACAACAGATTGAGGCGAATGAGATCGGCCTCAGTCTCGGTCACGCAATCCGCCAGCCGCGAGATCGGCACGCAGACGTCGGTTGCGACCACGCCGGCGCCGGGGCGCAGGCCGCGCACCGCCCAATAGGCGTCGTGCCGTGCCTGCCACAGCCGCGTGCGGTCCTCGGGTCGCGTGGTCCATTCGAACGAGCCGCCGTGGCATTCCCGCGCGATCTCACCGAAGCGGCGGGTCTGCTCCGCCACCTCGACCTCGCTGCCGTGGAATTCCAGCAGCAGCAGCGGCGTCTCCGGCAATGTCAGCTTCGAATAGGCGTTGACCGCCCGCACCTGCGCGGCGTTGAGCAATTCGATGCGCGCCAGCGGAATGCCGGTCTGGATCGCGAGAATGGTCGCCTGACAGGCGCCCTCGACGCTTTCGAACGAGCACGACGCGGCGGCGATGGTTTCCGGAATCCCACGCAGCTTGATGGTGAGTTCGGAGATGATGCCGAGCGTGCCTTCGGCGCCGACGAACAGATGCGTCAGGTCGTAACCGGCGGAGGATTTCTTCGCGCGTGTGCCGGTGGTGATGATCTCGCCGTCGCCGCGCACCACCTTCAGCGCCAGCACGTTGTCGCGCATGGTGCCGTAGCGCACCGCGTTAGTGCCGGAGGCGCGCGTCGCCGTCATGCCGCCGATTGAGGCATCGGCGCCGGGATCGATCGGGAAGAACACGCCCTGATCGCGCAGGTTCTCGTTCAGCGTCTTGCGGGTGATGCCGGGCTGGATCACGCAATCGAGGTCCTCGACGTGAACCGCAAGCACCTTGTTCATGTCACGCAGGTCGATGCAGACGCCGCCGGCCGGCGCGTTGACCTGCCCTTCCAGCGAAGTGCCGGTGCCGAACGCGATCACCGGCACGCCATTGGCGGCGCAAATCCGCACCACGTCCTGAATGTCGGCGGTCTCCTGCGCCATCACCACCGCATCCGGCGGCTGCGATTTCAGCCACGTCATGGTGTGGGCGTGCTGCTCGCGCACCGCTTGCGAGGTCACCAGCCGGTTGCCGAACCGCGCCGCCAGCTTCTCCAGCGCTGTCGCCAACGCCTTGGGATCCGCGTGCGGCAGATCGAACGGATTGTGGATATTCATCGTGTTTCCCTCCCGGTCTTCCCGGCGACGCGACCGTTGCAAAGGATGTATAACGGGTCAAGCACGCACACAAACCCATAGTCGGACTGCCGGCTATGCCATCCAGAGACGGAGCCTTGTCGTCATGAATGTGACCGGATTGCCGCTACAGCACGTCCCGTTCCGAGCGCCGGTGATGCAGATCGAACCGGCCTGGATCGACTACAACGGCCACCTCAACATGGCCTACTACCACGTGCTGTTCGATCGCAGCATCGACGCGCTCTGGGCCGAAATGGGAATCGGGCCGCAGTATCTGCAGGCGCGCGGCGGCTCGACCTTCACGGCGGAATGCCATGTGCGCTACCTGCGCGAGGTCCATCTCGACGATCCGGTGCAGGTCTCGATCCTGCTGGTGGCGGCGGACGAAAAACGCCTGCACACGTTTCAGGAGCTGCGCCACGCCACCGAAGGCTGGCTCTCGGCAACGTCCGAAAACATGTCGGTCCACGTCGACATGGCGGCGCGCAAGACCGCGCCGTTTCCGCCGGACATTCGCGCCAATATCGCGGCGGTGGTGCAGGCGCATGACGCCTGCTCGCGCCCGGAAGGGCTCGGCCGCAGGATCGGAATGCCGGTGAAATAGCCGGTTCCATTCCGCGAGAGGTGGAAAACAGTGCCGATAGCGGCCCCGGGATCGGGAAAATCTGTCATCCGCCCCACGGAAGTCCTATATCCGCAGCAATCCTGCTATTGAGCCTCCCTTTCACCGGCCCACGGTGGCAACGTGGGTGGGAAATTGATTCGCATGACCGAGCCGAACAAATTGCCGCGCGATCCCCTGCCCGACCATCAGCCGATGGCCGGAGGCATTGCCGCGCGCGCCCGCGCCGCCGCCACGCCGCCCTATCTCACCGGGCTCAATCCCGAGCAGCGCGAGGCGGTGGAGACGCTGGACGGCCCGGTGCTGGTGCTGGCCGGCGCCGGCACCGGCAAGACGCGGGTACTGACCTCGCGGATCGCGCACATCCTCTCCACCGGCCGCGCCTGGCCGCACGAGATCCTCTCGGTGACCTTCACCAACAAGGCCGCGCGCGAAATGAAGCACCGGCTCGGCCAGATGCTCGGCCACGCCGTCGAGGGCATGCCGTGGCTCGGCACCTTCCACTCGATCGGCGGTCGCATCCTGCGCGTGCATGCCGAACTGGTGCAGTTGAAATCCAATTTCACCGTGCTCGATGTCGACGATCAGGTGCGGCTCCTGAAACAACTGCTGCAAGCCGACGGCATCGACGACAAGCGCTGGCCTGCGCGGATGCTGGCCGGCCTGATCGACGGCTGGAAGAATCGCGGCTTGACGCCGTCGCAGGTGCCGTCAGGCGAAGCCGCCGTGTTCGGCAACGGTCGCGGCGGCAAGCTCTACACGGCGTATCAGGAGCGACTAAAGACGCTCAATGCCGCCGACTTCGGCGATCTGCTGCTGGAGAACATCCGGCTGTTCCGCGAAAACCCGGACGTGCTGCGCGGCTACCAGAACCGCTTCAAATACATTCTTGTCGACGAATATCAGGACACCAACGTCGCGCAGTATCTCTGGCTGCGGTTGTTGGCGCAGATGTCGACAAGCACTCCACTTCCCTCTCCCCTTGCGGGAGAGGGTGCTGAGCCGCGCAGCGGCGAAGCGGGTGAGGGGTCGCCGTCCGCATCCGCTCACCCCTCACCCGGCTCGCTGCGCTCGCCACCCTCTCCCGCAAGGGGAGAGGGTTCGTCAGCATCGGTCGAAACCCTGAGACAGAAAAACATCTGCTGCGTCGGTGACGACGATCAGTCGATCTACGGCTGGCGCGGCGCCGAGGTCGACAACATCCTGCGCTTCGATCACGATTTCCCCGGCGCGAAAGTCATCCGGCTCGAACGCAACTACCGCTCGACCGGCCACATCCTCGCCGCCGCCTCGCACCTGATCGCGCACAACGAAAGCCGGCTCGGCAAGACGTTGCGCACCGAGGACGTCGAGGGCGAGAAGGTCACCGTCACCGGCGCGTGGGATTCGGAAGAGGAAGCCCGCGCCATCGGCGAGGAGATCGAGCAGTTGCAGCGCGCCGGCGACAAGCTCAACCAAGTCGCCATCCTGGTGCGCGCCTCATTCCAGATGCGCGAGTTCGAAGACCGCTTCGTCACGCTCGGCCTGCCCTATCGCGTCATCGGCGGCCCGCGCTTCTACGAGCGCGCCGAAATCCGCGACGCGCTGGCGTATCTGCGCGTGATCAACTCACCCGCCGACGATCTCGCTTTCGAGCGCATCATCAACGTGCCAAAGCGCGGCATCGGCGACGCCACCGTGCAGCTGCTCTACGATCACGCCCGCAAGCAGCGCATGTCGCTGGCGGCGGCGGCGCGCGCCATTGCCGACACCGACGAATTGAAACCGAAGCCGCGCGGCACCTTGCGCGGCCTGATGGACAATTTCGATCGCTGGCGGATGCAGAGCCAGGCGATGCCGCACACTGAATTGGCGGAAATCGTGCTCGATGAGTCCGGCTACACCGAGATGTGGCAGAAGGATCGCTCGGCGGATGCCGCCGGCCGTCTCGAGAACCTGAAAGAACTGGTGCGCTCGATGGAGGAATTCGAGAACCTGCAAGGTTTCCTCGAACACATCTCGCTGGTGATGGACCGCGACGGCGGGCCCGAGGAAGACGCGGTGTCGCTGATGACGCTGCATTCCGCCAAGGGACTCGAATTCGACAACGTGTTCCTGCCGGGTTGGGAGGAAGGCCTGTTCCCGCACCAGCGCGCGCTCGATGAGCAAGGCCGCGCCGGGCTCGAGGAGGAACGCCGCCTCGCCCATGTCGGCATTACGCGCGCACGCAAACGTGCAAAGCTCTATTTCGCCACCAACCGCCGGATTCACGGCACATGGTCGACGACGGTGCCGTCGCGCTTCCTCGACGAGCTGCCGGCGGACAATGTCGAGATCACCGAGTCGAAGGGCGGCTCCGGCTGGGGCGGCTCGAGCGGCTACGGCGCATCGCGCTTCGACAACCTCGAAGCGTTCGGCTCAAGCTATTCGACACCGGGCTGGCAGCGCGCGCAGGCCAACCGCTCGCGCGGAGGCTTCAACGAAGCCGGCACGCCCTATGGCGCCGGCGGCGGATCGCGCACGCGCCGCGCGCCGCTCACTATCGAAGGCGAACTGATCGCGAAATCGACCGGCACGACGTCGGAGTATTCACTCGGCGACCGGGTGTTCCACCAGAAGTTCGGTTACGGCCGCGTCGTCAAAGTCGACGGCAACAAACTCTCCATCGCCTTCGACAAGGCGGGTGAGAAAAAGGTGGTCGACAGCTTCGTGCAGCGGGCTTAGGTCGAACTGACGCGGTAGCGCCATCCTGAGAGTCTGCTCAGAAAATTACTGGTGGCCGGACTCGCAACACGAAAAACGTCGTCCCCGCGCAGGCGGGGACCCATACGCCGCAGCGGTTCGGCTCCATCACCAGCGGCAAGTTTATTTTATGACAACGAATGCCAGGGGTTCTGGGTCCCCGCCTGCGCGGGGACGACGCTGAGAATGCTGTGACGGCGCCCGTTCCATAACGGCCCTCAAGTCAATCTTGATTCATTTCGCTCCAACCGATTGCGGAACCGTGGTCGCCTCCCTATGTGAGTGAGCCGCTCCGCCATTCCCGCCCTCCATTTGCCGTCCGCGCATGTCCCCTATCATTGCCGTTACCCATCTCTCCAAAACCTATGGCTCCGGCTTCACGGCGCTGAAGGACGTCAGCCTTGACATCCGACGCGGCGAGATCTTCGCGCTGCTCGGGCCGAACGGCGCTGGCAAGACCACGCTAATCAGTATCATCTGCGGCATCGCCAATCTCAGCACCGGCAAGGTGTCGGTGGGCGGTCACGACATCAATACCGACTATCGCGCCGCGCGTTCGCTGATCGGGCTGGTGCCGCAGGAATTGCACACCGACGCGTTCGAAACGGTGTGGGCCACCGTCAGTTTCAGCCGCGGCCTGTTCGGCAAGCCGAAGAACCCGGCCCATATCGAGAAGGTCCTGAAAGACCTCTCGCTGTGGGACAAGAAAGACAGCCGCATCATCGAACTGTCCGGCGGCATGAAGCGCCGCGTGATGATCGCCAAGGCGCTGTCGCACGAACCGCAGATACTGTTCCTCGACGAACCGACCGCCGGCGTCGACGTCGAATTGCGCAAGGGCATGTGGGAGGTGATCGGCAGGCTTCGCGACGCCGGCGTCACCGTCATCCTCACAACGCACTACATCGAGGAAGCCGAGCAGATGGCCGACCGCATCGGCGTCATCAACAAGGGCGAGATCATCCTCATCGAGGAGAAAGCAACATTGATGCGGCAGCTCGGCCGCAAGCAACTGACGCTGCAATTGCAGGAACGCCTCGCCGCCCTGCCCGCGACGCTGGAGCCCTATCGGCTGACACTCGACGACGACGGCATGCGGCTGACCTACAACTACGACACGCAGGGCGAGCGCACCGGTATCACCGCGCTGCTCGGCGATCTCAGTAATGCGGGGATCCGCTTCAAGGATCTCAGCACCACGCAGAATTCGCTCGAAGACATCTTCGTCAGCCTGGTGAGGCGAGGCGCATGAACCTGACCGCAATTCGCGCCATCTATCTGTTCGAAATGGCCCGCACCTGGCGCACGCTGCTGCAAAGCATCGTTTCGCCGGTGATCTCGACCTCACTGTATTTCGTGGTGTTCGGTGCCGCCATCGGCTCGCGCATCAGCGAAATCCAGGGCGTCAGCTACGGCACCTTCATCGTACCGGGACTGGTGATGCTCTCGGTGTTGACGCAAAGCATCTCCAATGCCTCGTTCGGAATCTATTTTCCGAAATTCGTCGGCACTATCTATGAAATCCTGTCGGCGCCGGTGTCGTATTTCGAGATTGTCATCGGCTATGTCGGCGCCGCCGCCACCAAGTCGATCCTGCTCGGCCTGATCATTCTCGGCACCGCCGGATTGTTCGTGCCGCTGCATATCCATCATCCGTTCTGGATGCTGGCGTTCCTGGTACTCACCGCCGTCACTTTCAGCCTGCTCGGCTTCATCATCGGCATCTGGGCCGACAATTTCGAGAAGCTGCAAGCGATCCCGCTGCTGGTGGTGACGCCGCTGACCTTCCTCGGCGGCAGCTTTTATTCGGTGAACATGCTGCCGTCGGGCTGGCGCACCCTCACGCTGTTCAATCCGGTGGTGTATCTCATCAGCGGCTTCCGCTGGAGCTTCTACGAAATCGCCGACGTCAGCCTCGGCGTCAGCGTCGGCCTCACGCTCGCGTTTCTGGCGATCTGCCTCGTCACCATCTGGTGGATCTTCAAGACCGGCTATCGGCTGCGAAAGTAATCGAACGACGCCGCGTCAACG
>JAFKKL010000380.1 GCA_017305595.1 Hyphomicrobiales bacterium | reverse complement strand
GAAACCCCTCTCCCGATGTAACCGGAGCATCGTAGCGCGAAAATCTTGCAAAGGATTTAGTCGCTGCGGACCTCCCGCCGAGAAGACCTGAATCAGGATTTGGACAAGCGAATCCTGACCCTATGCACCGCTGAAACCGTCGATCCTGTGACCTTGATTTTTCGTGGGGGCATGACGCATGCGCGCAATCGATTCAGTCAACAATTCCGCCGAGAATAGCCAACGACAAGCGGAGTGCTCGCCCAAACGACGATCCGCCGTGGTACTGCCCTTCAACACATGTCGGAGCGGGGCGTTGATCTGGTGGCGGACCCGGCATCCGTGGACGCTCTCGCGGGCCGCTAAGGATTCACGACAATTGCGGCTCGTGCTCAAGCGAAGGACATTGTTCGATCCCGATTGGCACGATGCAATCAGCGGCGATCCATCAGCAGCCATCGCCATCGCCGTTCGCGCGATGAAGCATATGGGAATTGATGCGCCGGGGATCGACACCGCGCTTTCGGCAGTGCTGGCTTGCGCCATCGATGGCGATATGACCTGTCCGATCGTGCTTTCCTCGGCATTGCGCCGACGCTCGCGGATAGATCCAAACTGTGGCTCTCTCGCTCAATCGTGGCTGAGAACGAGATCTCCGTCGGCGAATTATTTCTGAGGGATTCCCGATGCCGATCATCACTCCGTTTGGCAGCCTTATTTCCCTGAACGATCAATTGATCGCATTGGCGCATGACATCGACGAACTTCGCGTGAACGGACGACCACGCAATGTCGATTTGAGAACCGCACCGGTTCTCGAAGCATGGACGTCCGGCGGGCTCGTCGCTCCGTGCCTTTTGGGAGCAGTGATCGGGCATCCGCTTCTCGGCAGCCGTCCGCACATTCACACCAGTCAACTGATCGCAATGGACGCAGACCTCGGCTGGGCACGAACATGGTCGCGTTTCTATCGTCTGGGAGAGCTTTCGGGAATTCCCCGGAGCAACTGACGTTTCCTACCATAACCATCTCGCAGTCTTCGATCGTTCCGCAACACCCGGACGTGGTCGAGATTCTACAGAATCGACCCGTCGTCGCTCGACGTTCGGCGTCACTGAGTGCGCCACCAATAGCAAACCCGACGTCGTTGTCCCTTTAAATGTGAGGCATCCTCATGTCTGTGACGGAAGTCAATGATCGTTCGACTGCACTTGTTGCCACATCGACCTCGAAGGCAACGTCCGATTTATTGGCGCGGGCCTTTCTCGATATTCTCGCGCGAGCATCGGGAGACGACTCCAAGTCGATGCTGAGAAGCAGTGACCCTGATGACCCGATCGAAAAATTGCTGGATGATCTCTCCAGCGGATCTAGCCGTCATGATCAAGTTTCCATCCGCCCCGATGTCGCCGCCATCGCGATTTTGACCGCTCGTGCGCTCGAGACCGTGCCGGAGCTAATCAAGGAATTGCGCCGCGCCAGCCCTGTCGTGACCATCGCAACACACAATCCTGAATACGTGGCGCTCGTGGCGGAAGTCCTGGAAGCGTGCGCCTTCGGATCAGACATCCGGGTGCAGCAGAACGGGCAGTATGAGCCGAGTCATCACCGCCGAAGCGCATTGGTTATCTCTCGGGATGGTACCGGAACCGGACACACCCCGGATCGTGGCAACGACGCCATAGCGGCGGCCCTGCACGCGCAATCCCCTATCATAGGCGTTGCGACCGATCCGCGACGGCACCTGCCCCGCGATTTGATGCGGACGTCCGAACACCACCTCGTCCTCGGCGACCTCGATGAAAGCGCCGTTTCGCTCGTCATCGAAGCCGTCACCGGTTCGGTGCCTGCAAACGACATCGATCCGGAACTTGCGCGCGCCATCGACGTGAGCGACCTGCAACTCGTGATACGGAAACGCCACACACCGGATGAATGCCTCAAAAAGCTCAGCGAAATCGTCCGGAACAAAGACCTGTTCGACGACAGCGTGCCAAAGCTTGAAGAGTTGGCGGGCTACGGCCCGGCAAAAGACTGGGGATTGAACCTCGCGAGCGACCTCTCCGCCTATAAGCGGGGCCGCCTGGATTGGTCTTGCATTGATCGAGGCCTTCTTCTGGCTGGTTCGCCCGGCGTCGGCAAAACCCAATATGCGAAGGCCCTTGCTCGTAGCGCCGGTGTCACCATCGTTGCGACGTCAGTCGCACAATGGAATGCCGCCAATCACTTGTCCGGAACGCTGCAGGCGATGCG
>JAFKKL010000134.1 GCA_017305595.1 Hyphomicrobiales bacterium | reverse complement strand
GGGGCAAACTCGCGCTTCTTATCGGAACTATATGCCCGCGTGGTCTTGTACGCAGTGACGAGGTCGTCGTAACGCGTCAGGAAATAGCCGCCGTTCGGGAGCCGCTTCAGCGGCGCGAGTTCCCGCAGCGCGCGATAGGTCGGGTAGGGGTCAGCGTAAAACTCCGGCGTCAGTTTCTCGATGTCGAAATTGGCCGCCAGTTCTTTCGCGGTCGGGTCGCGCAGGGTTTCAGTCATGCCGGCTCTCGTTTTGCCGAGGACTATACCGGTTTGATCCATCAGAGAAATGCCCGGGGATCGATTGCCGGCGATCCGCGAGTTGTGGTGCATTGCAACAAGGAACTTGACATTTCATAAGTGAGTGTTTACTCACGCTCCGATGAGTACCATTCGCATGACCAGCGATCTGCGGCGAGAGCTGATCCTGTCGGCGGCGAAGCGGTGCTTTGCGCGGACGGGGTTCGCCGGCACGACCACCAAAAGTATCGCTGCGGCGGCCTCAATTTCGGAAGGATTGCTGTTCAAGCATTTTCCGACTAAATCCGCGCTCTACGCCGCGATTCTGGCGGAAGCCTGCGAGGCCGATCCGAAGCTGACGACGTTGCTCGGATTGGCGCCGTCGACCGAAACGCTCGTAGTGCTGATCCGCGGCATGGTGGGGCACTTTCTTCAGACGTCCGATGAACCGGACGAGGAAGAAGCCCAGCAGTTGCGATTGATGATCACGAGTCAATTGGACGACGGTGAGTTTGCGCGCGTTCTTTATGAAAAGATAGGAGAGCTGATCGGCCCGGTCTTCACGGCATCGCTCAAGCGGGCAGTCGAGACGGGAGATGCATCGGAAGTCGGGCGACGGCCGATCAATCTGTTCTGGTTCGCTCACCACATGGTGCTGCAACTGGTGCTGACGAAGCTGCCGCCGACGGATTGTTTGTCTTACGGAGAGGCCGCTCAGTTGGAGCGGCAAGTCTGCGAATTCGTTCTTCGCGGAATTGGATTGAATGAAAAAGCGATCGCCGCGCATCTGGACCGCGATCTTCCGCCGGACCTGATGCCGCAGAACCGCGGAAAGTGCATGACATGACACTAGCGACGGAATCGAACATGGCAGCCAAGGCCGAAAAGATTCAACACGAGACAAGCGCACGTGGCCCCGGCGAACAGCCGCGCGGCAGCAAGCCGGTGCGCCGCGTGCGCTGGTTTATTATCGTTGGTATTTTGCTGGCGATCCTGGTCGGTGGATTGGTGGGCTTCAATGCCTTCCGCAGCCACATGATCGCGCAGTTCTTCGCCAACAATAAGCCACCGCCGGTGACGGTCAGCGCTGCCGAGGCCAAATCGGAAGTGATTCCGAACCTGCTTCGCGCGGTCGGCGAACTCGCGGCCGTCCATCAGGTCAACGTGACGTCGGATGTCTCCGGCCGCATCACCGATATCCTGTTCACGGCGGGTGCGCGCGTGACCAAGGGTACGCCGCTGGTGCAATTGTTCGACAAGCCGGATCAGGGCGATCTCGCCAGCTTCAAGGCGCAGGCCAAGGTTGCGGAATTGTCGCTCGATCGCGCCAAGCAACTGGCTTCGCGTCAGTTCGGGCCGCAGGCGACCGTCGATCATGCGCAGGCGGCTTACGATCAGGCCAACGCCGGCATCGCCAAGACCGAAGCGATCATCTCGCAGAAACTGGTGCGCGCCCCGTTCGACGGCGTGCTCGGTGTGCGCCACGTCGAAGTCGGCCAATTCCTCACCGCCGGCACGCAGATCGTCTCGCTGACGGATCTGGCGACGCTGTTCGCGAACTTCACCGTGACGGAGAAGGACAGCGGCAAGCTGGCGGTCGGGCAGGTGGTGCGCGTTGAAGTCGACGCCTATCCGGGCAAGACCTTCGACGGCAAGATCACCACCATCGAGCCGCAAATCTCGACCGATACCCGCAACATCCGCGTGCAGGCGACCATCCAGAATCCGGAAGGCATTTTGAAACCGGGCATGTTCGCCACCACCACGGTGGTGCTGCCCGAGAAGCCGGCGGTGGTCACCGTCCCGGAAACCGCGGTGGAATACACGCTGTATGGCGACTCCGTCTATCTCATCAAGGAGAAGAAGGAGGAGGACGGCAAGACCAGCCTCACCGCCGAACGGACCTTCGTGCGGACCGGTGACCGGGTCAACGGCCGTGCGGTGATCACCAAGGGCGTGCAAGCCGGCGACAAGGTCGTCGCTGTCGGACAGTTGAAGCTGCAATCGGGTGCTGCCGTCGAAATCTCAAAGGACCCGCTGCCGCCGATCACCAATCCGCCGCCGCGCAACTGATACACGGAACTGATACCTGAGGCCGCGTCGCGCGGCCTCGGTCCGACCCAACATTTCCCGGTCGAGCCCGCGAGGGCGCCGACCGTTCATGGAGCGCCTGCAAATGGCATTCACCGATATCTTCATCAAGCGGCCGGTGCTGTCCGTCGTCGTCAGCCTGCTGATCCTGCTAATCGGCGCCGCTGCCGCGTTCAAGCTGCCGATCCGGCAATATCCGAAGCTGTCGAACACGGTGATCACCGTCACGACGGCTTATCCCGGTGCGTCGCCGGAACTGATGCAGGGCTTCATCACCACGCCGATCGAGCAGGCGGTGGCCTCGGCCGAAGGCGTCGATTACATCACGTCGAATTCGACCCAGAGCCAGAGCCAGATCAAGGTTTTCGTCAAGCTGAACTTCGACCCGAATGCGGCGCTGACCGAAGTGCTGTCCAAGGTCAATTCGGTCAAGTACCTGATCCCGAAGGAAGCCAACGACCCGGTGATCCTGAAGTCCACCGGCGAAACCACCGCGGTGATGTATCTCGGCTTCTCCAGCGATGAACTGTCGGGTTCGGCGATCTCCGATTACCTGACGCGCGTGGTGCAGCCGATCCTGTCGACCGTCGATGGCGTCGCGTCCGCCGATATTCTCGGCGGCCAGACCTTTGCCATGAGGGTGTGGCTCGATCCCGTGAAGATGGCCGGCCGCAACGTGACTACAGCCGAGGTCAACGCTGCTATTGCCGCCAACAATTATCAGGCGGCGGCCGGTCAGACCAAGGGCTACTACACGATCTCCAACGTCTCCACCAACACCGACCTGCAAAACGTCGAGCAGTTCAAGCGGATGACGGTGAAGGCGAAGAACGGCGGTTTCGTTCGCATGGAGGACATTGCCGAGGTCGAACTGGCGGCCCAAAGTACTGATGCCAGCGTTGCCTTCAGTGGCCAGCGGGCCATCTTCATCGGTGTGCAGGCGACGCCGCAGGGCAATCCGCTGAACATCGTGCAGGGCGTTCGCAAGTTGTTCCCGGACATCGAGCGCAATCTGCCGCCGTCGATGAAGATGAAGGTCGCATACGACTCGACCAAGTTCATCACCTCGTCGATCGAGGAAGTGCGCAACACGCTGGTCGAGGCGGTCGCCATCGTCATCGTGGTGATCTTCCTGTTCCTCGCATCGCTGCGCTCGGTCATCATTCCGGTGGTGACGATCCCGTTGTCGCTGGTCGGCGTCTGCGCGCTGATGATTGCCGCCGGGTTCAGTTTCAACCTGTTGACGCTACTGGCGATGGTGCTGGCGATCGGTCTCGTCGTCGACGACGCCATCGTCGTGGTGGAGAACATCCACCGCCATCTCGAGGAGGGCAAGACACCGGTGCAGGCGTCGCTGCAAGGCGCGCGCGAAATCGTCGGGCCGGTCATCTCGATGACGATTACGCTCGCGGCCGTGTACGCGCCGATCGGCTTCCTTGGCGGTCTGACAGGTGCGCTATTCCGTGAATTTGCCTTCACGCTGGCTGGCGCGGTGATCGTTTCCGGCGTCGTGGCGCTGACGCTGTCGCCGATGATGTGCTCGGTGCTGCTCAAGCACGAGTCGCAAAGCTGGTTCGCGCGCAAGGTCGATACGGTCTTCACGGCGGTGACCAACTGGTACGGCCGACAGCTCGATCGTTCGCTCGACTATCGCCCGATTACCGCGCTGTTCGCGGTGACCATCCTTGGGCTGGTCGGCTTCATGTACATGCACACGTCCAAGGAATTGGCGCCGGAAGAGGATCAGGGCATCGTGTTCGCGGTGCTCAAGGGGCCGAAATACGCCAATATCGATTACATGGACTACTACGGCGACAAGCTCGACAAGGCTTTCGCGAGTTTCCCCGAAACCGATCTTCGTTTCATGATCAACGGCATCAATGGCATCAACAACGGCATCGCCGGCATGCTGCTGAAGCCGTGGGAGGAGCGCAAGCGCTCGTCAATCGCGCTGAAGCCGCTGGTGCAGGCCGAGATCAGCAAGGTCGAGGGTGTGCAGGCTTTCGCCTTCAACCTGCCGCCGCTGCCGGGCGGGCCGGGCGGTCTGCCGATTCAGATGGCTCTCTACTCCACCGCCGGCTTCCAGGCGGTCTACGAGGAGATGGTCAAGCTGAAGGCGGCGGCGCAAAAAAGCGGTTTGTTCATCGTCACCGACAGCGACCTCGACTTCAATCAGCCGGTGGTACGCGTTGCCATCGATCGCACCAAGGCGAACGATCTCGGCGTGACCATGCAACAGCTCGGCGCGACGCTGGCGACGTTGCTTGGCGGCAACTACATCAACCGCTTCAATCTGGAGGGACGTTCCTATCAGGTGATCCCGCAGGTGCCGCGCGGGTTGCGGCTGTCGCCGGAATCGCTCGACGGTTATTACGTGCCGAGTTCGAGCGGCCAGCAGATTCCGCTGTCGACGCTGGTGACGATTCAGAACGGCACCGATCCCAACGCGCTGTCGCATTATAACCAGCTCAACGCCGCGACGTTCCAGGCGGTGCCGATGCCCGGTGTGACGGTGGGGCAGGCGGTCGACTTCCTCGAGAGCCAGGCGAAGAACCTGCCGGCGGGCTTCAGCCACGACTACCTCGCCGACGCGCGGCAGTACGTGACGGAAGGCAACCAGTTGGCGATCGCGTTCGGCTTCGCGCTGATCATCATCTTCCTGGTGCTGGCGGCGCAGTTCGAGAGCTTGCGCGACCCGCTGGTCATCCTGATCAGCGTGCCGATGGCGATCTCGGGTGCGTTGATCCCGCTGTTCTTCGGTGTCGCCACCATCAACATCTATACGCAGGTTGGCCTGCTGACGCTGATCGGCCTGATCAGCAAGCACGGCATCCTGATGGTGGAGTTCGCCAACGAGTTGCAGCTCAACGAGAACCTCAACAAGCGCGCGGCGATCGAAAAGGCGGCGCGGGTGCGGTTGCGCCCAATCCTGATGACCACCGCCGCGATGGTCACCGGCCTGTTGCCGCTGCTCACGGCGACCGGCGCGGGCGCGGCGAGCCGCTTCTCCATCGGCCTCGTCGTGGTGGCCGGCATGACCATCGGCACGCTGTTCACGCTGTTCGTGCTGCCGGCGGTGTATGTCGCCATCGCCACCGATCACCAGGCGGAGCTGACCTCGAAGCGGACCCAGGAGATCAAGGCGTTCGAGTTGGGGCGCGCGTAAGCGTCAGCGAACTGAGAATGTGAAAGGGCGCGGAGGAAACTCCGCGCCCTTTTTACTTTCCAGTCTTGGTATCCCGGGCGCGATGCAGTGCGTTAGAGCAGATTTCGGTTATATGGAATCAACAACTCGTCATGGCCGGGCTCGTCCCGGCCATCCACGTCTTTGACCTTGCGAGGACTTCAAGACGTGGATGCCCAGCACAAAGGCGAGCGGAAGCGACGCCGTTCTTCAAACGGCTATGGCCGGGCATGACGAACTGTGGTTGTTTCGTCAAAACGCAAACCGCTCTAACGGTGTACCGCAGAGCTGAGACACGGCGTAAGTTGTTACCGCGCGTCCGTCAAAATCATCGCTGACGCTTTCGATGCGATCATCGCGGTCGGCGTGTTGGTGTTGCCCGAGGTGATGGTCGGCATCACGGAGGCATCGACGACACGCAGGCCTTCGACGCCGTAGAGCCGCAGCCGCTCGTCGACCACCGCGGCCGGATCGCTCGACAGTCCCATCTTCGCGGTGCCGACCGGATGGAAGATCGTGGTGCCGATATCGCCGGCGGCTTTCGCCAGCGACGCGTCGTCATCGCCGACTTTCGGGCCGGGCAGATATTCGTCCGGATGATACGGCGCGAGTGCCTTCTGCTTCATCAGCCGTCGCGTGACGCGAATGGCGTCCGCCGCGACCTGCCGATCCTCGTCGGTCCCGAGATAATTCGGCGCAATCACCGGCGCGGCGTCGGGCGCCGTGGAGCGCAGGCGAATGGTGCCGCGCGAAGTCGGCTGCAGATTGCAGGCGCTGACCGTCACCGCCGGGAAGCGATGCAGCGGATCGCCGAATTTCTCCAGCGACAGCGGTTGCACGTGGAACTGGATGTTGGCGCGCTCGCGCTTGGAATCGGAACGGGTGAAGATGCCGAGTTGCGATGGCGCCATGGTCATCGGGCCGCGCCGTCGCAGCAGAAATTCCGCGCCCATCAGGCCGCGCCCGATCAGCGAGGCATAGGTTTCGTTCAGCGTCTTGACGCCGGACACCTTGTAGATCGCGCGCTGCTGCAAGTGGTCCTGCAAGTTGCGGCCGATGCCGGGCCGGTCGGCCACGACATCGATGCCCATCGTGCTCAGCCAGTCGGCGGGACCGATGCCGGAGCGTTGCAGGATCGCCGGCGAGCCGACCGCGCCGGAGCACAGGATCATCTCGCCCTTGGTGCGCGCCTCGAACACCTCGCCGCCGCGCGAAAAGCGCACGCCGACTGCACGGCCGTTCTCGATCACCAGACGATCGACCAGCACCTCGGTCTCAAGCCGCAGGTTGGGGCGGTTCAACGCCGGCTTGAGAAAACCACGCGCCGCCGACCAGCGCCGCCCGCGCTTCTGGTTGACGTGGAAATAGCCGACGCCTTCGTTGTCGCCGGTGTTGAAATCGTCGCTGCGTGGAATGTTCATTTCAACGGCCGCGTTGCGGATCGCGTCGAGGATGGTCCAGGTCAGGCGCTGCTGTTCGATGCGCCAGCCGCCGCCGGTGGCGTGATGCTCGGTGGCGCCGAGGAAATGATCCTCCAGCCGCTTGAACTCCGGCAGCACGTCATCCCAGCTCCAGCCGGTGAGGCCGAGTTGCCGCCAGTGATCGTAATCCGCCGCCTGGCCGCGCATCGAGATCATGCCGTTGATGGCTGAGCAGCCGCCGATCACCTTGCCGCGCGGATAGTTCAACGCGCGGCCGTTGAGGCCTGGCTCCGCTTCAGTCTTGAACAGCCAGTCGGCGCGCGGATTGCCGATCGCGAACAGGTAGCCGACCGGAATGTGAAACCAGATCCAGTTGTCGCGGCCACCGGCCTCGAGCAGCAGCACGCGATGCTTGCCGTTTTCGGTGAGGCGGTTGGCGGTGACGCAGCCCGCCGTGCCCGCACCCACGACGATATAATCAAATTCGCCCTCGATCCGTTTCACCATGTCCCACCGTCGTTTCTTCTGTGCCCGGTTCTTCCGCACGAAGGCTTCGGAACCAGCCTGCCTCAAGATGCCATAACGCCGCGTCGGGAGGCTGTACATTGGCTATCTGGCGGAATTTTTGCCTTCTCGGCTTTGCGTGGCTTCTCACGGACGGTTCTCTTGGGCGAAATGTCCCGCCGTGCTAGCCTGATTGTTCCCGAATTTTCACCCGCGCTTCCTTGCGCCTTCGAGGTTCGTCATGCCCGTCATCAATCGTGTCGCTGATCTGCAACCGGACATCATGGCCTGGCGGCGGCATCTGCATGCCCACCCCGAGCTGATGTACGACGTGCACGGCACTGCGGCCTTCGTGGCGGAACGGTTGCGCGAATTCGGCTGCGACGAGGTGGCGACGGGGTTGGGGCGCACCGGCGTGGTCGGCGTCATCAAGGGCCGCAAGCCGGCTTCCGGCGACCTCAAGGTGATCGGCCTGCGCGCCGACATGGATGCGCTGCCGATCGAGGAGGAGACCAATCTGCCGTACGCGTCGAAGACGCCGGGCAAGATGCACGCCTGCGGCCATGACGGCCACACCGCGATGCTATTGGGCGCCGCGCGCTATTTGGCCGAGACGCGCAACTTCGCGGGCGATGCGGTGGTGATCTTCCAGCCGGCAGAGGAGGGCGGCGCCGGGGCCGATGCCATGATCAAGGACGGCCTGATGGAGCGCTTCAAGATCGAGCAAGTCTATGGAATGCACAACGGCCCCGGCTTGCCGGTGGGCTCGTTCGCGCTGCGACCGGGACCGATCATGGCGGCGACCGATGCCATCGATATCCGCATCGAAGGCGTCGGCGGCCATGCGGCGCGGCCACATAAGTGCATCGATTCGGTATTGGTCGGCGCGCAACTCGTCACCGCGCTGCAATCGATCGTGTCGCGCACCGTCGATCCGCTGGATTCCGCGGTGATCTCGATCTGCGAGTTTCACGCCGGCAACGCACGCAACGTCATTCCGCAGATTGCCGAACTGAAGGGCACCGTGCGAACGCTGACGCCGGAGGTGCGCGATCTGGTGGAGAAGCGCGTGCGTGAAGTCGTCGCCGGTGTGGCGCAACAGACCGGCGCGCGGATCGACCTCGTCTACGAGCGCGGTTATCCGGTGACGGTCAATCACCCCGAGCAGACCGACATCGCCACGCGCATCGCCGGCGACATCGCCGGCGCGGCCAACGTCCACGCGGTGCCGCCGATGATGGGCGCCGAGGATTTCGCCTACATGCTGGAAGCGCGGCCCGGCGCTTTCATCTTCGTCGGCAACGGCGACAGCGCCGGCCTGCATCACCCGGCCTACAACTTCAACGACGAGGCCATCGTCTACGGCACGTCATACTGGGTGAAGCTGGTCGAGCACACGCTCGCGGCGTAGGTACGTCGTCATGCCCGGGCTGTCCCGGGCATCCACGTCTTCGCTTTCGCTTCCGATTTAAACAAAGGACGTGGATGGCCGGGACATAGGCGAGTGAAGCGACGCCGTTCTTCGAACGGCTATGCCCGGCCATGACGGAGAGGATGTTACTTAGATGGTTGAAACGTGCTGGCTGATCGCTCAGCCTCTCAAGCCGCCCGCGCAATCTTGCGTAAGTGCGAACCGGCTATTTTTAAATCCTCGATAAAGCGTTGATACTCACGCGCGCGGGCATCCTTGTCCGGCAGTCGCAGCAGATAGGATGGATGCACCGTCACGATGGCCTGTGCGCCGTCGTGCAGGTCGATGAGGTGGCCGCGGTTCTTGTTGATCGGCGTAATCTTGCCGAACACGCTTTGCGCCGCTGTCGCGCCCATCGCCACCACCAGCACTGGCTTCACCACCGCCCGTTCGCGTTCGTACCACGGCCGGCAGGCCTTGATCTCGGCGGTGTTCGGTTTCTGGTGCAAGCGGATCTTGCCACGCGGCACGAACTTGAAATGCTTCACCGCATTGGTGACGTAAACTTTCTTGCGATCGATGCCGGCCTCGTCCAGCGCGCGGTCGAGCATCTGGCCGGCGGGACCGACGAACGGCTTGCCGGCGAGGTCTTCCTTGTCGCCGGGCTGTTCGCCGACCAGCATCAGCGGTGTATGGGACGGCCCTTCGCCGAACACCGTCTGCGTCGCGTCCTTCCAGAGCGGGCAGGCGCGGCAGTCCGCCGCCTCGCGGCGCAGCGTCTTCAGGTCGGTGGCGGCAAACAGGGATGGCGTCATGCCGGTGGTCCGCGTTCATGGACGATGGGATGTCAACCGGAGGTGAGGGCGGTCGTTCCTCGCGAGGCTGGCGTTGGCTCAGGAAGCGCAGGAGCAATGAATTGATTTTGCTTGCGAAAAACTTTTCCGTCGCCACTAAGCTTGAGTCTTGTTGACTCACAGGGGCAGGTTGGTCTTTACTAGAACATAACGTGAACAATAAGGCTGACTACGCGTTGTCGCGTCAGCCCGCGGTCGCGGTTTTTGAAAGCCATTCGAACCACCGGGAGCGGCGCATGGAGAGCGCGCGCAGCGTATTTTTGCGCGACGAGGAGATCTCGCGTGAGGACCACGTGTCTCAGCACGACTCCACGCTCGCGCGTCTGCGCAGGGATATCGGACGTCTGGAAGGCGATGCTCTCTCCTTCGGCGGAGAGGGACCGCCGCGCGTGACGCTCGGCCATGACGAGGCCGATGCGACGCTGCAAGGCGGCCTGTTGCGCGGCGCGTTGCACGAGGTGTTCGCGAGCGGGGCGCAGGCGGCGACCGCCACCGGCTTTATCGCCGGTCTGGCGTCGCGCGTTGCGGCGCGACGCCCGCTGATGTGGATCCGACAGGATTTTTCCGAGCGTGAGAACGGCGCGCTGGCAATGAGCGGCTGGTGCGAACTCGGCCTCGATCCGCGCGCGGTGGTGACGGTGCGCGCCCCCGACGTCGAGGCCGCGTTGCAGATCACGGCGGATGCGCTGGCCTGCGATGCGTTAGGCGCCGTCGTCACCGAAATTTGGGGCGAGAGCCGCCATGTCGATCTGGTTGCCAGCCGCAAGCTGACATTGGCGGCGCGCGCCTCCGGCGTCGCCAGCTTGATGCTGCGGATCGCAGCCGCGCCGTCGTCGAGCACCGCGGAGACGCGATGGGTGGTGCGCGCGGCGCGCTCGCCGCCGCGTTCGTCGTGGCAGGGGTGGGGCGCACCCGTGTTCGACGCTCAACTGGTTCGCAATCGTCATGGCCAGACCGGCCAGTGGATCATGGAATGGAATTGTGATGAGTGCCTTTTCCGTGACGCCTCCTTCGGAGGGCCGGCGACGCATCCTCAGCCTGTGGCTGCCGCGCCTGCCGACCGATCGCATCAAGCGGCGATCACATTGCAACGACGCGCGGGTTGATACATCGCCCTGCATCGTCGTCGCCAAGGATCATAACGCGCTGGTGATCTCGGCGCTCAACGATGCCGCGACACGGCTGGGGCTTGAACCCGGACTGCCGTTGGCGAACGCGCGGGCGATCTGCCCGGACATCGCGGTGTTCGATGCCGATGAGGCGGCCGATGCGCAGACGCTGAACGATATCGCCGACTGGTGCGACCGCTTCACGCCGCTGGTGGCGCTCGATCCGCCGCACGGCCTGTTGCTCGATATCAGCGGTTGCGCGCATCTGTTCGGCGGCGAAGTGGCGATGCTGAAGACCATCTGCGACGCCTTGAGGCGACAGGGTTTCGTCGTCAGCGCTGCCATCGCCGGCACTGCCGCCTGCGCGCGGACGCTGACGCGCGCGCGTTCCGGCAATGTCATTGCCGAGGGGCAGGAGGCGGCAGCAGTCGCGGCGCTGCCGGTATTCACGCTGGGCGCCGATGACGCTATCACGCGTGGACTGCGTCGTGCCGGATTGAAGACCATCGGCGATGTCGCCGCGCGCGGCCGCCACGAGATCGCCGCGCGGTTCGGCGCGGACTTCGTCGCGCTGCTGGAGCAGGCGCTGGGCGCGCGCGATGCGCCGATCTCGCCGCGCAAGCCGTTGCCGGATTATATCGCGGAGCGGCGGTTCGCCGAACCGGTCGCGACCGACACGGTGATTGCCGCGACGCTGTCTCGCTTGGCGCAGACGCTGATCGCCAGCATGAACCGCGACGGCAAGGGCGCGCGACGGCTGGAGGCGAGTTTCTTTCGCACCGACGGCGCGGTGCGCGTGATCGGCGTCGAGACTGGATTGCCGGTGACGCGCGGCGAGATCATCGACCGCCTGTTCCGCGAGCGGCTCGATGCCTTGGCCGATCCGCTCGATCCCGGCTTCGGCTTCGACCTGATCCGGCTGGCGGCAAGCCGCACCGACGATGTCGTCGCGGCGCAACGCGATCTCGACGCGCATGTCCACGATAGCGATGAGGTGGCCGCGCTGATCGACCGCATCGCGGCGCGGATCGGCGGCAGCCGCATCGTCGTGCATCTGCCGCAGGACACGCACATTCCCGAGCGCGCCATGCTCGCTGTGCCGGCGCAGCATCGTTTTGCGGCGGCGACGGTGGCCGCATGGCCCGCGCGCGCCGAGGCCGAACCGCCGCTGCGCCCGCTGCGATTGTTTGCGCAACCGGAGCCGGTGGAGGTGCCGTTCGCGGAGATTCCGGATAAACCGCCGACGATTTTCAGATGGCGCCATGTCCTTCACACGGTCGTTCGTGCGGAAGGCCCTGAACGGATCGCCATGGAGTGGTGGCGTACAAAAAACAACATGCCGACACGCGACTATTTCCGTGTCGAGGATGAGACAGGTCTGCGCTTCTGGCTTTATCGCGATGGATTATATGGCGAAGGCGGGCAGGAGCAGGCAAAGCCTCTAGCTTGGTTTTTGCATGGGCTGTTCGCATGACACCCTATGCTGAAATCGGGATCACCACGAATTTCTCCTTTTTGCGCGGAGCATCGCATCCGCAGGAGTATGTGCATCAAGCGAGCGAGTTGCGGCTTCCGGTTATCGGGCTCGCAGATCGTAATACGCTGGCCGGTGTTGTTCGTGCTTTCAGCGAATTGTCCAACGAGAAGATCAAGCATAAGCCCCGATTTTTAGTCGGTTCTCGAATTGTCTTCGTCGACGGGACGCCGGATGTTCTTGTCTATCCGCGTGATCGTGCGGCTTACGGACGATTATGCCAGTTGCTCACGCGTGGCAAACGCCTTGCAGATAAAGGCGATTGTCATCTGACCCTCAATGATCTTCTCGAGTTCTCCGAGGGGCAGTTGCTGGTGATGACGCTGCCGCATCGTTTTCAAACGGTAACGGCTCTCAAGACGCTCGACCGGCTTCAGAGGGACTGCGGCGACAATGTCTGGCTTGCGGCCAGCCTATTGTATAGGGGCGACGATGCGCGAAGGCTGGCGCGATTGCAGCGTATCGCGACAACGGCGCGTGTCCCGCTGCTTGCGACGAACGAGGTCTTGTATCATCACCCTGAACGCCGCGCCTTGCAGGATGTGCTGACCTGTATCCGTGAAAAGGCATCCATCGCTAGTATAGGGCGGCGACTGGAGGCAAATGCCGAGCGGCATTTAAAACCGGCGGCCGAGATGAGCCGATTGTTTCGTGAAGTGCCCGAGGCGATCGCGGAAACGATGCGTTTTGCTGATCGCATCACATTTTCGTTGAAGCAGCTTCAATACAAATATCCCGACGAGCCAGTTCCGCAAGGCAAGACCGCGCAACGACATCTGGAAGATCTGACATGGGCTGGCGCGCATAAAAGGTTTCCTGTTCGCATTTCGCCGAAGGTAAAGAAAACTCTGCGCAAAGAGTTGAAACTGATCAGAAAGTTGGACTACGCCCATTATTTTCTCACTGTGCACGACATCGTTCACTGGGCAGTGGGTGAGAAAATTTTGTGCCAAGGGCGCGGCTCGGCGGCGAATTCCGCGGTCTGTTACGTGCTTGGCATCACTTCGGTGAACCCGGCCGAAATCGACGTGCTTTTCGAACGCTTTATCTCCAAGGAGCGGCTGGAGCCGCCGGATATCGACGTTGATTTCGAGCACACCCGCCGCGAGGAGGTGATGCAATATGTCTATCGCCGCTACGGTCGCCATCGCGCGGCGATTATCGCCACCGTCATTCATTACCGGCCGCGTAGCGCCATCCGCGATGTCGGTAAGGCGTTGGGCTTGACCGAGGACGTCACCGCCGCGCTGGCTGATACGGTGTGGGGCCACCATGGCGATGATCTCGACGACAAGCAGGTGCGGCAGGCCGGACTGGAGCCGAACAATCCCACGGTGGCGCGCGCGGTGCGGCTTGCGACGCAACTGATCGGCTTTCCGCGTCACCTGTCGCAGCATGTCGGCGGTTACGTGCTGACGCAGGATCGGCTCGACACCTACGTGCCGATCGGCAACGCCGCGATGGCGGACCGCACCTTCATCGAATGGGACAAGGACGATGTCGACGCGATGCGGATGATGAAAGTCGATGTGCTGGCGCTCGGCATGCTGACCTGCATTCGCAAGTGCTTTGACATGATCGCGTGGCACAAAGGCGAGCGTTGGGAATTGGCGACGGTTCCGCGCGAACTTCCCGAGGTCTACGACATGCTGTGCGAGGGCGAATCTCTCGGCGTATTTCAGGTCGAGAGCCGGGCGCAAATGAACATGCTGCCGCGCCTCAAACCGCGCAAATTCTACGATCTCGTCATCGAGGTCGCCATCGTGCGGCCGGGGCCGATCCAGGGCAACATGGTGCATCCGTATCTCAAACGGCGGAAAATGCGAGAGGAGGATATCGAATATCCTTATCACAAGGGCGGCAATAAAGACGAACTCAAAAACGTTCTCGGCAAAACCCTTGGCGTGCCGCTGTTTCAGGAACAGGCGATGCGCATCGCCATCGAGGCCGCGAAGTTCACCTCGGAAGAAGCCAACGGCTTGCGCCGGTCGATGGCGACATTCCGCAATCTCGGCACTATCGGCACGTTCGGCGCCAAGATGGTCGGCAATATGATCGCACGCGGTTATGACCCGGAGTTTGCCAAAAATTGCTTCGAGCAGATCAAGGGTTTCGGCAGCTATGGTTTTCCGGAAAGTCATGCCGCCGCCTTCGCGCAGCTTGTCTATGTCTCGTCGTGGTTGAAGAAGAAGCATCCCGATGCGTTTTGCTGCGGGCTTCTGAATTCGCAACCGATGGGATTTTACGCGCCGGCGTGGTGCTGGTGCGGCAGCGACCGGGCAGCGCCAAGGGCGTGGTGTTCATGACGCTGGAAGACGAAACCGGCATCGCCAATGTCGTGGTGTGGCCGAAGGTGATGGCGCAGTTTCGAAAAGAGGTGATGGGTGCGCGGCTGGTGCTGGTGGAAGGCCGCATCCAGAGCAGTCCCGAAAAGGTGGTGCATCTGGTCGCCGAGCGTCTGATCGATCGCTCCTACGATCTGGTCGGGCTTGCCAACGATGCGCTGGTCCGCAAGCGCGCCTTGCCGACAGGCGCTGTGCTGGTCGAACCGATCAACGACGATTACCACGCGCAACCGGACATTCCAGCGCAGAAACATCGTCATCCGCGCAACGTGCGCATTCTTCCGCGATCACGGGATTTTCACTGAGTGAAGAATATCTTCTCTGTCATACCCGCGCATAGCCGTTCGAAGAACGGCGTCGCTACGCTCGCCTATGTCGCGGGTATCCACGTCTTTACAACGTAGCACAACAAAGAGCGTGGATGGCCGGGAGAGGCGAATGGAAGGGACGCCGTTCTTCGAACGGCTATGCCCGGCCATGACGACTGAGAC
>JAFKKL010000133.1 GCA_017305595.1 Hyphomicrobiales bacterium | reverse complement strand
CTCCCGGCACGACGTGCCGTATCGCTACATCGACAGCCTCGCGGCGCTGGCTGAGTGGTGCGACGTGCTGATCGTGGCGGTGCGCGCCGGCGCCGACACCCATCACATTGTCAACGTTGATATCCTGCGCCGGCTTGGGCCGGACGGTACCCTCGTCAACATCTCGCGCGGCTCGGCGGTTGACGAGGCGGCGCTAGTTGCCGCGCTCACGGACGGAACTATCGCCGGTGCCGGGCTCGACGTGTTCGAGACTGAACCGCACAGCCCGGATGCGCTCACCGCATTTCCCAACGTGGTCCTAACCCCGCACATCGGCGGCCACACTGCCGACTCGCATCAGGCGATGCAGGATTGCGTGCTGGCCAACCTGGAGGCGGCGTTCCAGGCGAAGCCGCTGCCGTATCCGGTGGTGTCTGGGTCCTGAAAATTCTGGCTCAGAACGGGTCGGGGAGTCGGAGCTAACCCAGTCGTCATGCCCGGTCTTGTGCCGGGCATCCACGTCTTAATGGTTCCTCAGCGCGAAGAACGTGGATGGCCGGGACAAGCCCGGCCATGATGGAGGGGGATCGTTCGAGCCGTCGCGAGGGGCGATCGCCGCTTTCGGTCAAGTTTCGCGCTGACACGCGCTCTCGTGAACGGGCCGGGTGAATTAAGGCTTGGCAACGCCGGAAAGACTCGTTAAAGAACCCCTTCCGAACGTGCTGGCGATTGCTGGCACGTTCGCGTATGCATTCCAAAAGCCGAGCCTGTTAGGAGATCAGTCCTTTCCAGACATCCATTCGGATTGCTTGAAAGGAAGGGCTCCCGTCGTCTGGACGAGTGCATGCGAGGATGCCCGGCACGCCGGGGATCCTGAGTCCTGTCCGAGACTGCAGGCGCCAGCGGAGATATCCTTTATCTTCAATGGCTTAATAATATAGCCTGCACAGACGGGTGAAGACCGATCTTGCAGTTCTCCGCATTCGCGGAGCCTGCGTATTTGGTTCGAACCTCGACACCCCGCGCCGGTTTCCGGTTCGGGAGGGCAGGCTGTTCAATGTCGTCTGCCTCGTGCCGCGAGACCTGAGGGTCTTGAGGTCATGTCCGGCAGGCGATGGGTGCAACCCGGCGGTCCTGCCTCGGACATTGATCCAGGGCCAAGACCGCCAACCGGAGAGAGCTTGCTGTGGAACGAGCGGCAAAAAAAGAGGCGGTCGAATCGCTGAACGAGGTCTTCAAGACCACCAGCGTCGCGATCGTCGCTCACTATTCCGGCCTCACCGTGGCTCAGATGCAGAATCTGCGGAAGCAGATGAAGCAGGCGGGTGCGTCGGTGAAGGTCTCGAAGAACCGTCTCGCCAAAATTGCTCTTGAAGGCACGGATGTCGTTGCCATCGGCTCCCTGTTGAAGGGGCCGACCGTGATCGCGACTTCAAACGATCCGGTGGCGGCGCCGAAGGTAGCTGTCGAATTTGCCAAGGCGAACGAACAGTTCGTCATCCTTGGCGGTTCGATGGGCACAACCGTCCTGAATGTCGACAGCGTCAAGGCTCTCGCCTCGCTGCCGTCGCTCGATGAACTGCGTGGCAAGCTCGTTGGCCTCCTTGTGGCGCCGGCGACCAAGATCGCTCAGCTCTCGACTGCGCCCGCGGCCAAGGTCGCGCGCGTCGTTCAGGCCTATGCCTCAAAGAGCGAAGCGGCGTGAGGCCCTTCGCAAATCCAATCTGGTTCGAACTGAATACGTTAAAGGAACACATCAATGGCTGATCTGCAGAAGATTGTTGACGACCTCTCGGCGCTGACCGTGCTCGAAGCTGCCGAACTGGCGAAGCTGCTCGAAGAGAAGTGGGGCGTTTCGGCCGCCGCTGCGGTGGCTGTCGCCGCTGCTCCGGGTGCCGGTGGCGCCGGCGCTGCCGCCGCTGAAGAGAAGACCGAGTTCACCGTCGTTCTGGCTGCCGCCGGCGACAAGAAGATCGAGGTCATCAAGGAAGTCCGCGCCATCACCGGCCTGGGCCTCAAGGAAGCCAAGGACCTCGTCGAAGGCGCGCCGAAGCCGCTCAAGGAAGGCGTTGCCAAGGACGAAGCCGAGAAGATCAAGGGTCAGCTCGAAAAGGCTGGCGCCAAGGTCGAGCTCAAGTAACCACCGGTTACCTGAGTGGTTCTCGGTTGGGCATGGTCTGATCCGGGGATCGACGGAGACACGGATGGCCGGGCACAGCCCGGCCGTCTGCCGGAACGGGGGTAAAACCCGTTCCACACAAGATTGTGTGGGAATTTGTGGGCGACCCCCTCGATTTTCCACGATTGCCGGCCCATATCGGGATGGCAGCAGACAATACGGCAGGCTTTAGGGCGCGCAGCGATGCGTCCCACGCAAGCCGTTGGGAGATATACAATTTCGGGCTTTTGGTCCGTAAGACTCTAGGGTTTGGACGGGCGAAGCGTCGGTAGCGCTTCGCACGTCGTTTTGCGTTTCAGGGATCGATGTCTTGGCGGTGGGATTGTTGTCCTGACCCGAGGCGGCCGTTCTGAACGTAGTGAATTTCAACCCGGAGGCGGCGCGAGCCGTGCTCTGGAAGGTCCGCCCCTGCCGGGCGGCGCAATGAGAGGCCCAGATGGCGCAGCAGACGTTCACCGGTCGCAAGCGAGTTCGCAAGTTCTTCGGACACATCAAGGAAGTGGCAGAGATGCCCAACCTGATCGAAGTCCAGAAGGCGTCCTATGATCAGTTCCTGATGGTCGACGAGCCTCCGGGCGGTCGCCTCGACGAGGGCTTGCAGGCGGTGTTCCGGTCGGTGTTCCCGATCTCGGATTTCTCCAACACCTCGATGCTGGAATTCGTCCGCTATGAATTCGAGCCGCCGAAGTACGACGTCGACGAGTGTCGTCAGCGCGGCATGACCTTTGCTGCGCCGCTGAAGGTGACGCTACGCCTGATCGTGTTCGATATCGACGAGGAAACCGGCGCGCGCTCCGTCAAGGACATCAAGGAGCAGGACGTCTACATGGGCGACATTCCGCTCATGACCATGAACGGCACCTTCATCGTCAACGGCACCGAGCGCGTCATCGTCTCGCAGATGCACCGTTCGCCGGGCGTGTTCTTCGACCACGACAAGGGCAAGACCCATTCGTCTGGCAAGCTGCTGTTCGCCGCGCGCGTGATTCCGTATCGCGGTTCGTGGCTCGACATCGAGTTTGACGCCAAGGACATCGTGTTCGCGCGTATCGACCGTCGCCGCAAAATTCCGGTGACGTCGCTGATGTTTGCGCTGGGTCTCGACGGCGAAGAAATCCTGTCGACCTTCTACAAGACCATTCAGTACAAGCGCACCAAGGACGGCTGGCGCGTGCCGTTTGATGTCAACCGTTTCCGCGGCTACTCGACGATCAACGATCTGGTCGACGCCGACACCGGCAAGGTTGTGCTCGAGGCCGGCAAGAAGCTGACCGTGCGCGGCGCGCGTCAGTTGCAGGAGAAGGGCCTCAAGGCGCTGCGGATGCTCGACGACGAGTTGGTCGGCATGTATCTCGCCGAGGACCTCGTCAATCCGAAGACCGGCGAGATCTACGCCGAGGCCGGCGAGGAACTGACCGAGAAGTCGCTGAAGGCGCTGAATGAGCAGGGCTACAAGGAGTTGCCGCTGCTCGACATCGACCATGTCAACGTCGGTCCCTATATCCGCAACACGCTGAACGCCGACAAGAACATGACGCGTGAGGACGCGCTGTTCGACATCTATCGCGTGATGCGTCCGGGCGAGCCGCCGACCTTGGAATCGGCGCAGAACATGTTCCAGTCGCTGTTCTTCGACAGCGAGCGCTACGACCTGTCCGCGGTCGGTCGCGTCAAGATGAACATGCGCCTCGACCTCGATGCGCCGGATACCCATCGCACGCTGCGCAAGGAAGACATCCTCGCCGTTATCAAGACGCTGGTGGACCTGCGCGACGGCAAGGGCGAGATCGACGACATCGACCATCTCGGCAACCGCCGTGTGCGTTCGGTCGGTGAGCTGATGGAAAATCAGTATCGCATCGGCTTGCTGCGCATGGAGCGCGCCATCAAGGAGCGCATGTCGTCGGTCGACATCGACACCGTGATGCCGCAAGACTTGATCAACGCGAAGCCCGCGGCTGCCGCCGTGCGCGAGTTCTTCGGCTCGTCGCAGCTCTCGCAGTTCATGGACCAGACCAATCCGCTGTCGGAGATCACCCACAAGCGTCGTCTCTCGGCGCTTGGCCCGGGCGGTCTGACCCGCGAGCGCGCTGGCTTCGAAGTCCGCGACGTGCATCCGACCCACTACGGTCGTATCTGCCCGATCGAGACGCCGGAAGGTCCGAACATCGGTCTGATCAACTCGCTGGCGACCTTTGCGCGCGTCAACAAGTATGGCTTCGTCGAGACACCGTATCGTCGCGTCAAGGACGGCCGCGTCACCGACGAGGTGGTGTACCTCTCCGCGATGGAAGAGGGCCGCTATCACGTCGCGCAGGCCAACCTGCCGCTCGACGCCAAGGGTCGCTTCACCGAAGACCTCGTCGTCTGCCGTCACGCCGGCGAAGTGCTGCCGGTGACGCCGGATCGCGTCGACTTCATGGACGTGTCGCCGAAGCAGCTCGTTTCGGTCGCAGCGGCGCTGATCCCGTTCCTCGAGAACGACGACGCCAACCGCGCGCTGATGGGCTCGAACATGCAACGTCAGGCCGTGCCGCTGGTACGCGCCGAGGCGCCGTTCGTCGGCACCGGCATGGAAGGCGTGGTCGCGCGCGACTCGGGCGCGGCGATTGCCGCCCGCCGTTCGGGCGTGATCGACCAGATCGACGCCACCCGCGTCGTCATCCGCGCCACCGAAGATCTCGATCCGACCAAGTCGGGCGTCGATATCTACCGGCTGATGAAGTACCAGCGCTCGAACCAGTCGACCTGCATCAACCAGCGTCCGCTGGTGAAGGTCGGCGACGTGGTGAAGAAGGGCGACATTATCGCTGACGGTCCGTCGACCGAACTCGGCGAACTCGCGCTCGGCCGCAACGTGCTGGTCGCGTTCATGCCGTGGAATGGCTACAATTTCGAAGACTCGATCCTGCTCTCTGAGCGGATCGTGAAGGAAGACGTCTTCACCTCGATCCACATCGAGGAATTCGAAGTGATGGCCCGCGACACCAAGCTGGGTCCGGAGGAAATCACGCGCGACATTCCGAACGTCTCGGAAGAAGCGCTGAAGAACCTCGACGAAGCCGGTATCGTCTACATCGGCGCGGAAGTGCGCGCCGGCGACATCCTGGTCGGCAAGATCACGCCGAAGGGCGAAAGCCCGATGACGCCGGAAGAGAAGCTGCTGCGCGCCATCTTCGGCGAAAAGGCCTCCGACGTTCGCGACACCTCGCTGCGCGTGCCTCCGGGCGTGCAGGGCACGATCGTGGAAGTCCGCGTGTTCAATCGCCACGGCGTCGACAAGGACGAGCGTGCGCTGGCGATCGAGCGCGAGGAGATCGAACGTCTGGCCAAGGACCGCGACGACGAACAGGCGATCCTCGACCGTAACGTCTACAGCCGTCTTGCTGAACTGCTTGAAAACCGTCAGGGCATTTCCGGCCCGAAGGGCTTCAAGAAGGACACCAAGATCACCCGCGCGGTGCTCGACGAGTATCCGAAGTCGCAGTGGTGGCTGTTCGCGTCGCCGAACGACAAGCTGATGGCCGAGATCGAGGCCATGCGGAAGCAGTACGACGAATCGAAGAAGGGGCTCGAGCAGCGCTTCCTCGACAAGGTCGAGAAGCTGCAACGCGGTGACGAATTGCCGCCCGGCGTGATGAAGATGGTCAAGGTCTTCGTTGCGGTGAAGCGCAAGATTCAGCCCGGCGACAAGATGGCCGGCCGTCACGGCAACAAGGGCGTGGTGTCGAAGATCGTTCCGATCGAGGACATGCCGTTCCTTGAGGACGGCACCCATGCCGACATCGTGCTCAATCCGTTGGGCGTGCCGTCGCGCATGAACGTCGGTCAGATTCTCGAAACGCATCTCGGCTGGGCGTGCGCCGGTCTCGGCAAGCGCATCGGCCAGACGGTCGACGCCTATCTGTCAAAGCAGGACGTCAAGCCGCTCAAGGAGACCTTGAAGAAGGTCTACGGCGAGAACGAAACCATCAAGTCGCTCAACGACAACGAGTTGGTGGAGTTGGGCAGCAACCTGCGCAAGGGCGTGCCGATCGCGACGCCGGTGTTCGACGGTGCCAAGGAAGGCGACATCGAGGAGATGCTCGAACTCGCCGGCGTCGACAAGTCGGGCCAGTCGACGGTGTACGACGGCCGCACCGGCGATCAGTTCGATCGCAAGGTGACGGTGGGCTACATCTACATGCTCAAGCTGCACCATCTGGTCGACGACAAGATCCATGCGCGTTCGATCGGTCCGTACTCGCTCGTCACTCAGCAGCCGCTGGGCGGCAAGGCGCAGTTCGGTGGCCAGCGTTTCGGCGAAATGGAAGTGTGGGCGCTCGAGGCTTACGGCGCGGCGTACACGCTCCAGGAAATGCTGACGGTGAAGTCGGACGACGTGGCAGGCCGCACCAAGGTGTACGAAGCCATCGTGCGCGGCGACGACACCTTCGAGGCGGGTATCCCCGAGTCGTTCAACGTGCTGGTCAAGGAAATGCGTTCGCTCGGTCTCAACGTCGACCTGCACAATTCTAAGCAGGATCCGGCGCCGACATCGGAAGCGGCCGAGTAACAGGTGCGATGTCATGGCCGGGTTTATCCCGGCCATCCACGTCTTTGCTGCGATGGTGGTTTGAAGACGTGGATGCCCGGGACGAGCCCGGGCATGACGAAAACGGAATTCGATTTCTGACGACTGCTTAAGCGGTCAAGGAGAACACCATGAACCAAGAGATCATGAACCTCTTCAATCCGACGACGCCGGCTCAGGTCTTCGACCAGATCCGGATTTCGATCGCGTCGCCGGAAAAGATTCTGTCGTGGTCCTACGGCGAGATCAAGAAGCCGGAAACCATCAACTATCGTACCTTCAAGCCTGAGCGCGACGGCCTGTTCTGTGCCCGCATCTTCGGGCCGATCAAGGACTATGAGTGCTTGTGCGGCAAGTACAAGCGGATGAAGTACAAGGGCATCATCTGCGAGAAGTGCTCGGTCGAGGTCACGCTGTCGCGCGTTCGTCGTGAGCGCATGGGCCATATCGAACTGGCCGCGCCGGTTGCGCACATCTGGTTCCTGAAGTCGCTGCCGTCGCGCATCGGTTTGCTGCTCGACATGACGCTGAAGGACCTCGAGCGCATCCTCTATTTCGAATACTACGTCGTGCTTGAGCCGGGCCTCACCGCGCTCAAGGATCGTCAGTTGCTGTCGGAAGAAGAGTATCTTCGCGCGCAGGACGAATACGGCCAGGACTCCTTTACCGCCATGATCGGCGCCGAAGCGATCCGCGAACTGCTCAAGGGGCTCGAACTCGAGAAGCTTGAGGCGCAGATTCGTGCCGAAATGTCGGAGACGGAATCCGACATCAAGCACAAGAAGCTCGCCAAGCGTCTGAAGATCGTCGAGGCGTTCCGCTTCTCCGGCAACAAGCCGGAGTGGATGATCCTCACCGTGGTGCCGGTGATTCCGCCGGACCTGCGCCCGCTGGTGCCGCTCGACGGCGGCCGCTTCGCGACCTCGGACCTCAACGACCTCTATCGTCGCGTCATCAACCGCAACAATCGTCTGAAGCGGCTGATGGAGCTGCGCGCGCCGGACATCATCATCCGCAACGAGAAGCGCATGCTTCAGGAAGCGGTCGATGCGCTGTTCGACAACGGCCGTCGCGGCCGCGTCATCACCGGCGCCAACAAGCGCCCGCTGAAGTCGCTCGCCGACATGCTGAAGGGCAAGCAGGGTCGTTTCCGTCAGAACCTGCTCGGCAAGCGCGTCGACTACTCCGGCCGTTCGGTGATCGTGGTCGGTCCCGAACTCAAGCTGCATCAGTGCGGTCTGCCGAAGAAGATGGCGCTCGAACTGTTCAAGCCGTTCATCTATTCGCGTCTCGACGCCAAGGGCCTGTCGACCACGGTGAAGCAGGCCAAGAAGCTGGTCGAGAAGGAGCGTCCTGAGGTCTGGGATATCCTCGATGAGGTCATCCGCGAACATCCGGTGCTGTTGAACCGCGCGCCGACGCTGCATCGTCTCGGCATTCAGGCGTTCGAGCCGGTGCTGATCGAAGGCAAGGCGATCCAGCTTCACCCGCTGGTCTGCTCGGCATTCAACGCCGACTTCGACGGCGACCAGATGGCCGTGCACGTTCCGCTGTCGCTCGAAGCGCAGTTGGAAGCGCGCGTGCTGATGATGTCGACCAACAACATCCTGCACCCGGCGAACGGTCAGCCGATCATCGTGCCGTCGCAGGACATCGTGCTGGGTCTCTACTACCTCTCGATCCTCCGCGAGGGCCTGCCGGGCGAAGGCAAGCTCTATGGCGAGATGGCCGAGATCGAGCACGCGTTGCACTCGCAGGTCATCCACCTGCACACCAAGATCAAGTATCGCTGGGAAGGCCTCGACGAGGACGGCAAGCCGGTGAGCCGCTGGTATGACACCACGGCCGGGCGCGCCATTCTCGCGCAGGTACTGCCGAAGTCGCCGAAGATGCCGTTCGACGTCGTCAACAAGCTGATGACGAAGAAGGAAATCTCCGGCGTCATCGATCACGTCTATCGTCACTGCGGCCAGAAGGAGACGGTGATCTTCTGCGATCGCATCATGGCGCTCGGCTTCTACAATGCGTTCAAGGCCGGCATTTCGTTCGGCAAGGACGACATGGTGGTGCCGCACTCGAAGTGGAAGATCGTCGATGCCACGCGCACGATGGCGAAGGACTTCGAGCAGCAGTACAACGACGGTCTGATCACCCACGGCGAGAAGTACAACAAGGTCGTCGACGCCTGGTCGAAGGCGACCGAGGAAATCGCCAAGGAGATGATGAAGGAAATCTCCGCCGTTAAGAAGAATCCGAAGGGCGGCGAAGCGCAGATCAACTCGATCTACATGATGGCTCACTCCGGTGCGCGTGGTTCGCCGGCGCAGATGCGTCAGCTCGCCGGTATGCGCGGCCTGATGGCGAAGCCGTCGGGTGAAATCATCGAGACGCCGATCATTTCCAACTTCAAGGAAGGCCTGTCGGTTCTCGAGTACTTCAACTCGACCCACGGCGCCCGCAAGGGTCTGGCGGATACGGCGCTCAAGACGGCGAACTCGGGTTACCTGACCCGCCGTCTGGTCGACGTCGCGCAGGACTGCATCATTACGCAGGACGACTGCGGCACCAAGCTCGGCATCAAGATGCGCGCCATCGTTGATTCCGGCACGGTGGTGGCGTCGCTCGGCTCGCGCATCCTTGGCCGCACCGCGTGCGAGGACATTCGCGATCCGGCGACCAACAAGGTGCTGATCAAGCGCAACACCCTGATGGAAGAAAGCCATGTCGAGCAGATCTCGCAGGCCAATATCCAGGAGGTGAAGATCCGCTCGGCGCTGACCTGCGAACTGATCAACGGCATCTGCGGCAAGTGCTACGGCCGCGATCTGGCCCGCGGTACACCGGTCAACCACGGTGAGGCTGTCGGCGTCATCGCGGCGCAGTCGATCGGTGAGCCCGGCACGCAGTTGACGATGCGCACGTTCCACATCGGCGGCGCGGCGCAGCTCAACGAGCAATCGGTGATCGAGTCGAACTTCGACGGCAAGATCACGATCAAGAACAAGGCGATCGCTCGCAACAGCGAGGGTCATCTGGTTGCCATGGTGCGTAACATGGTGGTCGCGGTGGTCGATGCCGACGGCACCGAGCGTGCGACCCATCGCATCCAGTACGGCGCGCGTATGCACGTCGACGAGGGTGATGCCGTCAAGCGCGGTCAGCGCATCGCGGAGTGGGATCCGTATACGCGGCCCATTCTCACCGAAGTCGAGGGCACCATCGGGTTCGAGGATCTGGTGGAAGGTCAGTCGATCTCGGAAACGCTCGACGAGTCGACCGGTATCGCCAAGCGCGTGGTCATCGACTGGCGTTCGACGCGCGGCGGCGCTGACCTGCGGCCGGCGATCGTGATCAAGGGCAAGGATGGCAAGGTGCTGAAGCTGCCGCGTGGTGGCGATGCGCGTTACATGCTCTCGGTCGACGGCATTCTGTCGGTTGACGTCGACAGCAAGGTGAAGCCCGGCGACATTCTCGCCCGTGTCTCCACCGAGAGCGCGAAGACGCGTGACATCACCGGCGGTCTGCCGCGTGTCGCCGAACTGTTCGAAGCGCGCAAGCCGAAGGATGCGGCGATCATCGCCGAAATCGCCGGCACCATTCGCTTCGGCCGCGACTACAAGAACAAGCGTCGCATCTCGATCGAGCCTGTCGACAAGAACGAGGAGACTCGCGAGTACCTCATTCCGAAGGGCAAGCACATCCATCTGCAGGATGGCGACATCGTCGAAAAGGGTGACTTCATCGTTGAAGGCAACCCGGCGCCGCACGACATTCTGGCGATCAAGGGCATCGAGGAACTCGCTGCCTATCTGGTCAACGAAATCCAGGAGGTCTATCGGCTCCAGGGCGTGTTGATTAACGACAAGCACATCGAAGTCATCGTTCGGCAGATGCTGCAGAAGATCGAGATCACCGATCAGGGCGAGACCGACATGATCTCGGGCGAGCAGATCGACAAGATCGAGTTCGATGCGCTCAACGCCAAGGCGAAGGAAGAGGGCAAGAAGCCCGCGACCGGAACCCCGGTGCTGCTCGGCATCACCAAGGCGAGCTTGCAGACCCGCTCGTTCTTCTCGGCAGCGTCGTTCCAGGAGACCACCCGCGTGCTCACCGAAGCCGCCGTCAACGGCAAGGTGGACCCGCTGGAAGGCCTCAAGGAAAACGTCATTGTCGGCCGGTTGATCCCGGCAGGCACCGGCGCCTCGATGGCCCGCATCCGCGAGGTGGCGATGAAGCGCGATCGCCTGATCCTCGACGAGCGCGAGAAGCAGGCGTCGATTACGCCGGCCGCGCCGGAAGCGGAGCCGCTGGCCCTGCCGCCGGCGGAGTAACATCCGCGCAAGCGATGAAGATGCAAAAGGCCGGCGCAAGCCGGCCTTTTTGTTGTCGTGCAGCGCGGCCGATGACGTGTCGCGGGAGACTGCCTGAAACCACCTTGATGCGATTCTGGTCTGGCTGGACGGCAATCCGTCCGAGGTGCAGACCGGGAGCTGTCTTGCCGCGCTGAAGGCTCCCCGAAAGTCGGCATGACTGCCGTGACCTCCTGAAAAACCGTGACTTTCCCGCCTCAGCCGGGAAATTTTCGATGCCGGGAGGGGGTCGCGCCATTTGTTCATCTTTCTTTCAGGTGAAAAACGCTTTTCCTTGAGGCCGCCAGTGGAAATCAGCGATAGTGGTGGCGGACCCTTCCACGCACCTCGATAAGGTACGGCCTAAGGGCTCGCTTTCATGTCCGCGAAAGTCTGGGATGCGTCGTCGCAACAGACGCATGGCGCGGCGGTTGTGTGTCGGAACAGTCAGATGCTTGATCTTGCAATCATAGGTGGTGGTCCGGGCGGCCTGATGAGCGCCTGGTATCTCAAGAAGAAGCTCGGGCCGTTGTGCCGGGTGACGATCTATGAAGCGTCCGACCGCCTTGGCGGCAAGGTGATGTCCCGCAAGTTCGACGCCGCGCCCGCGCTTTACGAAGCCGGCGTCGCCGAAATCTACGATTACTCGATGACCGGGCCGGACCCGCTGCGCGACCTGATCCAGCATTTCGGTTTGCAGACCATTCCGATGGATGCCGAGCAGGTCATGCTCGATGGCGAACTGCTTAACGACGTACCGGGGATGCGCCGCAAGTACGGCGACAAGACTGCCGACGCCATCGTCGCATTCCGCGAGCGTTGCGCAGGGCTGATCTCGCCGACGGAATATTATGAAGGCGTCGGCGCGCAGGACAACGAGCATCCGTGGATCGATCTTAATTGCGAGGAACTGCTCGATCGCGAAGTGACCGATCCGGTCGCCAAGCGCTTCTTCAAGGTGATGGCGCGTTCCGACATCGCCACCGAGAGCCACAATACCAACGGCCTCAACGCGCTGAAGAACTTCGTGATGGATGTGGACGGCTATATCGGGCTGTACTCGATCCAGAACGGCAACGAGCAACTGATCTCCTGCCTTCAGTCGGAAGTCGATGCCGATATTCAGCTCAACCATCGTGTGCTGGAAGTCGGCAAGACCGAACAGGGCCGATATCAACTCAACATGATGAACGGCAAGGGTCCCGAGACGAAGGAATTCGATCTCGTGATGGTCTGCCTGCCGCACAGTTGGCTGGCGACGATGCGCTGGGACGGCGAACAGTTGCGCAAGTCGATGGTCAAGCACATCGCTTACTTCGATCGCCCGGCGCACTATCTGCGCATCTCGCTGTTGTTCGATTCGCCGTTCTGGGGCGAGCAGATTCCCGGCGCGTGGTTCATGTCGGAAGCGTTCGGCGGCTGCTGCGTCTACAACGAGGGCGCGCGTCACGACGTCGGCCGCAACGGTGTGCTGAACTTCCTGGTGGCGGGCTCGGATGCCTTGGCCTTCGCCAACCTTAGCGACGCGGAACTGATCGATGCCGCGCTGAAATCGCTGCCAGCATCGTTTGGCGATGCGCGCGCGCATTTGCTGGAAGGCAAGACCCATCGCTGGCTGTCGTCGGTGAACGCCATTCCGGGCGGCATACCGGTGCGTGACGTTGCGACCAACCATCGACCGGAGCCGAAGCAGCATCCCGGCATCGTGCTGGTCGGCGACTACCTGTTCGATTCGACCTTGAACGGCTTGCTCGATTCGTCCGACGCTGCCACCGATATCGTGGTGACGGAAACGATGCGGCTGCGTTACGCCCGCGAGAAGGGCACGAACGGCAGCAAGATCGATACGACTTACTTCGAAAATTATCGTGGTGTCGGTCCGTATCGCGATACGTGGCAGCAATTCACCGATCCGCAGTATCTCAGGAAGCTGATCGAGATCGTCTGGAACAAGCGTGAAGGTTACCGGCTGCTCGTCGCCGGCTCCGCCAGCGGCGAACTGGTCGGCGCATTGCGTGCGCTCGGCGTCGATGCCTGGGGTGTCGAGAACAACCGCGCGATCCACGCGAAGACGCCCGCGGCGCTGCGGAAATACAACCTTCTCGGTTCGGTGACCGATCTTCCATTCAAGGACGGCGAGTTCGATTTTGTGTTCGAGACCTGTCTTTGCCACGTCACGGAGCGGCGGGTGTCGGCTGCCGTCCGCGAACTGCATCGGGTCGTCGAAACCGGCCTGATCTTCGGCTCGGTGACCAGCGATTTTGATCCGAAGCTGATCGACCGCTATGATCTGCTGCATGGCGTCAAGAAGCTGGGCACGTGGTGGGAGTGGTCCGAAATCTTCTTCAACAATGGTTTCGATCTCGCCATGAGTCGCAACGATTGCCTCGATGAAGCTTGGGTGGCGACGATCGCGGCCGGCAAGGGGCCCGGAAATTGGTATGCCGATGCGGATAGCTTGCGCTATTCGTTTTTCGATAAGGTCGAGTCGGACGACTGAACCAAACGCATGTCGATCAGCGACTGGTAGATCGTGGCCAAAACACCTTCGGACAGTTCCGGTTCCAAATCGTCGGATGACGACGCGCGGCTGCGGCCGGTCGCGTCTGACGCCGCGGCATCGTCGCGTCCGGCAGCCGCCGAAGCCGCGTCCGGCAAATCCGCCAAGGGGCGGGATGACGACGATGACGAGGATGATGATCTTGACGACGAGATAGACCTCGATGACGATGACGACGAGGAACTCGTCGTCTACACCGCGAGCGAGGCGGCGGGCGCGCTGGCGACGATTTATGGATTCGTCCGTCCGCATTTCGGCAACTACAAAAAGGCACTGTCGTTCGTGCTGTTCGGCCTGCTGGTCGAAACGCTGTTCAACGTCATCATGCCGCTGAGCCTGAAGTTCCTGATCGACGACGCGCTCGGCGAAGAGGATTTCGGCGTCCTGATGCGGATCCTCTCGGTGCTGGCGGTCGCCGGCATCATCACGTCGATCATCTCAATCTGGTACGAGAAGTGGGACGCGTGGCTCTCCGCCTCGATCATCTCGGATGTTCGCGCGCGGTTGTTCGGGCATATCCAGGATTTGCCGTCGAGTTTCTTCGCCCGCACCAAGCGCGGCGAAATCCTGTCGCGTTTTTCGGTCGACATGGCCGCGTTCGAAAGCTCGATGCAGACGCTGGCGAACAGCGCGGTGCTGCCTGCGCTGGAGCTGGTCGCCGGCCTGATCCTGATGTTCTTCCTGAACTGGCAGCTCGCGCTGGTAGCACTCCTGATCTTCCCGATCACACTGATCGGCCCGCGCATCCTGACGCCGAAGGCGGTGAAGGCGAACTACGAGCAGAAGGTCGCCGAAGCTTCCATTCTCGGCATGGTGCAGGAGAACATCGCGGCGCAGGCGGTGGTGAAGGCGTTCAGCCTGCAACGGCGCGCGCTGAGCTGGTTCACCGTCAGCAACAACCAGACCCAGAAGAAGATCGCATCGGCGACGTTCCTCTCCAGCATGGTCGAGCGCTCGGTCAACGTCGCGGTGCTGCTGCTGCACCTTGTTGTGCTGGCGTTCGGCGCCTATCTCGCGACCAAGGGCCACATCACCATCGGCACCTTCGTGACGTTCGAGAGCGCGTTTTGGGAAATCTCCTACAACATCGCGCATCTGATGCATTTCATTCCGGTCTCGATCCAGTCGGCGGCGGCGATCCGGCACATGAACGAATTGCTGGAAGAACCAACCCGGGGCGTCGACCGCCCCGGCGCGCCGGACCTTCCGCGCATTACCAGCGACATCACCTTCGATCATGTGACATTCGGTTATGAAGGCAGCGAGCGGCCGGTGCTCGACGATCTCGATCTGAAGATCGAATTCGGCAAATCCATCGCGATCGTCGGGCCGAGCGGGTCGGGCAAGAGCACGCTGCTCAACTTGATCCTGCGGCTCTACGTCCCGACCGAGGGACGGGTGACCATCGACGGTGTCGACATCCGCAAGGTTACGCGCGAGTCCCTGCGTGCCAACATGGCGGTGGTGTTTCAGGACAACGTGCTATTCAATATGTCGATCCGCGAGAACATCCGGCTCGGCAAGGAGAATGCGACCGACGATG
>JAFKKL010000379.1 GCA_017305595.1 Hyphomicrobiales bacterium | reverse complement strand
GCACTATCGCCCATCAGCACGACATGACTTCGCCCGTTGAAATGGCCCCACGTCTCGCAGATCAGACGACCGAAATTGAGCCAGCTTGATCCGCGCAGATGGCGCGCGTTACTCATCAACTTGTGGCCGTCCAGCGTTTCGGCGAACAGCTTTTCGCAGAACGCGATCGACTGGTCCTGATCCATCCTGTCGAGGCCGTGCGCCTTGAACACCTCGTCGGTGGTCTCGACGATGAAGGTCGAGGTGTTGTCGTCGAAGCGATAGATGTGCGCTTGAAACCAGCCGTGCTCGGTCTTGCGAAAATCGAAGGTGAAGGCATCGAAGCGCTTGTCGGTGCCGAGCCAGACGAAACGGTTCGGCCGCATCACCATGTCCGGCTTGAACACGTCGGGATATTTGGCGCGGATACGCGAATTGACGCCATCCGCCGCGATAATGAGGTCGGCATCGGCGAACTCCTCGTCGCCTGTTACCTCACATTCGAACACCAGGTCGACGCCGAGCGCCAGACAACGCTCCTGCAAGATGTTCAACATGCGCTTGCGGCCGATGCCGACGAAACCGTGGCCGGTGGTGCGAATCCGGCGCCCCTTAAACACCAGTTCGATGTCATCCCAATGATTGAAGGAGTCTTCGATAGTGGCGGCGGTTTCCGGGTCCCATTGCCGCATCGCCTGCATGGTGGCGTCGGAAAACACCACACCCCATCCGAAGGTATCGAACGGCCGGTTGCGCTCGACCACGGTGATGTGGTGTTGCGGGTGCAACCGCTTCATCAGCAGCGCGAAATACAGGCCTGCCGGGCCGCCGCCGATGCAAACAATCCGCATTGCGCGTCCTCCATATGAGAGCTGCGGCAATGCGCGCACCGTCCGGCAGCCCGCACAAAGTATTCGCCACCTCCGGAATTATTTCAAGTTTAAAGTTTCTTCCGCCCCTGAGCTGGGGCATTGAACACGGGCAACGAGCTTGCTCAGCGCGAAAAACGGATCGGCACCGCAAGGCCGATTGAACCGCCGGTGCCCGGCGGCGGCGCGGGGACCGGGCTGGCGCGGCGCGGCAGGGCGACGGCCTCGGCGTCAAGCACCCTATCGCCGGACGAACGCAGCAAGCGAGAACCGGTCACCTGCCCGGAGCGATTGATGGTGAAGGCGATGGTCGCGACACCGCCGCTACCGGCCCCCGAAGGAAATCGCTTATAGCGATTGAGATGCGCCATCAACTCGCTGCGCCACGACGCAGCCGCCGCGGCCGACGACGCGGCGCCGGCGGCGGTCGCCGCCGCGCGTTCGGCGCGTCGAGCTTGAGCCGTCGGGGGCGCTGAGGTACGGGGCGCGGCATGGTCCGCGCGCTCGCGCGGCTTCTTGCGCTCGGCCTTCTTTTTCGGCGGCGGCTTTGCCGGCTTGTGCTCAGGTTCTTTTCGCGGTTCAGGCTTTGGCGGTTCGGGCAGCGGTGGCGTCAACGTTGCAACGGCATCGTCCACCTTCGGCAATTCCGGGACCTTCACCTCTGGCTCGGGCGCCGGAGGCGGCGGCTCGGGCGTTGCGTCAGGTTGCGGCTTCGGCGTCTCCTGCGGCTCCGGCGTCGTCTCCGGTTGCGCCTCGGTCATCTGCGGCCCCGGCGCAACCTCCTGCGGCGGGGCCTCCGGTGCAACCGACATCGGCGCGAGATCGATCATCACCGCAGGCGGCGGTTCGCCCGCAGCCTCCGCAGCGGAGCGCCAATGCATCGCAAGCCATATCGCCGCAACGTGAACGGCAACGACCACGACTGCCGCCGCACCCCAGCGCATCAGCACGCGTGGCGGAACCGCCGTGAACAACCGGCCATCGGGATCGCGCCAGTCGATCATTGCGCTGTGTCGGCGGCCGGCTTTGCGGCCGGGAGTGCGGCGGGAACGGCACTGCCCTGCCCGGTATCCTCGAGTCCGACCAGCGCGATCTTGAGGTAGCCGGCATCGCGCAACAGGTTCATCACCTTCATCAACTCGCTGTACGACACCGCGCCGTCGGCGCGCAGGAAAATCCGCTGCTCGCGATCATGACTGGTTTGCTGATCCAATGTCGCCTGCAACGCGACGCGTGGCACGTCGTCGTTGCCGAGCGCCAGCGTCAGGTCCGGCTTCACTGTGAGGAACACCGGCTTGTCCGGACGCGGCTGCGGCTGCGCGTTCGACACCGGCAGATCGACCCCGACATCGACGGTGGACAGCGTCGCCGCCACCATGAAGAGTATCAGCAGCACCAGGA
>JAFKKL010000132.1 GCA_017305595.1 Hyphomicrobiales bacterium | reverse complement strand
ATGCGCGGACAGGATACCGCCGTCGCCGTGAACGAACGCCAGTTCGGGCGACGCCACTTGACGACCCTCAGCTTCGCCACGCAGTTGCCGCACCGCCTCGACCACATGGAACATGCCACCGGCAGCGCCCGAATGCGCGTAAGACAACAGCCCGCCATGCGTATTGCACGGCAACCGACCATTGAGGTCGAGCGCGCCGCCGAGAATGGCGGGGCCCGCTTCGCCGCGCGCGAAAAAGCCGATCGATTCCAGTTCAGCCAGCAGGGTGATCGTGAAGCTGTCGTAGATTTCCGCCACATCAATATCGGCCGGCGTGACGCCCGCGCGACCGAACGCCTGCCGCGACGACTGCTTGCAGCCGAAATCCGTCAGCGACGGCGACGCAATGATGTGCTCGTGCGTGTTCATCTGGCCGGTGCCGAGAACGTCGATACCGCGCTTGCGCGTATCCCGCGCGGCATCCGCGGCGCTGATGACGACGGCCGCGCCGCCGTCCGAGATCAGGCAACAATCGAGCAGGCGAAGCGGCGTCGAGATCGGCTTCGACTTCGCCACGTCCTCCAGCGTGATCGGCTGCCGCATTTGGGCCTTCGGATTACGCATCGCGTGTTTGCGATGAGCCACCGCGACACCCGCGAGATGCTCTCGCGTCACCCCGTAGTCGTGCATGTAGCGTTGCGCCACCAGCGCATAGGCCGACGGCACGCTGATGCCGTAGGGTCGCTCGAACTGGGCGTGTCCTACCTCCGACAACGCCGCCACCGCCTTATCGCGCGACATCCCGGTCAGGCGATTGTCGCCGCAGACTGCGAGAACGTGCCGACAAATTCCAGCTTCCACCAGCGCGGCGGCCTGCATCACCTGGGCACAGGCCGTCGCACCGCCCGCGGACACCGCAATCGAATAGGACGGCATGATGCCGAGAAATTCGCTCACCACCGACGACAGCATCAAATGCGGCTCGGTGAACGAATAGGCGCACAACACGCCGTCGATATCGCCCAACGATAGTCCTGCATCAGCGACGGCCGCAGCCGCGGCTTCCGCCTGCAATCCAAGCGAGGTCGAACCTTCGACTTTGCCGACCGCCGTGTCTGCGACGCCCGTGATAACTGCCTTCGCTGCCATGCCTATTTGTCCTTGGTCTTGCGGCCGAATCGCTCCCAGACGAATTGGAGCGGCTTCTTCGCCAGAAATCCGGCAACGGCCTCGTGGTGGTAAGGCGTTTCGAGCGCCACCGCCTGTGCGTAGGATTCCATCTCGGCAAGCGCGTGCCGATCGAGATTGAAGGACTGGTTGAGAATCGTCTTGGCCATCCCGATGGCGTCCGTCGGCGCGTGCCGGAAACGCTGCGCGAAGGCTACGCCGGTCGCCAGCGGATCGTCCTGCGGCACGATCTCATGCACGATGCCGAGTCGGTACGCTTCTTCCATCCCGAGCACGCGGCCCGAGAAGATGATCTCTTTGGCGCGTTGCAGCCCGACGATGCGCGGCAACAGTTGCAAACCGCCGAGATCCGGCACCAGACCGATGCGGACGAACACCGCGCACATCTGCGCGCGCGGCGTCGCCAGAATGAAGTCGGCAGCCAGCGCCAGATTGAATCCCGCACCGAAGGCCGGGCCATCGACCACAGCGACAACGGGAATTTCCAGATCCAGCAATTCGCTGAACCAGATGTGCAGCCGACGGATGCGCTCGCGGTTGGCCGTGGTCGGGCGCCGCCCGTCCGACAAGGCGCGCAGATCGCCGCCCGCGCAGAAGGCGCCGCCCTCGCCGGCGATCACCAGCGCCTTGGCGCCGCCGTTCGCGCGCAAGTCGCGCACCACATGCTCGATTTCCTGACGCATATCGAGATCAAGCGCGTTGCGTTGCTCGGGCCGGTTCAGGACAAGCCGCGCGATCTCGTCCTCGATGCTGAAGCGGATGGCCTTGAATGTCATGATGCGGACCTCAACTGACGCGCGATGATGTTGCGCTGGATTTCCGACGTCCCCTCGCCGATCACATAAACCAGCGCGTCGCGATGGAAGCGGCCGACCGGGTACTCGCGCATGATGCCGGCACCGCCGAGAATGCGGATCGCAGCTTCGGTGACGCGCACCGCCATCTCCGACGCAACCAGTTTCACGCGCGCCGCCGTCGCGCTGTCGATGGTCCCCTGATCGACCCGCCACGCGCCGTAGTAGACGAACCACTTGGCCGCATCGATCTCCGCCGCCATATCGGCCAGCTTGTGCGCGATCGCCTGATACTCGATGATCGGCTTGCCTCGAACAATCCGGGTCTTGGCGAAATCGAGCGCGGCCTCGAACGCTCCGCGCGCCATGCCGATGCAGTTGGCCGAGACGCCGATGCGATTCTCCGAAAGCGAATCCAGCACGATGTTGTAGGTGCCGGTCTCGCCGCCGAGCAGACAATCATCCGACACGAATGCATTCTCGATGTAGATCAGCCCGGTTTCCGACGAGCGGATTCCTTCCTTCTTCAATTTGCTGATAGCAAAGCCGGGATTCGGCAACTCGACCAGAAAAAGACTGATCGCGTCGGAAGTGTGCTCGGATTTCGTCCGCGCGGCCACCGTCAGGAAATCCGCCATCGGCGCGTTAGTGATGTAGAGCTTCGAGCCGTTGAGCCGCCAACCACCATCCACCTTTTCGGCGCGGGTCTTCATGCTGCGCACGTCGGAGCCACCATCAGGCTCGGAAAGGCCGAAGCCACCGACTTTCTCGCCGGACAATCCGGGCTTGAAGAAGCGTGCCTTCTGCGCCTCGGTGCCAGCACGCCAGATCGGCCAAATCGCAAGATGCGTATGCGCGGACCATGACGAGGCAAAAGCCTGGCACACCCGGCTCATCTCCTCGCGGACGATGCAATCGCTGACCTTGTCGAAACCGGTGCCGCCGTCAGCTTCCGGATAGCGCACGCCGAGCAGGCCGAGCTCACCCCATTTGCGAAACAGCTGCCGGGGAAACACCTCGGTCTCCTCCGCCTCGGCGACGAGGGGCGCGATGTCTTGAGCGACAAAGCGGGCAATTGTTTCCCGCACCTGCTCCTGCTGAGGCGTGAACTGGAAGTCCATCGAGACTTTCCTTCCCAGCTTGCGCTGTCGATCGCATCGATCGCGTCGGCCTTCAACCTTGGCGATCGATCTTAATTCTATATGGAGAATTACATTCTCTTCTGAAAATATTCATAGGCGACAGGCCGCCGCCGTGTCAACATCGGCACGCATTCCAAGCGACGGACACCCGCCGCCGATCATGATCGCAGGATTGAGCTGATGAGCCACACAAAAACACGTCGTCCGCAGAAGAGTGTCGATCGGGCGCAGTTTCGCGACATGTGCACGCGCTTTGCCGCCGCAGAGATCGGCCCGCGCTGGCGCATGGCGGACCGCGACAAGATCTTTCCACGGGACTTCTATGTGGCCGCCGCGAAAGCGGGACTGATCGGCATCACCGCGCCGGAAGATATCGGCGGCTCCGAACTCGGCGCTTACGAAGAGGCGATCGCGATGGAGGAGATGGCGAAGGTCAATCCCAACCTCGCCGTCTCCGTGCTGGTTCAGAACGTCGCCGGCTCGATCCTCTACGACTACGGCTCGCCGGCGCAGCGCGACATCGCGCGCGAGGTGATCACCGGCAATTGCCTGGTCGCCATCACGGTGACCGAACCCGAGGCTGGCAACGACGTGCAGAACGTCAAGACCCACGCGCGGCGCGATGGCGACGACTGGATGGTCGACGGCCTGAAATCCTTCATCACGCTGGGTGGCGACAGTGATGTGCTGGTGACGCTCGCGCAGACCGATGCGAGCCGCGGTCGCCACGGCATGCATTTCTTCGCCATCGACCGCCGCAGTCCCGGCGTGACATGCAGCCAGATCGAAACCTACGTCAATCGCCCCGCGCCGACCTACCGCATTCAGTTCGACAACGTCCGTGTGCCGGAGAGCCGCCGGCTCGATGCCGGCTTCAAGGAAATCATGACCGGATTCAATCGCGAGCGCATCATGGTCGCGGCGCGGTGGCTCGGCCATATGCAGGCATCGCTGAACTGGGCGCGCGATTACGCCACCACGCGGCAGCAATTCGGCCGCCCGATCGGCGCCAATCAGTCAATCGCTTTCGCGCTGGCGCAGGCGCATGTCGATGTGGAAGCGACGCGGCACCTCACCTATCACGCCGCCGAGCGCTACGACTCCGACATCCCGCTCAAGGACGTGATCCTCGACGTCTCGTCGGCGAAACTGCTGGCGACGCAGGCGGTGGTGCGCGTCACGCAGGCAGCGCTGCATATCGGCGGCGGCTGGGGATTGACGGAGGAGCTTCCGGCGATGCGCCTCGCGCTCGACGCGCTGGTTGCCCCGGTCACGGTCGGAAGCTGGGAAATCCAGCTCCGCGCCATCGCCCGAGAAATGGGCCTGCCCTGCGACTGACGATGCCGCCGCGATGCCGGAGATTATTTTGAGCGTTCATTAGAACGATAGCCGGCGCCGACCCCGGGCGCAGCCTTCGTTACCTTCTGATCCTTTGCCGCTTACCGGCCGCTGAAATTCGCCTTGCGCTTTTCAACGAACGCGGCGCGCCCCTCCAGCGCATCCGCGCTCTGCCGGATATGGGATTGAACCTCGATCTCGCGACGGAATTGATCGGCGTAGGTCGCGTGTTCGCTATCCTCAAGCAACATGCGGGTCGCGACCAGTGCGCGGGTCGGCCCTTGCGCGAGCCGCTGCGCCAACTTGACGGCTTCAGGCATCAGGTCCACGTCATCGACAACGTCGCGCACCAATCCCCATTCCCTTGCGCGTTCGGCCGACAGCGGCTCATTGAAAAGCATCAGTTCGAGCGCCCGCTGGCGACCGATCAGGCGCGGCAGCAACCATGTCGAACCAAGATCGGGGACGAGGCCGATGCGGCTGAAGACCTGAATGAAGCTCGCCGCGCGCGCGGCCACCACCATGTCGCCTGCCATCGCGAGACTGAAGCCGCCGCCGGCCGCGACGCCATTCACGGCGACCACGACCGGTACGCGGCACTCGCGCAGCGCCTTGAAGGTCGGCCAGTAAAACTTCATCACCCCGCCGACGAGATCCTGGCCGAGCGCCTCCGAGGCTTTCAGGTTCTGACCCGAGCAGAAACCGCGGCCGGCGCCGGTCAGGACCAACGCACGAACGGCCGGATCGGCCGTCATCTCACCGACGGCTTCCCCGAGCGCACCGAGCAGATCGGGCGTCATTGCATTCAAGCTCTCGGGCTCGTTCAGCGTGAGGATTCCGACCGCACCGTCCTTGCCTCGCGTCACTCCCGCCATGTGCTTCTCCCTGAATATGGCTTTCGCCGCGGGCGCTATTTCTTGCCGGCTTCAGCCAGCCGCGCCGCCATGGCCTTTCTGGTGGCCTCGGGCAGACCGCTCGGATCAAGCAGCATGTCGAAGACTTTCAGATTGTGCGTATGCGCGAGCTGATGCAGATGGAAGGCATTGCGTAGGGCCACCTGTCGTCCCTGCGCATCCTGCACGCCGTTCACCGCGAGCTTGGTCAGTTTCAGCGCGAAACGCGATTTCACAACGATCTTGCGTGCCATTGCCAGCGTCGCATCCATCAGTTCAGCGCGTGGCACCACCTGATTGACCATGCCGAGCCACAGCGCGTCGTCGGCCTTGATCTCGTCGGAGGTGAACAACATCTCCTTCGCTTTGCGAATCCCGACTTCCCAGACATGGGTAAAGTATTCGTGGCCACAGACGCCGAAGCTCACGGTCGGATCGGCAAAAGCGGCGTCGTCGGCAGCGATGATGATGTCGCACGGCCACGCCAGCATCAGCCCACCAGCGATGCACTTGCCCTGAACCGCGGCGATGGTCGGTTTCGGGATGTTGCGCCAGCGGTCGGAGAAGCCGAGATAGATTTCCTCCTCGCGCGCCATCTGCGCCTCCGCGCCCGCGCAGCCAAAACCACAGACGGGAGCGACGGTCTCGTGCGCCCGCATAGCACCGTGCCCGTCGGTCTCCGACAAATCATGCCCGGCCGAGAAGTGCTTGCCGTTGGCGGCGAGAATGATGACGCGGATGTCATCGTCATGGGCGGCGTGGTCGAACGCATCGTTCAACTCATAGAGCAGCGCGGTGTCCTGCGCGTTCGCCATGTTCGGCTTATTAAGCGTGATGCGCGCGATGCCGGGCTCGGGAACGTCATAGATCAGCGATTTGAACTCGGGCATGTTTCCTCTGCACTCCGCGTTGCTTTCGCGATTTGGGTCAATTTTTGTAGTCCGAAGCCAGCTTCGACCGCAACCATGGGCAACGAAACGAAGCTGTCAGTCTTCAGCGAACAGTTCGTGCTTCCGGACAATAATGAGCCGACTGCGCGCAGCCCTCTGTCACCGTACAATGGTCGCAGGGATCCTCGCCCCTGATTTGAGCCGACGACCTAGGCGCTCGACTTTGCCGGAGTGGAGTGGCCCGCAAACAAAACCCCAGCAACTCGTTGAGTTTGCTGGGGTCTTTGGCTCAAAATTTGGTTGCGGGGATAGGATTTGAACCTATGACCTTCAGGTTATGAGCCTGACGAGCTACCGGGCTGCTCCACCCCGCGATAAATCAGTGCACGCCTTCACAGAAGAAACGAGGCCAACTCAACGCCAAAGGGCGTCGATTGATCCCGGCTGAAGACTTCCTGAGAAGGCAACCACGGCAAAAGCCGACGGCGCGGGGCGTATGTATCAATGCTTGTCTGCTTTGGGAAGAGGCCCCGACCGTTCTTTTCAACATTTTATGACAGGCGGAACCAGATTTGCCGCAGCGCCTCCCAAACGGGCACAGTGCCCGCATATTTTAGCCCGCGAACGGTGAATTTGCCTGGGATCGCATTCGAATTCCTTGTTTATTTCGCGAGGCGGCTTTCGATTGCCTTGCTCCCTCGCGCGCGAAAGCACAGCATTGCGCGGCGTCAGACCAGCTTCGAGGACCTCATGGATCAATCCGTCACACCATCGGGCAGCAGCGCTCTCGAAGCGGGCTTTCGCCGCATGGTCGCGCTATCGCGCCAACAACCGCCGCCCACGCTGGATGAGCGCCTCGACCGGTTGAACCGCCTTGGTGCGATGCTGGCGGGAAACGAAGCGCGTTTCCAGGAGGCCATCTCGGCCGACTTCGGCCATCGCGCCGCGATCGAAACCACGATGGCGGAAACGCTGCTGGTGCAGGGTGAGATCAAGCACGCGCGCAAGCATCTCAAATCATGGATGGCATCGCAGCGCGTGGCGACACAGCCGCAATTCTGGCCTGCCAAGAATCGTCTGCTGCCGCAGCCGCTTGGTGTGGTCGGCATCATCGCGCCGTGGAATTATCCGTTGCAACTCACGCTCGCGCCGGCGGTGGCGGCGATTGCCGCCGGCAACCGCGTGATGATCAAGCCGAGCGAATTGGTGCCGCGCTTCTCGGCTCTGTTAAAACAGACAATTGCGGACACCTTCGAGGACTCCGACATCACGGTGACCGGCATCGACGGCAACATCGCGGAGGTCTTCGCGGCGGTGCCGTTCGATCATCTGATGTTCACCGGCTCGACGCGCGTTGGCAGGCTGGTCGCGGAAGCGGCGGGGCGAAATCTGACGCCGATCACGCTCGAACTCGGCGGCAAGTCGCCGGCGATCATCGACGCTTCCGCGAATCTCGATCAGGCATCGGAGCGGATTGCTTACGGCAAATTGCTCAACGCGGGACAGACCTGCATCGCACCGGACTACGCGCTGGTGGCGAAAGAGTCCGCCGAAAGTTTCGCCGGAAAAGTTGCGGCGAACATGCGGCGAATGTACGGCACCTCGCCCGACAATCCGGACTACACCTCGATCGTTTCGGGCCAGCACTACGCCCGCCTCGAAGGGCTGGTCAGCGACGCCGCGGCGAAGGGGGCTCGCGTCATCCAGCCCGCCGCCGCCGACCACCCGGCCTGGCAAACCATCCGCAAGTTTCCGCCCACCGTCATTCTCGGCGCAACGCCGGAGATGAAGGTGATGCAGGAAGAAATCTTCGGCCCCGTCCTGCCGGTGGTGGACTGCGCCGGGACCAAGGAAGCCATCGCCTTCATCAACGAACGCGACCGGCCGCTGGCGCTGTATTGGTTCGGCACCGACGATGCCGCACGCGACGAAGTGCTGGCGCGCACGGTGTCAGGCGGCGTCACCGTCAACGATTGCCTGTTTCATTTCACGCAGATCAACCAGCCGATGGGCGGCGTCGGCGCGTCGGGCATCGGCGCCTATCACGGCGAATGGGGCTTTCGTACCTTCAGCAAATTGAAGCCGGTGTTCTATCGCTCAAAGTTCAATCGCTTTGCCGATCTCTATCCGCCCTATGGCGCGAAGATCGCACGTATGGAAAAATTGCTGCGATTCCTGTCGTAACGACACGGCGGATCAACCGCCGGGCTCAAGAACATTCCAAGAAGAATTCCAAGGGAGCGAAGAGTGACCGACACATTCGATTTTGTCGTCGTGGGAGGCGGATCGGGCGGCTGCGCGGTGGCAAGCCGCCTGTCGGAGGACCCCAGCGTCTCGGTGGCGCTGCTGGAAGCCGGCGGCAAGGGCGACAACTGGGTCGTTACCACGCCGGGCGCGCTGGTGCTGATGGTGTCGGGCAAGGTCAACAACTGGGCCTTCGACACCGTGCCGCAGGCCGGGCTCAACAATCGCATCGGCTACCAGCCGCGCGGCAAGGCGCTCGGCGGCTCCTCCGCCATCAATGCCATGGTCTATATCCGCGGCCATCGCGCCGATTACGACCACTGGGCCGCGCTCGGCAACACCGGCTGGTCCTATGCCGACGTGCTGCCCTACTTCAAACGCTCGGAAGACAACGCCGACCTCTCCGACGACTATCACGGCAAGGGCGGTCCGCTCAGCGTCTCGAAGCTGCAAACCGACAATCCGGTCCACTATATCTTCCTGCAAGCCGCACGCGAGGCGCAATTCCTGATCCGCGACGACTTCAACGGGGCAGAGCAGGAAGGGCTCGGGATCTATCAGGCCACGCAGAAGAACGGCGAACGCTGGAGCGCCGCGCGCGGCTATATCCATCCGTTCATAGCCAGCCGTCCGAACCTCAAGGTCGAAACCGGCACCCACGCCACCAGCATCGTCTTCGACGGCAAACGCGCGGTCGGCGTGAAATACCGGCGCGGCAAGGAGACATTCGAAATCCGTGCGCGCCGCGAAGTGATCCTCAGCCTCGGCGCATTCCAGACGCCGCAACTGCTCATGCTGTCCGGCGTCGGCGACGCGGCGACGCTCGCCAAACTCGGCATCGCCTCGACGCACCATCTTCCCGGCGTCGGGCAGAACTTGCAGGATCATCCGGACTTCGTGTTCGGCTTCACCTCCGACGCGCCGCACTTCGCCGGCCTGTCGTTCCCCGGCCTTTCGCGCATCTTCAAGGGGATCATGCAGTATCGCCGCGAGCGGCGCGGCCCGATGACCTCGAACGTCGCCGAATGCGGCGGCTTCCTGAAGACGCGGCCCGATCTCGATGTGCCGGACGTGCAGCTTCATTTCTGCACCGGCATGATCGACGACCACGGACGCAAGCCGGCGTGGAATCGCGTCGGCTTCTCCTGCCACGTCTGCCTGCTGCGGCCGAAGAGTCGCGGCAGCGTCTGGCTTCAGGATGCCGATCCGATGCGCGCACCGGCGATCGATCCGAATTTCTTCGGCGACGACGCCGACCTCGACGCCATGGTCGCGGGTTTCAAGGTGACGAAGCGACTGCTCGACGCGCCGGCGCTGAAGGCGATCCAGACGTCCGACGTGTTCACCTCAGGCGTCGAGAGCGATGACGCAATCCGCGAGGTGCTGCGCCAGCGCGTCGACACGGTTTATCACCCGGTCGGCACCTGCAAGATGGGCGCGAATGACCCATTGGCGGTGGTGGACCCGACGCTGAAGGTGCACGGCGTCGACGGCCTGCGCGTCGTCGACGCCTCGATCATGCCGACCCTGATCGGCGGCAACACCAACGCGCCGACCATCATGATCGCCGAGAAAGCCGCCGACATGATCAAGGCCGAGATGCGGGCGTAGTTGATGATCTAACAATTCGCATTACGGACAGCGGGATAAGAAGTCATTTGTTGTAGCTCGTCATGGCTGGAATAAATCCACCATGACGGAAACGAATTGGTCATCTCCGCGAGGGCAGGACGACGCTGAAATTGTTTGAGCATTCTACGAAATGAACATCTTCGATATCGTGATCTATGCCGGCTTGCTGATCGCGGTCGTGGGTGGCTTCTATGTCGGTTTGCTGCGCAGCGCCGCGACCATCGTCGGCTACCTGATGGCGATGCCGATCGCAGCATGGGTTACGGCATTGATCGCACCGCAGATGGCGCACGGCGGCAACCTGCAGATGCTGCAAAGCCCGTTCCTGCTGTTCGGAACGTTTCTGGTCGCGGGCATCATCCTCGGAAAATTGCTGCGCATGGTAGTGGACGAGATCACCGGCACCGATGTCGGCCTGCTCGACCGGCTGGCCGGAGCGCTGCTGGGCGCGGTGCGCCTCGGACTGGTCGCGATCACTCTCGTGCTCATTTTCGATCAGTTGATCCCTGCCAATCGACAGCCGAAGTTTCTCAGCGAATCGTCTTTGCGCCCGCTGTTGTCGCGAGCCGGCGAGACAGGCATCAAGTCGCTGCCGCCGGACGTGACGGCCTATATCGACCGGCTCAAGCGTCAGTACGGTCTCTAACGCCCCACTCCGCCGCAAGGGCCAGATATGCGTTTCAGGACGCTTTGCGGGCTTATCAGAGCGTCATGCTTTGGCTAAGGTCCCGCCCATCGTCGACAACCATCAAGAAACGGGGAGTGAAACCGTGGATCTGGGAATCAAGGGCCGCCGCGCACTGGTCTGCGCATCCAGCAAAGGCCTGGGGCGCGGCTGCGCCATAGCGCTGGCCGCCGAAGGCGTCAATCTCACCCTTACCGCACGCGGTGCGGAAGCGCTGGCCAAGACCGCCGCCGAAATCCGCAAGGCCTATCCGGGAATCGAGGTCATTGAAGTCGCCGGCGACATCACCACGCCAGAGGGCCGCGCTGCCGCGCTGAAGGCCTGTCCCGATCCCGATATTCTGGTCAATAATGCCGGCGGCCCGCCGCCAGGCGACTTCCGTACCTTCACCCGTGAGGATTGGATCAAGGCGCTCGACGCCAACATGCTGACGCCGATCGAACTGATCAAGGCAACGGTGGACGGCATGATTGCGCGAAAATTCGGCCGCATCGTCAACATCACCTCGGCCGCGGTGAAAGCGCCGATCGACGTGCTGGCGCTGTCGAACGGCGCGCGCAGCGGCCTTACCGGCTTCATCGCCGGCCTGTCACGCAAGACGGTGCGCCACAACGTCACCATCAACAACCTGCTGCCGGGACCGTTCGACACCGACCGCATCCGCAACGTCTCGGCCGGTCAGGCCAAGGCCGCCGGCGTCTCCACCGAGGAGATCATGAAGCAGCGCGCCAGCGAGAACCCCGCCGGCCGCTTCGGCGACGCGGAAGAATTCGGCCTCGCCTGCGCTTTCCTGTGTAGCGCGAAATCCGGCTTCATCACCGGGCAGAACCTGCTGCTCGACGGCGGCGCCTTCCCCGGCACGATGTAAGCAGCCCCCTATCCGGCCGACGTGGTGCGCTCGTCGTTCCACGTCAGACCGAACTCATCCAGTCCCTCGGCGAGAAAATCGCTCAAGAGCGGCTCACCCAGCAGATAGCCGGCGGTACGATTGTTATGGTTACGCGCAGCCTCGGCCCGCAAACTGTCCCATTCATCGATCGAACCGTCGCCTCGGCCAAGCCACATCAGCGCGACCAGATCGATCTGCTCGTCGACGCTCATGGCGTTGATGAAGCCGGTGATCTCGCGCACCACCGGATCGTCGGCATGATCCTCAAGCACATCGATCATGCGGTCGTCGCTGGCATTGGAGCCGGACGCCACATCCGTCAACTCGTCCTTGGCGTCAAATTCACGCGCCTTCTCGATAAGATAGCCGACCTGTTCGGCGGAAATGGTCAGTTCCGGCATTGCTCACTCCTGTCGCAACCCGACAGGATAACGCCATCGTCCGCGAGACGATCCATTGCGCGGAACACACGAAAGTTTCATCCTTGAACAAAGGCACGAAACGAGAGGAATGCCGGATGAACTGGACCGTCGGCCGGGTCAAGATCACGAAAATCGTCGAGATGGAAACCGTGGGGCACACCCGGTTCATCCTGCCGCAAGCCACCCCCGAGAAGATTCAGCAGATGCCCTGGCTGATCCCGCATTTCGCCAACGACGAAGGCCGGCTGCGCATGAGCGTGCACTCGCTGGTGATCGAAACGCCGTCGCAGCGCATCGTGGTGGACACCTGCATCGGTAATGACAAGCAGGGCCGCGGCGTGCCGACCTGGAACAACCTCAACACGCCGTTCCTGCAGACGATGACCGATGCGGGCTACGCGCCGGAGTCGATCGACATGGTGCTGTGCACCCATCTGCACGTCGATCACGTCGGCTGGAATACGCGGCTGAAAGACGGCCAATGGGTGCCGACCTTCCCGAAGGCGCGCTATGTGTTCGGCAAAACCGAATACGATTATTGGGCGGCCCACAGCGACAGCGCCGAACACCGGGCGGTGTTCGAGGACTCGGTGAAACCCATTGCCGATGCCGGACGCGCCGATCTGGTCGCAAGCGATGCAAAGCTGTCCGACGAGGTGTCGCTGATCTCGACGCCGGGCCACAGCCCCGGCCATATGAGCATCCTGATCCGCTCCGACGGGAAGGAAGCGCTGCTCACCGGCGACGTCGCCCACCACCCGTGCCAGATGGCGCATCTCGACTGGTCGTCGAACTTCGATACCGATCCGGTGCAATCGGTCGAGAGCCGGCGCGCGTTGTTCGGCCGCTTCGCCGACACGCCGACGCTTGTGATCGGGGGGCATTTCACCGCCGGCCACATCAAGCGCGACGGCGACGGCTTCCGCCTCGACGTGTAACAGCGTGCCGCATGGCCGTTTCCACCAGCGCGGTTGAATTCGGCGGCGCGTTGTTCCAAGAGATAGCCTCAAGCGATACCGATTAATAAGACCGCAGGGAGACCACGATGAAACTTGTGAGATATGGCGCCATCGGCAGCGAAAAGCCGGGCCTGATCGATGCATCCGGCCAGTTGCGCGACCTTTCGGGGCAGATCGGCGATCTCGCCGGCGACGCCTTCTCGCCGGCTGGACTGGCGAAGCTGGCGGCGCTCGATGCCGCGAAGCTCCCCGCCGTCAGCGGCTCGCCGCGGCTCGGATCGCCGGTCGGCGGCGCCCCGAAGTTCATCGCCATCGGCCTCAACTTCGCCGACCACGCCGCCGAATCCGGCCTGCCGATTCCAGGCGAGCCGGTGGTGTTCATGAAAGCCAACAACGCGCTGTGCGGCGCCAATGACGATGTCGAAAAGCCGCGCGGCTCGACCAAGCTCGACTGGGAAGTCGAACTGGCGCTGGTGATCGGCACCCGCGCCAAGTACGTCAGCGAGGCCGATGCGCTGAAGCATGTCGCCGGCTACGCGGTGTGCAACGACGTGTCCGAGCGTAATTTCCAGATCGAGCGCGGCGGCAACTGGACCAAGGGCAAGTCGCACGACACCTTCGGCCCGCTCGGCCCGTGGCTGGTGACGGCAGACGAAGTCGGCGACGTGCAGAAGCTCGACATGTGGCTCGACGTCAACGGCCAGCGCCGTCAGACCGGCTCGACCGCGACCATGATCTTTAACGTCGCGCAGATCGTGTCTTATCTCTCCGGCATGATGACCTTGATGCCCGGCGACGTCATCACCACCGGCACCCCTCCAGGCGTCGGCATGGGCATGAAGCCACAGCCGCAATTCCTCAATGCCGGCGACGTCATGACGCTCGGCATCGCCAAGCTCGGCGAGCAGCGGCAGAAGGTCGTCGCGGCCTGATCGCGCATTCAGACGGAGTTGCGCGGCATTGCCCGCGCAGCTCTGCCAACTCCCAGATTTTTTGTTCGAGATTTTCCCGTTATTGCGTCAAAGGCGTTTCAGATGAAGCTCACATTCTCTCCGGCGTCGCCGTTCGCCCGCAAGGTTCGCATCTGCGCCATCGAACTCGGATTGATTGATCGCATCGAAATGGTGCCCACCGCCGTCGCGCCGGGCACGCCGAACGAGCAATACGCCCACGACGTCAACCCGCTGCGCAAATTGCCGGTGCTGATCCTCGACGACGGCAGCGTCATCGCGGATTCGCTGGTCATCTGCGAATATCTCGATGATCTCGCCGGCGGCGGCAAACTGATGCCGGTCGCTGGTCCCGAGCGCTGGAAGGTCAGGACCGAACATTCGTTGCTGCAAGGCATGCTCGACGCCATGCTGCTGTGCCGCTACGAACGACTGCTGCGCCCCAAGAGCAAATCCTGGGACGTCTGGTTCGACGATCAATGGGATCGTGCCTGGCAGGGTTTCGCGCGTTTCAACGCGTCGCCCGATGTGCTGGCGCGGCCGCTCGATATCAGCCAAATCGCGCTGACCTGCGCGCTCGGCTATGCCGACTTCCGCTTCCCCGACCAGGATTGGCGCAAGGCATTTCCGAAACTCGCAGCTTTCAACAAGACCATGATGAAGCGGCCATCGGTAAAGATCTCGGTGCCGCCGACGGCGTAGAGTTTTCAAGCGTTACGTGTTTGGCGGAAACGTCATTGCCGGGCATAGCCGTTCGAAGAACGGCGTCGCTTTGCTCGCCTATGCCCCGGCAATCCATCCTTTCACAGAAGATGGATGCGCGGATCAAGTCCGCGCATGACGACGGATGATTTCGTCAAAAGCATAAAGCCTCTAATCGAACAGCGACGGCGTGTGATTGACGTAGGCGCCTTCGATTTCCAGCATCTTCAGTTTGGTGGCGACGCCGCCGTTGGCGGAGAAGCCGCCCGGCTTGCCGCCCGCCGCCAGCACGCGATGGCACGGCACCACGATCGGGCACGGATTGCGGCCGAGCGCCTGCCCGACATCGCGCGACAGTTCGACACCGCCGAGACGTTTGGCGATATCGCCGTAGCTCAGCGTCTTGCCGGGCGCGATGGTGCGGGCGATGGCGTAGACCTGCCGATGGAATTCCGGCACCTCCGACAGATCCAGCGCGATATCGGCGAGATCGTTCGGCTTGCCGTCGAGCAATTCGATCATGCCGTCGATGGCGTGTTGCAC